>CAZLLB010000035.1:0-19988 GCA_964560165.1 uncultured Parvibaculum sp. | reverse complement strand
CGATCCTCGGCACGGGCGAGCCGCGCATCGGCGCGCATGGCGTGCCGGTGATCTTCGTTCATCCCAAGGATATGGGCGGCGTTCTCGTCGAGCTGATGACGAAACCCGACCACGCGCATTGAAATTATCTGCCTGCAAACAATAAAGGGTGGCCGTTGCGGGCCACCCTTTTTTCGTGAGCCTGATGGTTCAGGCCATTTCGAGGCTCGGATAATCGGTATAGCCGGGTGCGCCCTTGGAATAAAAAGTTTCGGCGATCCATTTGTTCAGCGGCGCGTTTTTTGCGAAGCGTTCCACGAGATCGGGATTGGAAATAAAAAGCTTTCCGAAGGCGACCGCATCCGCATTGCCCGCTGCGAGAGCTGCTTCCGCGCTCTCTTTGGTGAAGCCTTCATTGGCTATATAGACGCCGCCAAAGGCTTTCTTGAGTTGCGACCCGATACTGTCACCGGCGACATGCTCGCGCGCGCAGAGGAAGGCGAGCTTGCGTTTGCCCATCTCGCGCGCGACATAGCCGAAGGTCGCAAGAAGATTGCTGTCGCCCATGGAATGCGCGTCGCCGCGCGGCGCGAGATGAAGCCCGACGCGATCCGAGCCCCATACCGAAATAGCGGCATCGATGGATTCGAGCATCAGGCGAGCGCGATTTTCAAGCGATCCGCCATACTCATCGGTGCGCGTATTGGAGACGTCCTGCAGGAACTGATCGAGCAAATAACCATTGGCACCGTGGAGCTCGACGCCATCGAAACCGGCGCGTTGCGCATTCTCTGCACCCTTGCGATAGGCTTCGACGACGTCGGCGATTTCATGGGTTTCGAGGGCGCGCGGCACGGGATAGTCGCGCGTCGGGCGAAGTAGGCTGACATGGCCCTTGGCGGCGATGGCGCTGGGGGCAACGGGGAGTTCGCCATCGTGAAACACCGGATCGCTGATGCGCCCGACATGCCAGAGCTGCATGAAAATACGCCCGCCAGCCTTGTGAACGGCGTCGGTGGTGAGCTTCCAGCCTTCGACTTGCTCGTCGGACCAGATGCCGGGCGTGTCTTCATAGCCGACACCGGCAGGGGTGACGGAGGTGGCCTCGCTGATCAGCAGACCGGCGCCGGCGCGTTGTGAATAATGCTGGGCCATCAAGGCGTTAGGCATACGCGCGGTGCCCGAGCGCGCGCGCGTCAGGGGCGCCATGATGATGCGGTTCGGCAACTGGAGCGCGCCGACCTTCAAGGGATCGAAGAGTGTTGGCATGGGGATTTATCTCGCGGCAGTTGTGAAATAACAGAATTTACATGACTACACTATGTAGGAAGCTCCGCCCAAAAACCAACTAACATGGCGGCGGAAAAACGGGGGAAATCCATGCTTGGTTCGTGGCGATTGATGGCAATTGGCTTGTTGCTGATTGTCGGTCCAGACGTCTGCACAGCTTGTCATCCGCGATGTCCGTTTCACAGGCGCCGACGGCACGCGCATGAGCGCACTTTTATATATTCCCGCCACGGCAACCTCGGCCAAACGCGCGCCAGGCATCCTTGCGGTGCATGGGTATATCAATTCGCGCGAAACCCAGGATGGCTTTTCCATCGAGTTTGCCCGGCGCGGCTATGTTGTCCTCGCCCTCGACCAGACCGGCCACGGCTATAGCGGAGGCCCGGCCTTTTCCAACGGTTTTGGCGGGCCGGACGGGCTCACCTATCTCCGCTCGCTCGATATGGTTGACACGGACAATATTGGCCTTGAGGGACACAGCATGGGCGGCTGGACGGTGCTTGCTGCCGCCGCTGCGATGCCGGACGCCTATCGCTCCATGGTGCTTGAAGGCTCCTCGCCCGGCAAACCTTTCGCCGCCGAAGGCACGCCCACATGGCCGCGTAATCTGGCGCTGGTCTTCAGCCGTTACGATGAATTCTCCAAACTGATGTGGGATGTCGATCGCGCCCGCGACGTCGGCGGAAGCCCGAAACTGAAAACACTCTTCGGCACAGACAAGCCGGTCGAGACGGAAAAACTTTACGGCTCGATCGAAGATGGCACGGCGCGCATTCTCTTCACGCCGAAAACAACGCATCCCGGCGATCATTTTTCAAATACGGCCATCGGCGCGAGCATCGACTGGTTTGCGAAGACGCTCGAAGGCGGCAAGCCGCGCCCTTCAAGCGACCAGATATGGATATGGAAGGAAATCGCCACACTCGCCGCGTTAATCGGATTTGTCGCGCTGCTGCTCGGCGCATTCGACATGCTGCTCGGGCTGAAAGGTTTCGCGCCCCTCAAACATGCGCCGCAACCCGCCGCCGAAAAACGCGACCGCCGCTGGTGGGTGGCGCTGGCGCTGATGGCGCTGGTGCCGGTCGTCACCTATTTTCCGTTTTTCATTCTCGGCACGGTGATCGCGCCGCCGTCATCGGTGCTGAAGCAGGGCATCACCAATCAGGTGCTCGTTTGGGCGCTGCTCAATGCGGGTCTGACTTTGATGGCCGGTTTCGCCTTCAAGGGCGCGGCGGCGAAGTTCGACACCGACTGGCCGCGCTCCATCGCGCTGGCGCTCGCCACCATCGCCATAGGTTACGCATCGCTGCTATTTGCCGACGCCGCCTTCAAGATCGATTTTCGTTTCTGGGTCGTGGCGCTCAAACTTTTCAGCCCGGCGCAATTCACACTGGCGCTCATCTATCTTCTGCCCTTCACGGCCTTCTTCCTCGTGCTCTTTCGCGCCCTGCATGGCCAGCTTGCCGTCAGGGGTGATGGCACGCTGCGCCACTATCTGTCGGGCATCGCGGCGCTGGCGGGCGGCTTCCTCGTGCTGCTCTGCCTCGATTACGGCGCACTGTTCATCAACGGCAAATTGCTGACCGCCTTCGACCCGCTGAGCACGATCATCGCTATCCAATTTCTACCGCTGATGGCGATTGTGGCGTTGATCGGCACCTTTACTTACAGACGTACCAATAGCTACGTGCCGGGCGCGCTGATCTGCGGAATGTTCGTCACATGGTACATCGTGGCTGGCACGGCGACGCAGGCGGCCTGAGTTTCCGTCGCGTCCAAGCGGCATGAGTGGCAGCGCCTCGCCACGCGCTTGCCCGTGTGCGCATTGAAGGCCAAGATATTTTCAAAGGCATTGAGAATGAGCCTCGCGCCAAGACGGGGCAGCGCAGCGGCGCTGGCTTTTGCGACCGCTGCGTTGGAAATATACCGGCGGGAGGCCGGCAGACATGAGCGTGCGATACGATCTCATCATCGTAGGCGGCGGCATCGGCGGCGCGGCACTGGCGATTGTCATGGCGCGTGATGGCAAACAGGTTCTACTGCTCGAAAAATCGACGGTCTATGAAGACCATGTGCGCGGCGAATGGATCGCGCCCTGGGGCGTCGTCGAAACGCAGCGCGTCGGCATTTACGATCTGCTGCGCAAGGCGGGCGGCCACCACCTGAAGCAACACATCACCTATGATGAAGTGCTGGCGCCTGCGCTTGCAGAAGCAGAGCCGATGCCGCTCGACGCGATCCTGCCCAATGTGGATGGGCCGCTCTGCCTCGGCCATCCGCATCACTGTCAGACATTGTTCGATGAGGCGGGCCGCGCCGGTGCGACGGCGCTGCGCGGCGTCGAGGTGGGCGAGATCAAATTCGGCGATGCGCCCTCGCTCACCTATACCGTCAACGGCAAGACCGAGACGGCGACGGCGCGCCTTCTCGTCGGCGCGGATGGGCGCGCTTCGGCGGTGCGGGCTGCAGCGCATGTGACGCTGCACCAGAACAAACCGCATCACATGTTCGGCGGCCTGCTGGTCGAAGGCGCGAAGGGCTGGGACGCGACGCAGCAGGCCATCGGCACCGAGGGCAATTTCGCCTTTCTGGCTTTTCCGCAAGGCGATGGGCGGGTGCGTATTTATGGCAGCTATGCGCTCGACGACCGGCGGCGCTTTGCGGGTGAAGATGGTGCGCAGGCTTTTCTCGATGCCTTCCGCATGAATTGCAGCCCGGACAATGTGTATCTGGCGGGCGGCAAACCGGCGGGGCCGCTCAGGAGCTATTTCAACAATGATAGCTGGACGGACGAGCCTTTCACGCAAGGCGTCGTACTGATCGGCGATGCGGCGGGCTGGAACGATCCGATTGTGGGCCAAGGATTGTCGATCACCTATCGCGATGTGCGCATCGTCTCGGAATTGCTGAAGGGTGCTGAGGACTGGACGCCCAGCCTCTTTGCGCCTTATGCCGAGGAACGCGCTGAGCGGATGCGGCGCTTGCGCTTTGCCGGAGAGATCACCGCCGTGCTCGACGCGGAGTTCGGCGATGCGGCGCGCGCCCGGCGCTTGAGCTATTTCGAACGTGCGGCGGCGGACCCGATGCTGAAGGCCCATGGCATTGCCGTGATGGCGGGACCGGAGCTTCTGCCGCCTGAACTTTTCACGCCCGAGCATCGCGCTCATGTGCTCGGAGGCTGACCTCATGAAAGCGGAGACCGATATGGCGCTCGACATTGTCGATTTCAACGCGCGTTGGCTGAAAGCCTGGTCGGACAAGAATGTCGCCGAACTGGTGATGTTCTACGCGCCCGACACGATCTATTGCGATCCGCAGGTGCCGGACGGATTGAAGGGGAGAGAAGCTCTCCGCGCATATCTCACCAAGCTCTTTGCCGAAACGCCGCCGATGAATTATGTGCCGCATGAAACATGGGCGACGCATGACGGCTATAGTGGACGCTGGTATTGTACGATGAGCCTGCCCGACGGAACCAAGAACTATATGCGCGGCTTCGATCTTGTGGTGCTGAAAGGCGACGAGATTGCACTCAATGAAGTCTATGTGCATCCGGTGGCGAAGCTGCCGTGAAAGCCCCGGTTAGCGTCATTGCGAGGGCTGTGAAAGCCCGAAACATCTACGGGTGCGGCTTCTGGATTGCTTCGCTGACGCTCGCAATGACGATCCGGCCTCCAGAAATTGAAGTGAGGATTTGAAGGTGGCGACAACCACAAGGCTGCCGATCATCCGGCCCGCGCAAGTGACGGCGCAATGGCTGAGCGAAGTGCTGCGTCTTGGCGGCTATGAGGCGACGGTTGCAGATTTTACGGCAAAGCGCGTGGGCACGGGCCAAGTCGGTGAAAGCGTGCGCTTCATCTTCGATTTTAAAGGCGATGCGAATGGCGCGCCGCGCACCATCGTCGGCAAGTTTCCCTCGCCCGACGATGAAAGCCGCGCCACCGGCGTTAATTTCGGCAATTATATTCGCGAGGTGAATTTCTATCATCTGATCGCGCCCAGGGCGCTGATCACGACGCCCACCTGTCTCCATGCCGATGTCGATCCTGAGACGAGCGAATTCGTGCTGATGATGGAGGACCTTGCGCCCGCCACGCAGGGCGACCAGATGCGTGGATGCACCTTGCATGAGACGGAGCTGGCGATTGAAGAAGCGGCCAAGCTCCATGCCTCGCATTGGGGCGATGCCTCGCTTGAGAACCTCGCCTGGGTTTCCGAGACGAAAGCTGCCGCGTCGGTGACGAACGGAGAGTTGATGACAGCGCTCTGGGCAGGTTTCCGCGAGCGCTACGGCGAGCGCATCCCGTCGCATTGCATCGAGATCGGCGATGCGGTCATCAGGAACTACAATTTCTACCGCAATGGGTATAGCGGCCCGAAATGCCTGATCCATATGGATTTTCGGCCCGACAACATGATGTTCGGCACGGCGGAGGGCGGCAAGCCGCTGACGGTTGTGGATTGGCAATCACTCGGGCTTGGCTGCGGGATGCATGATGTGTCCTATTTCCGCTCCGGCGCTTTGAAGCGCGAGGAGCGCAAGGTGCATGAGCGTGCGCTGCTGACGCGCTACCATGACAAGCTGGTGGAGCTTGGCGTCAAGGACTACAGCTTCGACGATGTGTGGGAAGGCTATGCGCGCTACAGTTTTGCGCTTTTCATCATGGCTTTTGCCGCCTCAATGATAGTCGAGCGAACGCCGCGCGGAGATGATATGTTCTTTGCCATGTTGCAGGGCGGCGCCGACCATGTGCGCGACACCAACGCGCTCTCGTTGCTGCCCAACTAGATTGCCGAATTAGAAACGAAGACCATTCAGGGAGTTACCAGATGAGCGACTACAAGCTCTTGATCAACGGCAAGCTGGTCGCGGGCGACCAGACCATGGACGTTATTAATCCGGCAACGGAAGAAGTGCTGGCGAAATGCCCGCGCGCCTCGAAAGCGCAGCTTGATGAGGCTGTTGCGGCGGCAAAGGCGGCGTTTCCGGCCTGGGCGAAGACGCCGATTGCCGAACGCAAGAAGGCGCTGAACGCCATTGCCGACGCCATCGAAAAGAACGGTCAGGAGCTTGCGCGCCTGCTGACGCAGGAACAGGGCAAGCCGCTGGCTGACGCGACCGGCGAGGTTTTCGGCACGGCGGCTTTCTTCCGCTATTTCACGGCGCTTGATCTGCCCATCAAGGTGATCGATGACAGCGAGGGCCGCAAGGTCGAGCTGCACAGGAAGCCGCTTGGTGTTATCGGCGCGATCGTGCCGTGGAATTTTCCGCTGATCCTGATGGCCTTCAAGCTGCCGCCAGCATTACTTTCCGGCAACACGGTGGTGCTGAAGCCAGCGCCGACAACGCCGCTGACATCGCTGAGGCTCGGCGAGTTGATTAAGGACATTCTGCCGGCAGGTGTCGTCAACATCATCACCGATGCCAACGATCTGGGCGGTGCGCTGACGGCGCATCCTGACGTTCGCAAGATTTCCTTCACCGGCTCGACGGCGACCGGCGCGAAGGTGATGGCGGGCGCGGCGGCGACGCTGAAGCGCATCACGCTTGAGCTTGGCGGCAATGATGCGGGCATCGTGCTTGACGACGTGAACCCCAAGGAGACGGCGCCCGCTCTCTTCCAGAGCGCCTTTCAGAACAACGGCCAGGTCTGCATCGCGATGAAGCGGCTCTATGTGCATGAGTCGATCTATGACGAAATGTGCGACGAGTTGGCCAAGCTCGCGACAGCCGCCATTGTCGGCAATGGTCTTGAGCAAGGCACCCAGCTTGGGCCGCTGCAAAACAAGATGCAGTTCGACAAGGTGAAGGAAGTCATTGAGGACGCCAAGAAACACGGCAAGGTGATTGCAGGTGGTGCGGCGCAGGGCGGCGCTGGCTATTTCATCCAGCCGACCATCGTGCGTGACATCACCGATGGGTCGCGCCTTGTCGATGAAGAACAGTTTGGCCCGGTGCTGCCGGTGATCAAATATTCCGATCCCGAAGATGCTGTGGCGCGCGCCAATGCCTCGCCTTATGGGCTTGGCGGCTCGATCTGGTCGTCCAATCCCGACCGCGCCTACAAGCTGGCGGTGCAGATGGAATCGGGTTCTGTGTGGGTGAACAAACATGCCGAACTCGCGCCGAATATTCCCTTCGGCGGCTCGAAACATTCCGGCCTCGGCACGGAGCTGGGCGAAGAGGGCCTGGCCGAATTCACGCAGTTGCAGGTGATCAACGTCGCGCGTTGATGGCAATTTGAAGGCAAGGAAACGGCCGCTCCGCAGGGGGCGGCCGTTTTTCTTGGGCGAAAACCATTCATCCCCGGTTCAGCCGGGGCTTCCTATATTTGCATCATCAAATGACGGTCCGGCGCGTGAACCCGTCACACCGGCACCCGTCAGGGAGATGGTCAAATGAGCAAGAGCCCCAAATCCATCGGTTTCAAGGCGACCGCGATTGCGCTGGCCGCCGCCACGTCACTGAGCTTTGCCGCGCCCGCTTTCGCGGGAAGCCGCTATCACGGCGGCGGTGGCGGACAGGGTTGGGGCTGGAGCGGCGAGCGCCACAATGGCGGCCATGGAAACTACGCGCGTGGCTATGATCGCGGCTATCGCCACGGACAGGACGACAATGATAACGGGCTTGCCGCCGTCGCGATAATCGGCGGTGCGCTGCTCGGCGCGGCGCTGCTTTCGCAGCCCGCCTATAGCGCGCCGCCGCAGACGGTCTACGCACCGCCGCCTGCCGATTATTACGGTCAGGCACCGCTTCAGGCGACACCGACCTCTGACGTCTATCAGTCGCAGTCGGGCCAGTATTGCCGCGAGTACCAGTCCTCGGTGCGCGTCGGCGGCCAGATGCAATATGGCTACGGCACGGCTTGCCAGCAGCCGGACGGCTCATGGCGCGTCGTCAACTGATGCGGAAATGAATTGAGGAAAGGGAGCGGTGCGATGCCGCTCCCTTTTTGTTTGCCTAGAGCTTTGCCGCGCGAAGCCGCAACGCATTGCCGATGACGCTGACGGAGGAAAGCGCCATCGCCGCCGCCGCGATGACCGGCGAGAGCAGCAATCCGAATGCGGGATAAAGCACGCCCGCTGCGACCGGCACACCGGCGGCGTTGTAGATGAAGGCGAAGAAAAGATTTTGCCTTATGTTGCGCATCGTTGCTTGCGAGAGATGGCGAGCATGAACGATGCCGATGAGATCGCCCTTGAGCAGCGTGATGCCGGCGCTCTCCATCGCAACGTCAGTGCCGGTGCCCATGGCGATGCCGATATCGGCGGCGGCAAGCGCGGGCGCATCATTGACGCCGTCGCCCGCCATGGCGACGACACGACCCTCGCCACGCAACCGCTCGACGATACGCGCCTTGCCGTCAGGTAACACGCCCGCTTCCACCTCGTCGATGCCGAGGGATTTTGCAATCGCGCGAGCTGTCGTTTCATTGTCGCCGGTCAGCATGACGACATGGATGCCGTCTGCTTTCAGCGCATCGATGGCGCTCTGCGTCGTCGGCTTGATCGCGTCCGCTATGGCAAAGAGCCCGGCGAGACGCCCGTCGATCCCGGCAAAGATCGCCGTCGCCCCGTCCTGGCGGAATGTTTCGGCGCGTGGCCCCTGCGCATCGGCGGCGATGCCGTGCTCGGCGAGGAAGGCGGCATTGCCGATGACGATATGCTTGCCCTCGACCGTGCCGAGCGCGCCCTTGCCGGTGGGTGAATCAAAGCCCGAGACCTCTGTAAGAGTGAGGTTCCGCGCTTTGGCGGCGGCGACGATGGCGTCGGCCAGCGGATGCTCACTCGCGGCCTCGACGCTGGCGACAAGCCGCAGCAACTCCGCCTCGTCAAAGCCTTGCGCCGCAACGATTTCGATGACGGAAGGCTTGCCTTCAGTGAGCGTGCCGGTTTTATCGACGACGAGCGTATCGACCTTCTCCATGCGTTCCAGTGCGTCGGCATTTTTGATGAGCACGCCTTGGCTCGCGCCGCGCCCGACGCCGACCATGATCGACATGGGCGTGGCAAGACCGAGCGCGCAAGGGCAGGCGATGATCAGCACCGCAACGGCGGCGACCAGCGCATGAGCAAAACGCGGCTCCGGCCCCAAGATCATCCACGCGACAAAGGCGAGCGCCGAAACCGCAATGACCAGCGGCACGAACCAGCTTGCGACGAGGTCGGCAAGACGCTGGATCGGCGCGCGCGAGCGTTGCGCATCGGCGACCATCTGCACGATGCGGGCAAGCATCGTATCGCGCCCGACTTTCTCCGCCGTCATGATGAAGCCGCCCGAACGGTTGAGCGTTGCGGCAATGACCTTGTCGCCCGCTTCTTTCGTCACCGGCATCGCTTCGCCGGTGATCATGGATTCATCGAGCGCGCTGCGGCCTTCGGCAATCACGCCATCGACCGGCACCTTCTCGCCGGGACGAACGCGCAATGTGTCGCCGACGATGATGGCCTCGAGCGCCACGTCTTCCTCGTGACCATCAGCGCCGATACGCCGCGCGGTCTTCGGCGCGAGATCGAGCAGCGCGCGGATCGCTCCGCCGGTGCGCTCGCGCGCGCGCAACTCGAGCACTTGCCCGAGCAGCACCAGAACCGTGATGACGGCGGCGGCTTCAAAGTAAACCGCAACGGACCCGTCCATGCCGCGAAAGGCGTCGGGGAAAATACCGGGCGCGAGCGTTGCGACAAGGCTGTAGCTCCAGGCGACGCCGGTGCCTAGCGCGATCAGCGTGAACATGTTGAGGTTGCGCGTGACGATGGACGCCCAGCCGCGCTGAAAGAAAGGCCAGCCCGCCCAGAGCACCACGGGCGTTGAAAGCGCCAGCTGAAACCAGTTCGACCAGCCGCCGAGTTCCATGGTGAGGCCGGTGAGATGCCCTCCCATTTCGACGACGAAAACGGGCAGCGCCAGCACGAGGCCGACGATGAAGCGCCGCTGCATGTCGATGAGTTCGTGGTTCGGCGTGGGCGAGGCGGTGGCGACAAGCGGCTCCAGCGCCATGCCGCAAATCGGGCACGCCCCCGGCCCCTCCTGCCGGATTTCTGGATGCATGGGGCAGGTGAAAATTGTGCCTTCCGGCGCGGGCGCTTCTTCGCCCTTGGGCGTCAGATATTTGTCAGGATCGGCGATAAGCTTCGCGCGGCAACCGGCAGAGCAGAAATACCAGGTCTGTTCGCCATGCTCGGCGCTGTGCTTGGCCGTCGCCGGATCGACGTCCATGCCACACACGGGGTCTTTGACGCTTGCAGGCGTTGCGCTGTGATGCGCGTGGTGGCCGTGCCCGTGAGCGCCGCTGCAGCAATTTGTGTCGCCCGTCATGATCGCCTCGCCTTCCGCTGAAATGTCGATATAGCGAAGATAGGGCTTCCAGTCGCTGGAAGGTCAAGATGTGGTTTGGAACTTGGAAAAAGGGCACGAATCTGGACTGATCTTCCCATAAGCGAAACGGGGGGATCCGATGGGCTATCTCGGACAATTGGCCAAAAGCCTTGCAATGCTGGTGCTGCTGACGGGCGTGGCCCATGCAAATGCAACCGAACCAAATGCCGACATCAAGGGGGCCAAGGACACGGCGCTTCTGAAGCGTTACGAGGGTTCTTTCATCGTCGATTACGCGCAGAAAGCTTTCGACGAGGCGAGCTTTCCACTCTCGGTTCTGAAATCCACCGACAAGGTCGATGGCATGAACAATCGCGTCTATCTGCCGGAGAAAGCGCAGAAGCTCGAAGGTAAGGTGACGCGGCTTGTCTATGTCATGCCCGCAGGTCGCTCGACGCTTGAAGTCGCTCGCAATTATGAGGATGAAGTCACGAGCAAGGGTGGCGAGGTGATCTATGCTTGCAAGGAAGAAGAGTGCGGCGGCGACGCAAAGAGTGGCATCGGCTCAGGTGGTAACAAGGCCGGATTGTTGACGCTGCTCTATCCCAAAAGCGAATTGAAGGCCGCGAGCTTCAGCAATGGCGCCTGTGCGCTGGATTCCACGCGAGCTTCGCAACGCTACAGCGTGGCGAAGATTCCCGGTGTCGACGGCGACGCCTATGTGGCGCTGCTCACCTATACGATGTCGGATACGCAATATTGCAAGGTGCTGAACGACCGCACGGTGGCGATCGTCACGGTAGTGGAACCCAAGGCACGCGAGAACAAGATGGTGCTGGTGAAAGCCGAGCAGATGGGGAGCGAGATCGGCAAGTCGGGCCGCATCGCGCTTTACGGCATTTACTTCGACACGGACAAGGCGGCGCTGAAGCCGGAATCCGACGCGACGCTTGATGAAATCGGCAAGCTGCTGAAAGCCGATCCGGCGCTGAAAGTCTATGTCGTCGGCCACACCGACAATGTTGGCGAATTCACCCACAATATGAAATTGTCGGAGGCGCGTGCGGCCTCCGTAGTCGCAGCGCTCTTAGCGAAACAAGGTATCGCCAAGGATCGGCTCCAGTCTGCTGGCGTCGGCCCTGTCTCGCCCGTGGCGAGCAACGATGATGAGACAGGCAGGGCAAAGAACCGCCGCGTCGAACTTGTGAAACGCTGAGAGGCCACCGCCGATTATACAACGGCCGCCCGTTGTGATTTCGAGCGGGTGTGAAGACGCGGTGCTGATTATTCTGCTTTCCGCCACTGGACTGTCGAATTAGCGTCACTACCTGAAATGTGCCCATGCAAAAGGAGACAGATCATGTCAGTGCAGCTTGGCGACATTGCCCCCGATTTCGAGGCTGAGACGACCGACGGCCACATCAAATTTCACGACTGGCTCGGCGACAAATGGGGAATTCTCTTCTCGCATCCGCGTGACTTCACGCCGGTTTGTACAACCGAGCTTGGCTATGTGGCGCGGCTGAAACCCGAATTCGACAAGCGCAACGTGAAGGCCATCGGCATTTCGATCGACCCGCTCGACAGCCACCAGAAATGGGCCGCCGACATCGGCGAGACGCAGGGCACCGCGCTCAACTTCCCGATCATCGCCGACCCCGACCGCAAGATCGCCGGGCTCTATGGGATGATCCACCCCAAGCATGACGAGGTTTATACGGTCCGCACGGTCTTCGTGATCGACCCGCAGAAGAAAATCCGGCTCACCATCACCTATCCGCAAACGACGGGCCGGAACTTCGACGAGATCATCCGCGTCATCGACAGTTTGCAACTGACGGATGGCTACAAGGTGGCGACGCCGGTGAACTGGAAACCGGGCGAAGACGTCATCATCGTCAATTCGGTGGACGATGAGGCGGCCAAGACGATCTTCCCGGGCTTCAAGACGGTGAAACCGTATTTGCGGCTGACGCCCGATCCGCGGAAATAGGCTGCCGGGAGTTCGAGACGAGAAGGGCCGGTTTTTATGCCGGCCTTTTTGTTGGCGGAACTGTGCTGTACGTGTCGCGGGCCGTGGCAATCCAGTCTTCGCCGCTCTGGACCCCGGCACAAGGCCGGGGTGACAATCGGAATTGTCTCTCCCTCATCCTGAGGAGCCGCGAAGCAGCGTCTCGAAGGACGAGGCCGTGAGGGCGCGAGCACGCCTCAGGAAGAGGATTGAGTTTGGAGAGTTTCCTCGTCGCGCTCGCCACGGCGCCCGATGTGATATTTAATGGCCCGCGTTAGATTTGCGGACGCCGACAAGTGATCGGCGCGAATGAGGGGACGAATATGCAGGGACCGAAAGATGCCACTGAAGCGACGTGCCGCTCACATGCGCATCTCGCCAAAGGATTGCCCAAGGCATCGGACACGGATTTTGAACTTTCAACGCGCGGGTTCATCGCGACGATCCCCGATGCACGTATCCTGAACGAAGCGGGCCATGCGGTCTGGGAGATGGCTTCCTTTGCTTTCGAGGATGAAGCGACGCCGCCCGACACGGTCAATCCGAGCCTTTGGCGGCAGGCGCAGCTCAACAAGATTCACGGGCTTTTCAAAGTGACGGAGCGCATCTATCAGGTGCGCAATTTTGATTTGTCGAACATCACTTTCATCGAGGGCGACAAGGGCTTCATTGTCATCGACCCGCTGATCTCCTCGGAGACGGCGCGGGCGTCACTGGATTTGATGCGCAAGCATCGCGGCGACAAGCCCGTCACCGCCGTCATCTATACCCATAGCCATGTCGATCATTACGGCGGCGTCAAGGGTGTGCTGACGGAGGAAGACCTTGCGCGCGGCGATGTGCGCATCATTGCGCCGGACGGTTTTCTGAAAGAGGCCGTGAGCGAAAACGTGCTGGCGGGCAATGCGATGGGCAGACGCGCGACTTACATGTATGGCGCGCTTCTGCCGCGCGGACCCAAGGGCCATGTGGACGCGGGCCTTGGCAAAACGGTGTCGCTCGGACAGGTGAGCCTTGTGCCGCCGAATGAAATCATCAAGGAGACGGGCACGAAGCTCATCGTCGATGGCGTCGAGATCGTCTTTCAGATGACGCCGGACACCGAAGCGCCCGCCGAAATGAATTTCTATTTTCCGCAGATGAAGGCCCTCTGCATGGCGGAAAATTGCTCCTGCCATATGCACAATATCTACACGCCGCGCGGCGCGCAGGTGCGCGATGCGAAATCCTGGAGCTATTACATCAACGAGGCGATCGATCTCTTCGGCGCGGAGACGGATGTGCTGTTTGCGAGCCATCACTGGCCGCGCTGGGGCAGCGATATCGTGACGGAGTTCCTGAAGAAGCAGCGCGACATGTATAAATATGTGCATGACCAGACGCTGCGTTTCGCCAATCACGGGTTGACGCCGACCGAGATCGCCGAAGAAATCGCGCTGCCGCCGACGCTGGCCGAGGAATGGTATAGCCGCGGCTATTACGGCACGCTCAACCACAACGCCAAGGCCGTCTATCAACGCTATCTCGGCTGGTTCGATGGCAACCCGGCAAACCTGCACAAGCTGCCGCCGGTCGAGGCGGGCAAACGCTACGTAGAGCTTGCGGGCGGCGCGGAAAATTTGCTGAAAAGCGCGCGCGCGGCTTTCGACAAAGGCGAATATCGCTGGGTCGCCGAGATCGTCAATCATCTGGTCTTTGCCGATCCGGCCAATGCCGATGCGCGGCATTTGCAGGCCGATGCGCTGGAGCAAATGGGCTATCAGGCGGAGAGCGGCCCGTGGCGTGGCTTCTATCTCACCGCCGCGATGGAGTTGCGCAATCCGCGTCCGCCATCCGCAACGCCGCGCTCGGCTGCGGGCGGCCAACTTCGCACTCTGCCGGTGGAACAGCTTCTCGACGCGCTTTCCGTGCGGCTCAACGGGCCGAAGGCGGGGGCGCGTACGATGGCGCTCAATCTCGATTTCACCGATACGAAGGAGCACTATCTCCTGTCGCTTGAAAACGCGGTGCTGCATCATGTGAAGGACAAGCGTGCGGCAAAGCCCGACGCCTCCATTGCAATAACGCGCACCGGTCTCCTCGACATTCTGTTGGGCGAGACGACGCTCGATGCGCTCACCGCTTCGGGCAAGGTGAAGGTCGAGGGCAATGCGGGCGCGCTTGGCGAGCTTGTCGGGTTGCTCGACCAGTTCGATTTCTGGTTTGAAATCGTGATGCCGTAGCGGCTATTGTCGAACGAAGGAATGAAAATGAAGAACGACGTGAACCGCCAGTACCGTTTGAAGTCGCGCCCCTCGGGCCGCATCAAGACGAGCGATTTCGATCTGGTGAAAGCGCCGATCCCCGAGCCGGGTGCAGGCGAGGCACTGGTGCGTACGCTCTATCTGAGCCTCGATCCGACGAACCGGATCTGGATGAGCGACATGGATCAATACATGCCGCCGGTCGAGATAGGCGCAGTGATGCGCGGCGGCGGCATCGGCGTCGTGGTGAAGTCGAACTCGTCGGCCTATCAGGTGGGCGATCATGTGTCGGGCCTGACCGGCTGGCAGGACTACACGATTGCGACGGAGAGCCCGGCAAATCGCATGGGCGTGATCCCCAAGGGCCTGCCTGTGCCGCTGACGGCGATGATGGGCGCGGCGGGCATGACCGGTCTCACCGCTTATTTCGGATTGCTGGAACTCGGCCAGCCCAAGGAAGGTGACACGGTCGTCGTCTCGGCGGCGGCGGGCGCCGTCGGTTCGGTCGTCGGGCAGATAGCCAAGATCAAGGGCTGCCGCGCCGTCGGCATCGCGGGTGGGCCGGATAAGTGCCGACATCTGGTTGAGACGCTCGGCTTCGACGCGGCGGTCGATTACAAAAGCGCGGGCTGGCGGGAGAAACTCGCGGAGGCGACGCCCAAGGGCATTGACGTCAACTTTGAGAATGTCGGCGGCGAGATCATGGAAGCCGTCATGGCACGGATGAACCTCTTCGGCCGGATGCCCCTCTGCGGCATGATATCGGGCTATAATAGCGACCAGCCGATGCGGGCCGATTTCTCGCCGATCCTGATGCGCCGGATCAATATTCGCGGCTTCATCGTCACCGACTTTTTCGCCAAATTCGGCGAGGGCTCGCGCCAGCTCGCGCAATGGGTGGCCGAAGGGCGGCTCCGCCACGAAGAAACGATCGTCGATGGGCTTGAGGAAGCGCCCACGGCGGTGAACCGGCTTTTCGATGGTAAAAATATTGGCAAGCTGATCGTGAAGGTTGCCGATCCGGCGAGCTTCTGAGGGCGGCTTTGCGGCAAACGGCGAAATAACCTGCCGACTGTGCCGGGGAGGCCACGCTCGAGGCAAATTAGGACACACGAGATTCTGTGAAATCTTGTAAAAGAATGCGTCTGTAAAGGGTGGCGCGGCGTTCCCATATGTGTGGAGCGGGCCGGCTTGATGTGAGGTCTGACATGACACGTAACATTGCGACGTCTTTGGCTGCCGCCGCCGTTATGGCGCTTCTGGTGAGCCCCGCCCTTGCCGATCCGGCTGAGCAAGCGCCGGTGACGAATACGGGCGATCAGACTTACGAGATCCACGATCCGGCGGACACGCCGCCGGTGAACTACCGCTCCGGGGAGGATGCGCGTTACGACAACAAGACGCAGCACGATGCGGAGATGTATGCCGAGCAATATGAGCAGCAGCGGCTGGAGCGGCAGATCCGGGAAAAGAAGATGCTCGACAATATGAACACGCTCTCGGCTCCCGGCGGCCCGATCAACCACGATCTCGGCGCGAACGATGCGGGCTTCCCGGCGCGGGCACCTTACTAATCTGGACAGCTAGGGCCTCGCCCTTCGAGAGGCCGCTTTGCGGCTCCCCAGGGTGAGGTTTTAGTTCAGCGGAAGAGCCTCATCCTGAGGAGCGCCGAAGGCGCGTCTCGAAGGACGAGGCCCGCTCCCTCAATAATCCCACTTCCAGTTGATGCCCACATCGCCGGTCGCGTTCTGGCCGATGCGCGTATCGACGCTGATCTGCGGCGTCACCTCGATCTCGACCTTGACCGAACTGTCGCTGGCGAGCGCGCCCTGCTCGACGCCGACATAGACGCCTTTTTGAATATATTTCCCCGCCGAAAGCGTCGTCGCACCGTTCTGATTGCTGTCGATGCGCAGCACATCAAGGCTGAGCGATTCTTGCAGGCGGTCGAGGACGCCGAGCCCGCCGCCGCCCAAATTGGCGCCCGACAATTCAGCCAGCGTGCGCGCGAGTTGCAGCGCTTCCATCGCCGACAATTCGCCGACGCCCTTGTTGAAAAGGATGCGCGAAAGGATTTCATCCTGCGGCAGAGTGGGCGTGGATAAGAGCGTCATCTGCGGCGCCGACGTGCGGCCGGTGAGGTCGATGGCCGCCTGGAGGTCCGTGCGCGCGTAGGCGAGGGTCACCTCGAAATCAGGATCGATCGGATAGGTGCCGGGAAAGCGCACCATCCCCTTGGACAGGGTGAAGGTCTTGCCCGCAAAATCGAGCGTGCCGCGCTCGCTATCGAGGCGGCCCGAAACGCGCGGGCGACGCACCGAACCGGCAATGGCGAGATCGCCGTTCCAGAGCGAGTCGAGGCCGCGCCCGCTGATGCGTGCGGGCATTCCAGTTGTGACCTTGATATCGAGCGCGATGGGAATTGCAGGCGCTTCATCGGCGGCGGCGGCGCGCTTTGAGGATGTGCCATTTATCTCGATGACCCTGATCTGGGCGACGCTGGAGGGCAGGGATTCAGGAATACGGATCTGCAATGCCCGCGTCGTCACGCTGCCTTTGATCGTCAGAGGCGCGTTGCGGCCCGGCGGAAAGCTCGGCCCCATCAACTCGATCTGCCCGTCGGCGGTGGCATCCACATCGGGGCGGTGGACGAGACGCGCATTGTTGAAAGTGGTCGAAATCGAGATCGCCGGGAAGGCGCCCTTGGCGAGCGAGATGCGGCCCTGCGCTGCGATCTTGCCTTCGCCGCCATCGGTTCCGTCGAGCGTGAAGCCGAGACTTTGGCTTTCGCTACCTTCGAGGCGCGCCGAAATGTTTTTCAGCAGCGTGCCCGTGTCGATGTTTTCGTAAAAGCCGTTTTCGATGGTTGCCTCGCCGCTGACCTGCGGCGCGGAAATGTCGCCGCGTATAGCGAGCGCGACGCGCGTGCCGCCGCCGATGCGCTGATGGCCGATATCGACAAAGGCGGCAAGCGAAGCCAGAGGCCCGCTCCATGTGAGGCTACCCGACACCGCGCCACGTTTGGCGAGCGCGGGCCAGGGCGTGCCTGCGGGATGGGTGAGAGGGAAGGAGGCGGCGAGCATGAAGGGCCGCGTCGAGACGCCTTGCGCTTCGGCATTGAGATCGAAACGGCCCTTGGCCCATTTGCCGTTCAGTGTGGCGTCGAAAGGCGGACGCTCATTGGTTGCGCCCTGACCGAGCAGCACGCGGTCGAAGCGAAAGGAGAGCGTGGCGGTATTGGAGCTGGTGTCGAGATCGGCGGTGCCGTTCATGCGCCCCTCGATGGCTTCAAGCGGGAGGACGAGGCTTGCAAGATCGACCGGAACATCCACGGCCTTGAGATGCAGGCGCGCGCTCTGGCGCAGCGTGAAATCGCCGCCGAGTTCGCCCGCGCCGGAAGGGGCGGTGAGGGCCAGCGTGAAGCCCTTGGCCTCGACGCCATTGGCAAGCGCAATCGTAAGCGGTTTGGCCAGCGCGAGCTTGGCTTTGCCGACGGCAAGGTCGAGGCGTGAGACGGTGAGGCTGCTTGCCGTGCCTGTATAGGTCGCGTCGGCGGCGAGCGTGAAGGGATCGGGCGCAAAGGTTTCGCGCGCGCCTTTGGCCGCGACAGAGAGCGCCAGCTTGTCGAGCGGACCCTGCGCGCGCGCGGTGACGCCTTCGAGATGAATGAGGCCAGCCTGACCGGAGGTGGCGACGAAATCTGCATCGACATCCGCCTTGCCGAAAAGGTCGTGGAGTGATGCGTTGAGCGTCACCCGGTCAAGCGTGATCGGCGTTGGCAGATCGACGTCGAGGCGAGAGGTGGCGAAAGTGAGCGCGGCGTTCTGCTTGCCTTGCGACGGTGTCGCGGTCAGCGCCAGCGCACCGCCGCCCGAAAGCGGCAGGCCGGTAAATGGTGCGAGAGGCTTGAGATCGAGGTGCTGGCTTTTCAGATCGGCGGTGGCAAGCCCGTCCTTGCCGATGACAATATCGCCCGCGAGCTTCGAGCCAAAGAGATCGGCGGCGATCTTGTCGAGACGCGCGCCGCCTTCACCCGGCAGGGTGAGCTGCGCATCAAGCGCGGCCTTGCCGGGCGCGCCGTCGAAATGAAAGACGATGGGACCGCTGCCGCCCTGCTGCGCCGTCGCATCGAAAGTGACGAGCTTTGCGGGTACATCCATAAGCGTGCCGTCGCTGAGGCGGGCGGCAAGCGTGGCGCCGGGCGCATCGAGTGTGCCGGTGAAACTGGCTTTGGCGTCGAGCGCGCCGGAAGCCTGGCCATCGGGCAGGATGGCGGCGACATTGCGTGTGGTGAAATGCGCTTGCCCGGAGAGAATATTGGCCGGGGAGGCGGCGACATTGCCGGTAAAGGCATAAGCGCCAGAGAGCGGCGTCACGGTGAACGAGGGCAGGGCGAAGCCGCCAGCCTTCGGCAATAGCATAGAGCCGTCAACGGTGAAGGCTGCAAAGAGCCGCGTCAAAATCGGATCGCCCATATCGACGGCTTCGGCGCGGATGACGAAATCGCCCGCCAGCGCGCCATCGGCTTCAAGCGCGAAAGGTTTGAGATCGGCCTCGGCACGGCCACGCATCGGCTGGCCTGCGATCTGCCCGAGCGGCGCGATGTCGCTCAGTGCCAGATGCAGCGCGCCCTTGACGGTGCTGCCATCGAGCTTTGCATCGCCGGAAAATCTGGCCGTGCCGGGCGGCGCAGTGACGCTCGCATCGGCAATGCGAGCGATGCCGCCGCGCAGATCAAGCGTCGCGCCGACGCGCCAGGCGAGGTCGGCAAGCGCGGCATTGCCCGGATATCCAAGGAACCGATCGAGGCCGCCAAGCGTGCCTTGCGCCTCAAAGGGATGGGGAATGGAGGCCGACACCGTGCCGAGCTTCAGATCGCCCTTCAAGGCGAGCGCGCCCGCGTCAACCGTGAGGCCGGTGAGTGTCAGCGTGTCGTCGTCCGTCCAGCGGACTTTGCCCGCAAGCGCCAGATCGCGCGGACGGCCTATGCTGTCGAGTGTCGATTGCACGAGATTGCCGGAAGCTTTGGCGACGACATCGAGATCAAGCTCGTCCTCCCAACGCCCATCAGCACTGGCGTCGAGCATGACGGTTCTGCCGCCGTCGATCTTTGCGCGCGCCGGCACGTCGCCGTCGAGGCCTTCAGAGT
>CAZLLB010000034.1:0-20012 GCA_964560165.1 uncultured Parvibaculum sp. | reverse complement strand
GAGGCAGCCGAGAATCCACAGCACTTCGCGCGGCGCCTTGTAGGAGCCGTAATAAAGACCGCGGAACATATGGATATAAACGGCGATGAAGAACATCGAGGCGCCGTTCGCATGAACGTAGCGCAGCACCCAGCCATAGTTCACATCGCGCATGATGTGTTCGACGCTGGCAAAAGCGAGCGCCGTGGTCGGCACGTAATGCATTGCCAGAACGACGCCGGTGACGATCTGCACAACAAGGCAGAAAGCCAGAACGCCGCCGAAGGTCCACCAATAGTTGAGGTTCTTCGGCGTCGGATAATCGATAAAGCTATCGTTTGCGAGGCGCAGAATAGGAAGGCGCTCGTCAAGCCAGCGGCTCGCTCCGTTGGCAGGTGTATAGGTGCTCTCACCGCTCATGGATTGTCCCCTCAGCCGATCTGGATCTTGGTAGCAGAAACGAACTTGTAGGGCGGCACTTCAAGATTGAGCGGCGCCGGGCCCTTCCGGATACGACCGGACGTGTCATAGACCGAGCCATGGCAGGGGCAGAAGTAACCGTCATACTCGCCCTTGTAAGCAAGCGGCACACAACCGAGATGTGTGCAGATGCCGATAAGGATCAGCCACTGCTTTTCGAGCGTGCCATCCGGTCCCTTCATCAACCGCGCATCATCAGTCTGCGGGTCGCGGAGTTCGCTGATGTTGACGTCTTCAGCAGCCTTGATTTCTGCGTCCGAGCGATGGCGCACGAAAATCGGCTTGCCGCGCCACTTGACGGTGATTTCCTGTCCGACAGGAACGGCCCCTATATCAAGTTCGATCGAGGCGAGCGCCAGAACCGAGGCGTCCGGATTCATCTGATCGATCAGCGGCCAAATGGCAGCGGCAGCACCTACGGCTGCGAATGCTCCGGTGGCCACGTAAAGGAAATCGCGCCGTGTCGGCTCGACCGCGTGGATTTCTGCCACGGTTGGGCTCTCCTCGTATGAATTAGGCCGGACGCCGCCCGCCCGCTTGAAAGCGGAGCCCTTCGAGGTCGCTCTCAACGGGCATAAGGACGACGTGGCGCAAACCTGTTAGACCGGGCGAAAGCCCACGCATGGCGGAGACGAATCCCCTGATTTTCGCCCCATGTGCGAGGTTTTGTGGCATCCAAACAGCGCCTTGTCTAGGGCCTCGTTGGTTGTGGCAGGATGACGCATCGACGCACAAGCGGTTGGCGGCTTCCCTCAGGTTTTCGCGAACCATTCGCGATCGGAAGGAGCACGATGCGCCTGGCGCTTTTCCAGCCCGATATCCCGCAGAACACCGGCACCTTGATCCGTCTTGGCGCTTGCCTCGGTGTGCCTGTGGATATCATTGAGCCGACAGGCTTCCCCTGGAGCGACAAAGCGCTGAAACGCGCCGGATTGGACTATTGGGAGCTTGCTGACGTAATCCGGCATGTTTCCTGGGAGACTTATCTCACCTGCCGGCCAGTCTCGGCGGGCCGACTGATTCTCCTGACGACCAAAAGCGCCGAGCCTTATGCGAGCTTTGCCTTTCATCCCTCAGACACGCTGCTGCTGGGGCGGGAAACGGCCGGTGTGCCGCCGGAGGTCCATGCGGCAGTCGATGCCCGCATCACCATCCCGATGCGGCCCCCCGCCCGCTCCCTCAATGTCGCGATAGCCGCCGCCATGGTGCTGGGCGAAGCCTTGAGGCAGACAGAGAGCTTCGGGCCGGATAAAACCGCCCCGGCTCAAGCGGAGACAAGACCATGACGACCATGCAGAAGGCATCTCTCATCGACACACACAAGGTGCGCGCCGCCGACTGGTTCCGCGAGCTGCGCAATCGCATTTGCGCCGAATTCGAGAGAATCGAAGACGAATTGACCGGCCCCCTCGCCGATCGCCCCGCAGGCCGCTTCACACGCAAGGTCTGGACGCGCGGCGATGGCGCGAAAGACGAAGGCGGCGGCGAAATGTCGGTCATGCAGGGCCGCGTCTTTGAAAAAGTCGGCGTCCACATCTCGGTCGTCCACGGCGAATTTTCAGAAGACTTCCGCAAGCAGATGCAGGGCGCGGAAGAAGACCCGCGCTTCTGGGCCGCCGGCATCTCGCTCATCGCCCATATGCAGAACCCGCGCGTGCCTGCCGTTCACATGAATACGCGCCACGTCGTCACCACCAAGGCTTGGTTCGGCGGCGGCGGCGACCTGACCCCCGTGCTCGATGTGCAGCGCCGCGACGACCATCCCGACACGCGCGACTTCCACGCCGCGATGAAAAGCGCCTGCGACAAGCATGATGCCGACTACTATCCGCGCTTCAAGAAATGGTGCGACGAATATTTCTACCTGCCCCACCGCAAGGAACCGCGCGGCACCGGCGGCATTTTCTACGATCACCACGACAGCGGCGACTGGGAGAAGGATTTCGCCTTCACGCAAGATGTCGGCCTCGCCTTCCTCGACATCTACCCCCAACTCGTCCGCCGCCACATGAACGAGGCATGGACACCGCAAGAGCGCGACGAACAACTGATCCGCCGCGGTCGCTATGTGGAGTTCAACCTACTCTATGATCGCGGCACCACCTTCGGCCTCAAGACCGGCGGCAATGTCGAAGCGATCCTCTCCTCCATGCCGCCCGAGGTGAAGTGGCCCTGAGCCACCCTCAATGTCACCTCGAAGCCAACCGGCAGGACATTATTGGAGCCGCGCGCGCGAAGGGCTAAACTCTCCCCCATGGTAGCCACGACGGCCTTACAGCACGGCCCGATCTCCGTGATCGACTATCGGTGCGCCACCGCGCCCGATGAGAAGCCCTATGTCGAACTGCATGGCGATCACTCGATCTCCTATGTGCGCAAGGGCAGCTTCGGCTATGCCTTGCGCGGCGAAACATATGAACTCATTGCAGGCTCGGTGCTTGTCGGCCATCCAGGCGATGAATTCATGTGTACACATGATCATCATATCTGCGGCGACGAATGCCTCGCCTTTCACCTGACGCCGGAAGTGGTCGAAACCATCGGTGATAAACCCGATGTCTGGCGCACAGGCGGCATCCCGCCTTTGCCCGAATTGATGGTCATCGGCGAACTTGCGCAAGGCGCTGCCGAAGGCCGCAACGATATGGGCCTCGATGAAGTGGGGTTGATGTTTGCTTCCCGCTTCGTCGATACCGTGTCCGGCCACAAGCGCAGAAGCCGCGACGCGCCAGCCCGCGACCGCCGCCGCGCCGTCGAAGCCGCGATGTGGCTGGACGCCCATTCGCAAGCGGAGATCGACCTCGACATGACGGCGAAGGAAGCGGGTCTCAGCCCCTTCCACTTCCTGCGGCTCTTTTCCAACGTGCTTGGCGTCACGCCGCATCAATATCTCGTACGCTCGCGCCTGCGCCATGCCGCCCGCATGCTCGCCGACGATACGCGCCCGATCACCGAGATCGCTTTCAATGTCGGTTTCGCCGACCTGTCAAATTTCGTGCGCACCTTCCACCGCGCGGCAGGCGTCTCTCCCCGCGCCTTCCGGCAAGTCGCCAAGGGCGACCGCAAGATTCTCCAAGAGAGGCTGGCCGCGCGTCCATAAAGTGATCTTCAACGCAAACGGAGGTTTCCTATGTACGACCATATCGGCTTGAAAGTGAAAGACCTCAAGGCAAGCGCGCGCTTCTATAAAGCCGCATTGGCGGCGCTCGGCCATGTTCCCCATGACGGCGACGACACCTATGCGGGCTTCGGCCCGAAAGGCGAGCCTGCCCTCTGGCTTCACCTGAACGACAAGGCGAAGGGCGGCGCGCATGTCGCCTTCCGCGCCAAGGATCACGCCGCAGTCGATCGCTTCCACAAGGACGGCCTCAAGGCAGGCGGCAAGGACAATGGCGCGCCCGGCCCCCGCGCCGATTACAGTCCGACCTATTACGCCGCTTTTCTGATCGACCCGGACGGCAATAATGTCGAAGCGGTGTGCCTCTGATGGCATCTATCCATAAGGAAATCATCATCGACGCAAAGCCCGAGGATGTTTGGGATGCGCTCGCCGATTTTGGCGCCCTGCACACGCGCTTGGCGTTGGGCTTCGTCACCAACACGCAAGTCGAGCCTGGCGGCGGCGCTCGCCTCGTCACTTTTTCCAATGGCAGCACGGCGCGCGAATTGCTGGTGACGAAAGACGACATGCGCCGCCGCATCGTCTATGCGGTTGCGCCCAATGAACGCATCACGCAGCACAGCGCCTCGGCGCAAGTCTTCGCGGTTGACGAAAACCGCAGCCGCTTTGTCTGGGTTGCGGACGTGCTGCCAAACGCCATCGGCGAATATATCGGCGAACAAATGGAACTCGGCATCGGCTCCATCAAGCAAACGCTTGAGCGCGCGTAGCTCAGCGCAGAAGCTCCGTCAGCAGGACGTCTCTCACCGAGGGCACGCAAAGCGCCGCGATCCCGGCGACATTTGCAATGGCGATCAGATTGAGGAGAGTGCGGAAAGGTTCCTTCTGCGTCTTGTGGCGCAATGTCTGCTGCGCATAGACCGCACCGATTGCGCCGCCTATAGCCGCTAGCGTCAGCAGCGTTTTCTCTGGCACCCGCCAGAGATCGCGCTCGGCACATCTTTTGTCCCAGGCGAAAGCGGCATAGGCGGCGGCATTGATCGCCAACAGATAAATCGCAAGCGCCGCAGGCATGGTCACTCCCCGCTATAGGAGGCGACCTGCCTCAGCGTGCCGCGCAAGGTGCCATGCTGACCGAAATCCCACGCGCCACCGAAAGCAATATCGTCGAGTAGCCAGCCTCTGGGCCCATATACGAGCGCCGCCTTGTCAGTCCATGTCGTCGGCTTGGCATCGCCCGGCTCAGCATAGGAAAGCGCGACATCGCAATAGGCTTTATCGGATTCCACGACGCAAGCGCCGAGCTTGAAAGAGGTCGCCCCCTCATAAAGTGAAGTGAAAATATCCCCCTCGAAAAGCGGCGGCTCTTCATTATTGGTCTTCTTGCGATGCGCCTCTTCCGCCACCGCCGCATCGCCAAGCAAGCCGTGAAGTGCCGTCGAGACGATGGGCTTCAACTCCGCCCGCAGCACCGCATCCGGCAAACCGCGCGGCTTCTCTTTCACATAGAGCTTGTAAAACGCCCCCGCCGCCTTGGCGGGCGTCGCTTCGCCAGCCTGCGCGGCAAACGAAAACCCGGCGGCGATCACCGCCGCCACAATCAAATGCCGCATAAAGCCCCCCGCTTGTCGGCAACGATCAATAAACCGTCGCCTGCACCACTGCCTTCAGCCGCTCGATGATCGAGAATTCATCCTCGATAAAATCGGCATCCACCCACCACTCTTCGACTTCACGCCGCACACGGCCGATCTCCGGCCCCTCGGGCACGCCCGCCGTCTTTATCATCTGGCCCGTGAGCATGAATTCCGGCCTCACCCAGCTATCGGCCATGGCGAGCATGGCGCGCCACTGGAATGTATTGTGCCCCTTGCGATCCTCCGCCCAGCCGAGCATCACCCGGTCCTTGAACGTCTCGACGCCGATCAGATAGAGCGCCTTGCGCACTTCCTTGATCGACAGATAAGCGACGATCTTGGTTTTGTCGGTCAGCATCGCCACGATCCGGTCGCGATCCTTGTTGGAGAGCTTCAGCCGCGCCGCCAGCGCCACAAGGCCCGCTTCATCGAGATCGAGCGTCGAGGCAAGCCTGAGCAGCGGATCGCTCTTGAAAAGCTGGTTCGCTTCGATGTCCACGATCTTCTCGAAACGATCGAGTCGCGAAGCCTCAGGCAAAACGATGGAGAGGATGCCAGCCGCCGCCATCTGCCGGAACGCCGCGCCCGCATTGTCGGCGGCAGAAATCTTCAGCAATTCGCTCTGCACCCGCTCGCCCGAAAGCTGGCGCAAGCCTTCGCGCGCATCGGCGCAAGCCTTCAGGCCATCGCCATCAGGCTCGCCCGCGCCATACCAGGCATGAAAACGGAAGAAACGCAGCACACGCAGATAATCCTCCGCAATCCGCGCCGACGCATCGCCGATGAAACGCACGCGCCGCGCTTTCAGATCATCGCGGCCAAGCCCGAGCGGATCATGCACCGTGCCATCGGCATCGGCATAAAGCGCATTGATCGTGAAATCGCGGCGCTTGGCGTCTTCGAGCCAATCGCCGGTGAAAGCGACATCGGCGCGGCGGCCATCGGTTTTCACATCGACCCGCAAGGTGGTTATCTCGAAATGGCGCGACGGCATCACGGCTGCAATCGTTCCGTGGTCAATGCCGGTCGGCACGACCTTGATGCCCTTGGCCGCCAAAAGCGCGCTCGCCTGCTGCGGCGTCTCGACCGTTGCAATATCGATGTCACTGACCGGCTCGCCCATCAATTCATTGCGCACCGCGCCGCCGACAAAGCGCGCGCCTGCGCCAAGCGCTTCCATCACCGCGCGCGTATCCGCCTCGTTGATCCACGTCGCTCGTGCGATTTCTTTTTCTGCGCTCATCGTCCCACTCCCTCGATACGCTGGTCGGCAAAAATCCGGTCATACATGTTCTTCAACATGCCCGCCGTCGCGCCCCAGATATAATGTCCATTATACGGCATTGCGTAATATTCGCGCTCTTTCCCGCGCCATGTGGCCTTGTGCCGCTCATGGTTTTTAGGGTCCATCAGAAACGCCAGCGGCACCTCGAAAACTTCCGCCACTTCGCCGTAATAGACCTGCAAGGTGAAGCCTGGCCGCACAAAACCCACAACCGGCTGAATGCGAAACCCGGTTCCCGTCTCGTAAGTGTCGAGAAATCCGGCCACCTCCACAAACTCCGCTTTCAGTCCCACCTCTTCATCTGCCTCGCGCAGCGCCGCCTGCGCCGGCGTCTCGCCCAGCTCGATCTTGCCGCCCGGAAAAGCCACCTGCCCCGCATGATTGCCGAGATTGTCGGCCCGCCGCGTCAGCAGCACACGCGGCCCCTCGTCATATTCAATGACCGGCACGAGCACGGCGGCGGCGCGCAGCACCGGCACCTGATCGCGCGTCGCCCAGTCGAGCGGCGACAAATCCCCATCGCCCCGCAACGCCTTGGGGCCTAGCAGTTCCTCCAGCGTCGGCTGCTGCCGATCCACGCGCGCGAGAATGAGATCACGATAATTTTTCATGCGCGAGACCGACAGCCTAAAAGGCCATCTCCTCCGCCAGCATGAACGGAAAGAACACACCGCCCGACCAGACGCCGAACCAGCTCTCACCGTCGCGTATCTCCTCCGTGCCGCGCTCAACGAGATCGTAGAACACCGCACGATTGATCAGCGCTTCAAGCCGCGCGCGTATATGCACATAGGGTGCTGGCTCGCCGCTCGCCTCGTCCATGACGAAGCGGATTGGATGGTCCGCCCCCGCCGCCGCGCTATCGCCAAGGCTCGTCGTGAATGTCAGCACCTGATCGCGCCCCTCACCTTCCACCGCCATCGCAACGGCGAGAAAGGGCGCATCATCAACCTTGATCCCGATCTTCTCGACCGGCGTGACCAGATAATATTTGCCGTCTTCGTCATGGCGCAGAATGGTCGAGAACAGCCGCACCAGCCGTTCCCGCCCGATCGGGGTGCCCATATAGAACCAGGTCCCGTCGCGGGCGATTCGCATGTCCATATCGCCGCAGAATTCGGGGTTCCACAGATGCACCGGCGGTAACCCCTTCGCGCGCTTACCTTCGCTTTCGGCGGCGGAAAGCAGCCCGGCGGGTATCCCTTTCGCATCGTCATGCGGTTTTTGTGTCGGCGAGGCCATCAATCCGAGCTTCCCTGATGCTTTACCGCATAAGCGGCCATATTATCGCCACCGAACCACCGGCCAATGATGGCAATATAAGGTGGATAGTTCCGGCAACGCGCCTTTCGCATCCGCGAGGGCACATCCTATACTTAGGTCAATGCAGACATTCAGTGAAGCGAACGGTGACGCCGTTCAGGAAATGGAGGCTTCGGGCGCGAAAATCGCCGAAGCCCGCAAAGCCATGGGCGAGGTCATTTACGGCCAGGAACAGGTGATCGACCAGACACTTGTGACTGTCCTTGCCGGTGGCCATGCGCTGCTGGTGGGTGTGCCGGGCCTGGCGAAAACCCTGCTCGTGCACACTATGGGTGTGGTGCTCGGCCTCGACGACAAGCGCGTCCAGTTCACGCCCGACCTCATGCCCGCCGATATTCTGGGTTCTGAAGTGCTGGAAGAGAGCGGCACCGGCTCGCGCAGCTTCCGCTTCCTCAAAGGCCCCGTTTTCTGCCAATTGCTGATGGCCGACGAAATCAACCGCGCCTCGCCGCGCACCCAGTCCGCGCTTCTGCAAGCCATGCAGGAAAAGCAGGTGACTGTGGCAGGCGTCCGCTACGAATTGCCGACCCCCTTTCATGTGCTGGCAACGCAAAATCCGCTGGAGCAGGAAGGCACCTATCCGCTGCCTGAAGCCCAGCTCGACCGCTTCCTGACCCAGATCGACGTTATCTATCCCGACCGCGAGGCCGAGCGGCGCATGTTGCTCGCCACCACCGGCATCGAGGAAGTGAAAGTCCGCCCCGCCATGACGGCGGAAGATTTGCGCGCCGCCCAGCGCCTCGTCCGCCGCGTTCCCGTCGGCGAGAAAGTCGTCAATGCGATCTTGGAACTTGTCCGCTCCGCCCGCCCCGAAGAAGGCGCCTCGGCGGAGGTCGAGCGCCACGTCGCCTGGGGCCCCGGCCCGCGCGCCAGTCAGGCGCTGATGCTGGCAGTGCGCGCCCGCGCGCTGATCGACGGGCGCTTCTCGCCCTCGGTCGAAGATGTGAAAACGCTGGCCGCTCCGGTTCTGCGTCACCGCATGGCATTGAATTTTTCGGCCCGCGCCGAAGGCGTCACCGTCAGCGGCGTCATCGACCGTCTCTGCCGCAACATCTGATCGTAGAGAGCCATGCGGCTTCCCTTCCAGCCGAATGCGACCCCACAGCCAAGCGGCCTGCGCGAGCAGGCCGATGCGCTTGCCGAGGCTTTGCCGCCGCTCGTCACTGAAGCCGAGCGCATCGCCAACACCGTCGCGCAAGGTGTGCATGGCCGCCGCCGCACCGGCATGGGCGAGAGCTTCTGGCAATTCCGCCGCTTTCGCGAAGGCGACACCGCATCCTCCGTCGATTGGCGTCACTCCGCCCGCTCGCGCCATCTCTTCGTCCGCGAAACCGAGGTCGAAGCGGCCGAGAGCGTCTGGATCTGGCGCGATGGCTCTCCCTCGATGGACTACACATCCGACCCCGTCCTTTCGACCAAGAAGGACCGCGCCTCGGTTCTCGCCATGGCGCTCACATCCCTGCTCGTGCAAGGCGGCGAAAGCGTCGCGGCATTGGGTGGCGGCATGCCGCCATCGGGCGGGCGCACCGCGCATCGGCGCATGGCGCATGTACTTCTCGATGCACCAGACATCAACGCGACGGCCACCGGCCTTGAAAGCCTGCCGCCGCCCGAGCACCTGCCGCGCTATGCCCAGGTCGTCCTCATCAGTGATTTCCTCTCGCCCTCCGAAGACATCGTCGCCCGCATCAAGGGCTATGCGGCGGACGGCATTCGCGGCCATCTCATTCAGGTGCTCGACCCGGCGGAAGAAGATTTGCCCTTCGCCGGTCGCACCGAATTTGTCGGCGTCGAAGAAGATACACGCCTGATGGTCGGTCGCGCCGAGGGCTTGCGCAAAGCCTATCACGCGCGCCTCGCCCTGCATCGCGATCACATCATGCAGGCCGCGCAACGCATCAATTTCACTTTCGCCACGCACCGCACCGATCGCCCGCCGCACACCGCCTTGCTGGCGCTCTATGGTGCATTGTCGGGCGAGATCGCCGCGCGCAAGCCGCCGCGTCTGGGAGCCTGACGTGCTGCAACTTGGCCCCCTCGCTTTCGCAACGCCCTGGATGCTTCTCGGCCTCATCGTGCTGCCAGGCATCTGGTGGTTGCTGCGCATCAGCCCGCCGCTGCCAAAGCGCGTCCGCTTTCCCGCCATCCGCCTTCTCATCGGCCTTGCCCGCGAAGAAGAAACGCCCGCCCACACACCGCTCTGGCTTCTGTTGCTGCGCACCGTACTCGCCGCCCTGATCGTGCTGGCGCTGGCCGATCCGCTCTGGAACCCCGTACCCACCACAGCAGGTTCCGGTCCGCTTCTCATCGTCGCCGACAATGGCTGGACCTCGGCGACACATTGGCGCGACCGCGCCAACGCCATGGACACGTTGATCGCCGCCGCGCGCCGCGACAACCGCCCCGTTCTCGTCGTCGGCACCGCGCCCACTGCGACCGCGCCCGAACTCAATCTCGAATCCGCCGACGATGCAGCCGCGCGCGCCCGCGCCTTGCAGCCCTTGCCCATCGCGCCCGATCGCCTCGCACTTCTCGCCCGGCTTCAGGCCGCCAAAACCCTGCCGCAAAATCTGCAAACCGTCTGGCTCAGCGACGGCTTCGATCACGGCCATGCCGATGAATTTTCAGCGGGCCTTGCCAAACGCGCAGGCGCAGCAAGCCTCGAAGTCGTCGAGCCGCGCGCGGGCCAACTCGCCATGGCGCTGCTGCCGCCCGCCGCCGAGGGCGAAGCCTTCACCGCCACCGTGCTGCGCGCGCCCGGCGCAGCACAATCAGGCAGCGTCCACGCACTCGGCCCGGAAGGAAATATTCTCGGCGAAGCGCCTTTCGCTTTCTCAAGTGGCGAAGAAAAAGCCCAAGCCCGCTTCGATCTTCCCCTTGAGCTTCGCAATCATGTCAGCCGCCTCGACATAGCGGGCGAAACCTCGGCTGGCGCAACCACTCTCCTCGACGAGCGTTGGCGTCGCCGCACCGTAGGCCTCGTCTCGGGCACGCAAAGCGAAGACGCCCTGCCGCTGCTCTCCGATCTTTACTATCTCCAGCGCGCCATCGGCCCTTTTGCCCAGCTTCGCCAGCCCGCCCGCGAACGCGGCGACAAAAGCGAAATCGCCGATCTGCTCGCCTCGCCGCTTTCCGTTCTCGTCCTTGCCGATGTTGGCAATCTCACCGCCACCGATCGCGAAGCCGTCACCCAATGGGTCGCGAAAGGCGGCGTGCTGCTCCGCTTTGCCGGGCCGAAACTCGCCGGTCTGGAGCGTAATTTCGGCGACACCCTGCTCCCCGTGCCCCTGCGCTCGGGCGGGCGCGAGTTGGGAGGCGCTCTGTCATGGACCAATCCGCAGCACCTCGCCCCATTCGATGAGAGCAGTCCCTTTTACGGCCTCGATCTCCCGGGCGATGTGTCCGTCTCGCGCCAAGTCCTCGCCGAGCCAACCCTCGAACTCACCAGCCACACCTGGGCGCGTTTGCAGGACGGCACACCGCTCGTCACTGCGGCCACGCGCGGCAAGGGCCTCGTCGTTCTCTTTCACGTCACAGCAAACACCGAATGGTCGAACCTGCCGCTCTCGGGCCTCTTCGTGCAGATGCTCCGCCGCGTCATCGGCCTTTCGCAAGGCGTCGCCACCTCAACCAGCGATACCGTCGATGCCGATGCGACGCTTTCGCCCTCTCGCACGCTTGACGGCTACGGCCATCTGAAATCGCCGCCCGCCACAGCCACGCCCGTTTCCGCTGCCAGTTTCGACACCACGCCGGTCAGCCCCCGCCACCCGCCGGGCCTCTATGGTCCCGTCGATGCGCCGCGCGCGCTCAACCTCACCACTGCCGATCTGAAGCTGAAGCCGCTCGGCGCTTTGACAGGCGTTGCCTCGCGCCACGCCTTTGCCGAAACCGCTGAAACGCGCATGCGCCCATGGGCATTGGCGCTGGCGCTGGCGCTCATCATCGCCGATGGTATTGCCGCGCTTTACGTCACCGGCCTTTTCGACACGACGCCCATCCGCCGCCGTCGCAGCGAAAAAATCCTGCCCATCCTCGCATTTGCTCTCGGCGCATTAGCGCTGGCGCAAGCCACGCCCGCCCGCGCCGCAAGCGATGCCGACACCTATGCGATGAAAGCCGCCAACGAAACCCATCTGGCCTATGTCATCACCGGCGACGCCGCCGCCGATGAGGTGAGCCGCGCCGGGCTTGCCGGTCTCTCCACCACCTTGCGCGCCCGCACCTCCTTCAGCCCCGGTGAACCCATGGGCGTCGATGTAGCGCGTGACGAGCTTGCCTTCTTCCCGCTGCTCTATTGGCCGTTGACGCCGGGGCAGGAAACTCTCTCCGCCGAAACGCTGGCCCGCCTCGACACCTATATGAAGAACGGCGGCACTATCCTTTTCGACACGCGCGATCAGGACCGCGCGCTAAGCGGCGTTCCCGGCCCCGGCACCGAAACCTTGCGCCGCATCATGGGCAACCTCGATCTCCCGCCGCTCCAGCCGGTTTCAGCGCACCACGTCCTGACGAAATCCTTCTATCTGCTGCATGATTTTCCGGGGCGCTTTGCAGGCGGACAGGTCTGGGTTGAAGCTGGTACGTCCTCGTCCACCGGCGCGGAAAGCCGCGCCAATGACGGCGTCTCCGCCATTATCGTCGGCTCCAATGATTACGCCGCCGCCTGGGCGCGCGACGCGCAGGGCCGTCCACTGTTTCCCTGCGAACCCGGCGGCGAAAGCCAGCGCGAAATGGCCGAGCGTTTCGGCGTCAATCTCGTGATGTACACGCTCACCGGCAATTATAAATCCGATCAGGTGCATATCCCCGCCCTGCTCGAACGGTTGGGGAACTGATCATGCCCTCAACCATCACATCCGCCGCCTGGGATATTGTTTTCGAACCGTCGCTGCCGCTTTCGCTGATCATCGCGCTCGGCCTTCTCGGCGCAGCGGTCATCCTTTATTCGGCGGTGCGCGGCGCGCGCGGCACGCCTTGGCGCACCGCCGCTCTGGCGATCACGCTCACCGCCCTGCTCAACCCGACAATACGACAGGAAGATCGCCAATCCGTGCCCGATGTCGTCGCCATCGTCCTCGACAAAAGCCAGAGCATGGACATAGGCGAGCGGCCGAAGGAAGCCGATGCCGCGCTCGCCCGCATCGAAGCGAAGCTGAAAAACCTCTCCGGCATCGAAACCCGCATCGTCACCGTCGAAGGCGGCGCCACCGGCAGCGGCGAAGAGGGCGAAGGCACGCAAGCCTTCACCGCCCTCGAACACGCCCTGTCAGATGTCCCGCATGAGCGCGTGGCGGGCGCGATCTTCATCACCGACGGCGAAATTCACGACGTCCCGAAAAATATCGCGACCCTCGGCTTCGATGCCCCGGTCCACGGCCTCATCGTCGGACGTAAAAACGAAAAAGACCGCCGCCTCACCATCATCGAGGCGCCGCGCTTCGGTATCGTGAACGAGCCGGTCAAACTCACTTTCCGCGTCGATGACACCGGAAGCGAGACAAAGGGCGCAACCGCCCCCGTCAGCATCGCCATAGACGGCAAGGATGTTCTGTACAAGGACGTTGCCGTCGGCGACAAAACACAAGTCACTCTCTCGCTCACTCATGGCGGGCCCAACGTCATTGAAATCTCCGCCGCCCCCGGCCCCAACGAATTGACGCTGCTGAACAACCGCGCCGTCGTCGTCGCCAACGGCATCCGTGACCGCCTCCGCGTTCTCCTCGTCTCCGGCGAACCGAATGCGGGCGAGCGCACATGGCGCAATCTGTTGAAAGCCGACCCCTCCGTCGATCTGGTGCACTTCACCATCCTGCGCCCACCGGAGAAGCAAGACGCCACGCCCATCGAAGAACTCTCGCTGATCGCATTCCCGACGCGCGAACTCTTCGTGGATAAACTCAGCGACTTCGATCTCATCATCTTCGACCGCTACAAGCGGATGGGCGTGTTGCCGCTCGAATACCTGTCCAATGTCGCCCGCTATGTCGAAGATGGCGGCGCGGTGCTCGATGCGGCAGGTCCGTCCTTTGCCTCGCCCTTCTCGATCTATCGTTCGCCGCTCGCCGCCATCCTGCCGGTGCAGCCCACGGGCGACATCACGCTGGGTGGCTTCCGCCCGCATGTCACCGAAACCGGCGAGAAACATCCCGTCACCGCGAACCTTCCCGGCAACACCGGCAATACGCCGCAATGGGGCCGCTGGTTCCGCGTCATCGACGGTCGGGTCGATCGCGGCGAAATCGTCATGGACGCGCCGGGCAACCGCCCGCTCGTCGTGCTCGATCGCGCGGGCAAGGGCCGCGTCGCGCAGATCATGTCGGATCATTTCTGGCTCTGGTCGCGCGGCTTCGAAGGCGGCGGCCCGCAGGCCGAATTGCTGCGCCGCATCGCCCATTGGCTGATGAAGGAGCCAGACCTCGAGGAGGAAAACCTCTCCGCGACCATCGAAGGCACAACGCTGGCCGTCAAACGCCGCACCATGGCCGACGACACGCCAGACGCCGAAGTCGCTTCGCCATCCGGCAAAGTGACGAAGCTGAAATTCGAAAAGACCGCGCCGGGCCGTTTTGAGGCGCGCATGGCTGCAAGCGAACTCGGCCTCTATCGCATCACGCAGGGCGACCTCCACGCGGTCACGGCGGCAGGCCCGCTCAACCCGCGCGAATTTTCAGACGTCCGCGCCACCGACGCGCTGCTGAAACCCGTCACCACGAAAACAGGCGGCGGCCTCTATTGGGTCGGCAAGGATGCAGAGGACGCGCCCGACATCCGCATCACCCGCTCCGGCCACGACGCGGCGGGCGATAACTGGCTCGGCCTGAAGCACAACGAACAATTCCTCGTCCGCGCCGTCCACCAAGTGCCGCTCCTCTCCGGCCCCCTCGCCCTGCTCCTGATCCTCGGTGCATTGGCGCTGGCCTGGCGGCGCGAAGGCCGCTAACGCCTCCCCGCTTGCAGACCGAACAGCCGAGGCGTATGGTCCGCGAATGTTATAATATCACATCACGAGACACCGATGCGGACCTTCACTTTCATGGGCGCAAGCGTGGGCCATCGGCTCGTCGCCGCCGCCATTTGCATCGCCGTGCTCTGGCTTGCCGTCTTCTGGGCGCTCTCGTGAAGCCCGCCCCCATCATCATCGAAGACCTGACCGTCGCCTATGATCGCCGCCCCGCCGTCCATCACGTCAGCGGGTGCTTCGAGCCGGGCAGCCTCACCGCCATCATCGGCCCGAACGGCGCGGGCAAATCCACCCTGCTGAAAACCATCGTCGGCCTGATGCGCCCCAGCGAAGGCCATGTCGCACTCAGCGGCGTCACCCACGCCGACATCGCCTATCTGCCGCAACAAGCAGAAATCGACCGCAGCTTCCCGATCACGGTCGCAGACACCGTCGCCCTCGGCCTCTGGCGCGACATCGGCATCTGGAAAACCATAACCGGCGCGCGCTGGCGGCTCGTTTCGCAAGCGCTGGAAAAGGTCGGCCTCTCCGGCTTTGCAAACCATCCCATCGGCAATCTCTCCGCCGGACAGTTCCAGCGCGTCCTCTTCGCCCGCCTTCTGGTGCAGGACGCGCCCGTCATCCTCCTCGACGAACCCTTCGCCGCCATAGACGAGCGCACCATGAGCGATCTGATGGAGGTCATAAAATTCTGGCACCAAGACGGACGCACCGTCATCGCCGTGCTGCATGATATCGAAGACGTCCGCCGCGATTTCCCCTCGACACTTCTGATCGCCCGCGAGCTGGTCGCCTGGGGCGCAACGCCGGACGTGCTGACCGTTGAGGCGCTGCGCCGCGCCCGCGCGCTTTCCGACGCTTGGGCGCACACGCCTCATGCGCACACCCATTCGCATGGGCAGGCCGCGTGATGGAGCTTTACCAGCATCTCTTCGCACCCTTTGCCGATTACGGCTTCATGCGCCGCGCCCTTGTCGCCTGCCTCGCGCTGTCGCTCGGCTCCGGCCCCATCGGCACTTTCCTCGTGCTGCGCCGCATGAGCCTGATGGGCGACGCCATGAGCCACGCCATTCTGCCCGGCGCCGCCATCGGCTTTCTCGTCGCTGGCCTCTCGCTCTGGGCCATGTCGCTCGGTGGCCTTGTCGTCGGCCTCACCGTGGCGCTGCTTGCCGGTGTCATCAGCCGCGCCACGGCGCTGCGCGAAGATGCAAGCCTCGCGGGCTTCTATCTCATCAGCCTTGCCGCAGGCGTCCTCATCGTCTCGACGCGCGGCTCCAATGTCGATCTGTTGCATGTCCTCTTCGGCAGCATCCTCTCGGTTGACGATCAGGCACTGCTTCTCGTCGCGGGCATCGCCACACTGACGCTGACGACACTCGCCATCATCTATCGCCCGCTCGTCGCCGAATGTTTCGATCCGGGCTTCCTGCGCGCCGTCGCCGGGCGTGGCTCGCTTTATCACGTGATCTTTCTCGTCCTCGTCGTCGTCAATCTCGTCGCCGGATTTCAGGCGCTCGGCACCTTGATGGCCGTTGGCTTGATGATGCTGCCCGCCGCCGCCGCGCGCTTCTGGGCCACCGAAGTCTGGTCGCTCTCAGCCCTTTCCATCGTCATCGCCTTCATCTCCGGCTGGGCGGGCCTTCTCATCTCCTATGATTTCGACCTGCCCTCCGGCCCCGCGATCATCCTCACGGCAGGCGCTTTCTACGCCGTCTCCATTCTCGTCGGCCGCCATGGAAGCCTGCGCACCCGCTATTTCCCCGGCGCGCATTTCCACGCCCAGCCGGACCGCTTCCCATGAAGAGCCTCCTCGGCTTTGCGCTGGCCTTCGCCTTGCTCGCCTCGCCCGCCCGCGCCCAAACGCTTGATGTCGTGGCAAGCTTCAGCATCCTCGGCGATATCGTGCATCAGGTCGGCGGCGACCGGATCGCACTGAAAGTCATCGTCGGCCCCGATGGCGACGCGCATACATTCGAGCCCGCCCCCGCCGACGCCAGAGCGCTCCACAAAGCCGATCTGATTATCATCAACGGCCTCGGCCTCGAAAAATGGATGGAGAAGCTCATAACCGCTTCCGCCACCAAGGCGCTGGAAGTGATCGCCAGCGAAGGTGTCTCCCCGCGCATGATGAGCAAGGATGGCGAAACCTTCACCGATCCCCATGCCTGGCAAGATCTGCGCAATGGCGCGATCTACGTGCGCAACGTCGAAGCGGCGCTCGCGAAAGCCGATCCCGCCGACGCCGCCTATTTTCACGCCAATGCCGAAGCTCTCCTCGCCAAACTCGCAACGCTCGATGCCTGGACACGCGCGCAGATCAGCGCCGTGCCCGCCGACAAGCGCAAGATCATCACCACCCACAACGCCTTCGGCTATTTCGCCGCCGCCTATGGCGTCACCTTCCTCGCGCCTTCGGGCCTCAGCACCGACGCCGAGCCCGGAGCGCGCAGCCTCGCCGCGCTCATCGACCAGATCAGGCATGAAAAGATCAAGGCCCTCTTCATCGAGAACATGACCGACCCGCGCCTGATGAAAATGCTCTCGAAGGAAACCGGCGCAGAAATGGGCGGCAGCCTCTATTCCGACGCCCTCTCACCCCCCGGCGGCCCTGCGCCCACCTATCCGGCCATGTTTGAAAACAACGTCCCGAAACTGGTCGCCGCCATGCGCAGGAACTAGGGCCGACCCCGTTCCGTCATTGCGAGCGCCAGCGAAGCAATCCAGAAGCCGCACACACGGAAAGAGCCGGACTGTCTCAGGCTCTCAGCCCTCGCAATACCGCCCACCACCCGAATGACCCGCGACCACTTGGCACTGGCCCGCCGAAACCCATCGTGTAAAAAGCGGCCTCTTATCGCCGCCCGCCGTCTTTCACATCAGGACCAATATCGTGCTTGCGCCTTCGCAATGGCGGCCAATGACCCCAGACGACATTCTCCCCGTCGATGAAATCGGTCGCATTGTCCACCCCGATTACCCCGAGGATATCGCTGTCCTGAAAGATCGCCTGGCGCTCTTCCCGGCTGGCTGCTTCGTCGCAGATGGCGGCGAAACGCATCTGGGTTATGCCGTCTCGCATCCCTCGACCATCGGCAAGCCAGCGCCCCTCAACACGGTGATCGGCGCGCTCGACAAAGCCGCCGACTGCCTCTTCCTCCACGACATAGCCTTGACGCAAGCCGCCCGCGGTCTGGGGCTTGGCCGCTCGCTCTTGGAAAAGCTGACAGACGTGGCCACTCGTCAGGGCTTGCCCCGCCTCGCCCTCGTCTCGGTCAACAATTCACGCGCCTATTGGCAGGCGCAAGGCTTCCGCACCTTTGCCGCCGATGCCGCTCTCGCCGCCAAGCTCGCCAGCTACGAGGCCGACGCTGCCTATATGGTTTTTGAGATCGCCTGAGGCTCGACTTGCGCGCCCGGCAGCGGCTTGGTGATCGGCCCGTGTGCATGGCCGAAAGCGCCGAGATCGAGTTCGCGAAAGAGCAGCCGCGCCGGATCGACCGGCCCCGGCATGGTCAGCCGTCCGGGCGGCACCGGCCCGAAACCGACCTTCACGTAATAAGGCTGGTCGCCCACCAGAATAACGAGCCGGTAGCCGAGTTGCTTGGCATCCGCCAGCCCCCGTTGCATCAGATTGATGCCGACGCCCTGCCCGCGCAGATCCGGCTGCACCGCCAGCGGCCCGAGCATCAGCCCCGGCACGCCGCCGATATTCACCGGCCAGAAGGTGAGCGAGCCGATCAGCCGCCGCGTCGCGCCCTCACCCATAAAGGCGACATAGCAAAGCTCCGGCACCGCCACATTGCCGTCGCGCAGCCGTTGCGCGGTCTTGGCATAACGGCCGGGGCCGAAGGAAAGGTCGAGGAGTGCATTGATTTCGGCCGCGTGTTCGGGCCGTTCGTGTTCGATGTCAAACATGGCGGGAAGGTCTTTCGGACGGGACAATGAGCCTGACGCAGATGGAAAACGCCCGTCGCGAGGCCCGGCAGGGCGTTCAAGCCCCGGAGAAACCCCACACGCGACGGTGTGTCTGACCGAGAGCCCTTCGGCTCTCCAGACCCGGTCGTCGTCGCTGAATCAAAAGACAAATCATGCTGAAACCCCCGTGGGGCCCCGAAAATCTCGTGTCGAACGCCAGCCCGATAGCATGGGCAAACCCCGGCGTAAAGCGATAGCTCAGAGCGCGCGCCGTTAAAAGGCTGGAAACCCTAGGCCCCCATCGGCTAGCTTGCCGCCAAATCCAATAAAGCAGGGAGACGGGTCATGGGACTTCTCGAAGGCAAGGTTGTGCTGGTCACCGGTGCGGCGGGCGGCATCGGCAAGGAATGCGCGTTGATCGCGGCCAAACAAGGCGCAAAGGTCGTCGTTAACGACCTCGGCGGCAGCGTCAAGGGCGGTGACGAGGGCAATGCCTCGGCAGCCCAGAAGACCGTCGATGAGATCAAGGCGGCAGGTGGCGAAGCGGTCGCCAACTCCGACAGCGTTGCGCTGAAGTCCGGCGCCGAAAACATGATCGCCCAGGCACTAGACACTTTCGGCGGCCTCCACTCGATCATCAGCCCCGCCGGCATCCTGCGCGACGGCATGTTCCACAAGATGCCCGACGAAGATTGGGACGCCGTCCTCGAAGTCCATCTCAAGGGCAGCTACAACATCACCCGCGCTGCGGTTAATCACTTCCGCGAGCAGCAGGAAGGCAGCTTCGTCCTCTTCACCTCGACGTCGGGCCTCATCGGCAATATCGGTCAGGCGAATTACGCCGCCGCCAAGATGGGCATCGCCGGTCTCTCGCGCATCATCGCCATGGAAGGCGCGTCCAAGAACGTGCGCTCCAACATCATCGCGCCCTTCGCCTGGACGCGCATGATCGCGACGATCCCGGTGAAAGACGAAGCCTCGGCCAAGCGCGTCGATCGCATGAAGAATGCGATGCGCGCCGAACAGGTCGGTAACTTCGCCGTCGCGCTCGCCGCTCCGAGCTGCAACGCCAACGGCCAGATCTTCGCCGTGCGCGGCAACGAGCTGGTGCTCTTCTCCCAGCCCCGCCCGGTCAAGAGCGTCGCCCGCATCGACGGCTGGACGCCCGAGACGATCCTCTCCCACGGCATCCCTGCCATGGAAGGCGCCTATACCGACCTCGGCGCAACCTCCTCGGTCTTCACCTGGGAGCCCGTGTAATCCGTCATTGCGAGCGAAGCGAAGCAATCCAGAAGCCGCGAACTCATA
>CAZLLB010000033.1:0-20163 GCA_964560165.1 uncultured Parvibaculum sp. | reverse complement strand
GGCAGACCGTGCATTTCAAGGACGGCACGTCGGAGGAAATCGACCTCGTTCTCTGCGCCACCGGCTACACATGGAAAGTGCCTTACATCGACCCCGCCTTCTTTGAATGGAAAGGCGGCAAGCCTGATCTCTACATGAACCTCTTTGCGCGCAAGACACCGGGCCTCTATGCGCTCGGCTATATGGAAACGAATGGCGGCGCCTATAAGCTCTTCGACGAAATGGCCGATCTCATTTCGCAGGTCATCCTCGCCCGCGCCAAGGGCGGCGAGGCGGCGAAGTCCGTCGATACGCTGATCGCCACAGACCGGCCCGATCTTTCCGGCGGCATAAATTTCGTCGGCTCGGATCGCCACGCGACTTACGTGGAGATCGACGCCTATCGCCGCCAGATGGCGCGCTTGCGCAAGCGTTTCGGCTGGAGCGAATTGAAAGACGGTGTTTTCAATCGCCTGCGGGTCGGCGCGACAAAGGCGGCAGCGGAATGAAGAAAGCCCTCATCACCGGCGGCGGCGGCGCGATTGCCGCCGAGATCGCCCTGCGGCTCGACGCGCGCGGCTACACGCTCATCCTCGCCGACATCAACGAGACCAACATGGCGGCGACGGCAAAGCGCCTGACACATCCGCCCGTCATGCTCCGTGCCGATCTTTCGACTACGGAAGGCATCGCGGCGCTCGCCGCCTTCATCGAAGGTGAACACGCCGACCTCGCGCTGCTCGTCAACAATGCGGGCTATGTCGAGCCCGGCGATGTTGCCGATCTTGCGCCGGACATTCTCGATCGGCATATCGCGATCAACCTCATCGCGCCGATGCAGCTTTCCCGCGCCGCCGCCCGCCTCATGCGCGCGCGCAAAAGCGGCGACATTCTCTCCATCGTCTCGATGGGCGGCATCATCGCGCTGAAAGGCAGCGCCGCCTATGCGGCGTCGAAATTCGGCCTGCGTGGCTTTCAGGCCTCGATCCGTTCCGAGCTCGCCCCCGATGGCGTCCGCGTTATGGGCGTTTTCCCGAGCGGCGTCGATACGCCGATGTTGCGCTATGAGGCGACGCATAATGGCTCGGCGCTCAATTTCGTCGGCAAGGTTTTCACGGCGGCGCAGGTGGCTGACGCCTGCATGTCGGCGCTCGATAGCGGGCGGCTTGAAACCTACATCCCCTATGGCGACAGCCTGACCTCGCGTTTCGTCGGTGCGTTTCCGTGGCTGATTGAAAAGATTTTGCCGCGCTTTGAGAAGGCGGGAGAACGAGGCCGCGCGAAGTTTCGCACCGAGCGAGGGCTTTGAGGCAAAGCCACTCTCCAAACTCCGCTGTCACCCCGGGCTTGCCCCGGGGTCCAGGAGCGGTTAGCGCCGAGCAAGCGGCCCCCCCGGCATAAAGCCGGGGTGACATTCGATATATGGTAGCGAGAGATAAAAGCCTCACCGCCCCAACAGCACCAACCCCTGAGCCAGCAGCACCGCGCCGATTGCCAGCGTGATCCTCTGGCTCCAGCGGCGGAAATTTTTGTCCGTCATCTTGTCCAGCACCCGCTTGCCTGCTGTCGTGCCGAGCACCGACAAGGGAATGACCGCGACGAATATCCACCAAGGTAAATCCGCGCCCGCGTGAACGCCCGGCATGCCCGACGCCACCTCGCGGATAATGATGCCGAAATAGACGAGCTTCAGAATATGGCTCAGCGTTTGCGTCACCGCTTTGGTCGCCACCACCTGATGTCGCGTCAGCAATGTGCGCACGAAAAAAACATCGAGCAGCGCGCCCGCCACGCCTGCCGTAAGGTTCAGCAACGTCACCAGCAGCCCGCAGATTTCAGCCGCGCCGCGCCTCCTTACATCAAGAGCATAGCGTTGCGGCAGCGCGGCAGCGAGAAACGGCACCGTGCCCAGCAGCAGATACATCGTCACTTTATTCGGCACATAGGCGACGGCGGAGAGAAGTGCCAGCCCGGCCATCGCGCCGATCAGATAGCGGCCTGCGATTTTCCAGTCGATGTCGCGCCAATTCAAAACCGCGCGATAGCCATTCGCCACCGCTTGCGTCGCGCCATGCATCATCATCGCCGCGCTGACCGGCAGCACGAAAGCGAGATAGCCCATCAGGATCATGCCGCCCGACATGCCGAAGATGCCGGAAATGGCCGACGTGATGAAGGCGACAAAAGCGATGGAAGCGGCAAGAAGCAGGCTCATGATATGGCGTCAACCTTTGCGTGTTGCGACGATGAAGAGACGCGGAAAGCGCAGCAGCACTCTGCCGTCATCAAGCGGCGGATAAGCCCGCGCGATCCTCGCATGGTAATCGGCAAGAAAACCCGCACGCTCCGTTTCAGAAAGCGGATCGAGGTAAGGGCGCAGCCCCGTGCCCTTCACCCATTCGACAATCGCCGCCGCGTCGGCGAGCGGGTGGTAATAAATCGTGTGCCAGATGTCGATCCGCACCGAGTACGGCGCGAGTAAATCATAGTAGTGCGAGGGCGGCGGCAGCACATCGCGACCAGGCTCCTTGCCGCGATAGGCATGCGACCACGATCCGGCAAGCGCTGCTTCCGCCATCGCGATGTGGCTCGGCTCGCGGCGATTGTCCGGCATCTGCAAGGCCAGCACGCCGCCGGGTTTCAACTCGCCCATCAGGCGCGGCAAGAGTGCATCGTGATCCGGCACCCATTGAAAAACGGCGTTGCCGTAAATCAGATCGACCGGGTTTTCCGGTTTCCAGTGCGCGGCATCGCCTTCCACGAACTCCACTTGCGGCAATCTCTCATGCGCGGCGGCAAGCATGGCGGGCGATGAATCCACGCCCGTGACGCGCGCCTGCCCGTAGCGTTCGACCAGCAGCTCAGTCGAATTGCCCGGCCCGCACCCCATATCGACGATCTCCAGCGGCGCGGCGAGCGACACTTGCGCGGGCGGGCCGCGTCCGCTCGTCTTCAAATTTCCTGTATTGCCCTGCCGACCAGTCTTCCATTTTATCCTCCTGCGCCACTCGCCGCCTTGCTTCTTTCGATCACAACATCGTCCTTCATAAACCGCATAACAAGGCAGTATTTTTCTCACCCCTTGTGATCTAAAGTCACAATATGACAGACCTGAACACACGCCGCGCCCTGCCGCCTCTGGGTGGTTTGCGCGCCTTTGAAGCCGCCGCGCGGCTCGGCAGCGTCACGGCGGCAGCCGACGAGCTATGCGTCACGCATGGCGCGGTCAGCCGCCACATTCGCGGGCTTGAGGATTGGGCGGGCGTCGCGCTTTTCGATCGCATCGGCAAGCGGCTGAAGCTCACCGAGGCAGGCCGCGCCTATCGCGATGCGCTGTCTGTCGCTTTTGACGGCATAGCCGCCGCCTCCACGCGCTTGAAGGAGACGGGCCGCAAAACGACCGTGCTCACCGTCAATGCGTTGCCGACCTTCGCCATGCGCTGGCTGCTCCCTCGTCTTGCCTCGTTTCAGAAACGCGCTGCCGATGTCGAGTTGCGGCTCGTCACATCGGACGAGCCGCTGGCGCGCCTGCCGCAAGGTGCGCTCTCTGTCGCCATTCGCCGCGAGATGATCTGGCCCAAAGGTTTCACCGGCGCGCCTTTCCTGGCCGAACGCGAAATTCCGGTTTGCGCGCCGAAACTCGCCAAGGCGCTCAAGATCAAGACCGCCGCCGATCTGTCCCGCGCGACGCTGCTCCACGCCGACACGCGGCCCGGCGCATGGACGCGCTGGCTCGACGCGGCGGGGGCAGCGGGTGTTGAAAAGAGCGCTGCGCGGCAACGCTTCGATCATTTCTACCTAGCATTGCAAGCCGCCAGCGACGGCCTCGGCATCGCGCTTGGGCCACTACCCTTGATCGCCGACGATCTCGCCAGCGGGCGCCTGATCGCGCCGCTCAAAGGCCCGGCGCTGCCTTCGCGGGCTTATTGCTGGGTGGTGCCGAACGCAATCGCGAGCGACCCGGCGGTCGCTGCGTTTTGCGCATGGCTGGAAGAAGAGGGCGCGGGTTGACGATTTTGCATTTTATCATTTCCGACAGCCGCACGGGCCTCGCCATTCGAGACGCCGCTTCGCGGCTCCTCAGGATGAGGGTTTATTCCCGGTGATACCGGCTGTGGGTAGATTTAAACATCACTCCTCACCCTGATGAGTGATGCGGCATGCATCGCGTCTCGAAGGGCGAGGCCCGTTATTTTCCTCGACCCCTCAGCCGCTCTCTCAGCCTCGCCAACAGCTCATTCCGTGAGCGGAAAATATATTCCGCGGGCGAGACCGTCACCGTATCCGCGCCGCCATCGCGCAGCTTCAGCGCCACGGCTTGCAGGTGTTCGCGCGGGCACAGCAGCGACAATGCGCCCTCGCCCGGTTCCGCCGTGCAGCCGAATTCTGTAGCCAGTTCCTTTACGAGCTTGGCGCGGTTGAACTTGCCGCGCGCGGCCACCATCACTTGCGCTTCGGCGCAGAGCTTTGCGTCGATGCGGTCGAGCATGGCGCTCGCCGCTTTCAGCGCGCCAGCATTCCAGTCGGCGCGCAGGCTCGCGACGAGGTTCGCCTGGCTTTTCAGCATCACGCCATCGTCGAGGATTTTGAGATTATTGGCGGCGAGCGTCGAGCCGGTCGTCGTGATATCGACGATGGCTTCCGCCGTGCCTGCCGCAGGCGCGCCCTCTGTCGCACCGGCGCTTTCAACAATGCGGTAATCCGCAATGCCGTGTTCAGCAAAGAACGTGCGCGTGAGATTAAGATATTTCGTCGCGATGCGTAAGCGCCGCCCGTTGCGACGATGAAAAGCCAGCGCCACATCGTCGAGATCGGCCATGGTCTCGACGTCGATCCAGCTTTGCGGCACAGCGACGATGACGTCGGCATAGCCAAAGCCCAAGGGCAGCACCAGCTCAACGATATTGTCGGCATCCGGCAATTGCTCGCGGATCAGGTCTTCGCCGGTGACGCCGAAATGGATCGAGCCGTCCTCGAGACGGCCGACGATTTCAGACGCCGAAAGAAAAGCAACCGCGACGCCCGAAACGCCGGAGAGGCGGCCCACATATTCGCGACCGCCCGCCGCCTGCTTCACGTTCAGTCCTGCGCGCGCGAAGAAGGCGTTGGCGTTTTCCTGCAAGCGTCCCTTGGAAGGAATGCCGATGACGAGGGTATCTTTCACTGGCTTGCTCATTTCGCTGCCCCCCGCTTTGCCGAGAGCGCCAGCGTCACCCGCTCCAGCGTGATCGCGCAGCCGACAGCGGGAATGCGCGTTTTTGCGCCGAGGCTTTGCAGCAACCCGTCATAGCGCCCGCCACCCGCCACCACATTGTCGGCACCGGCGCGGAGTTCAAAAACGAAGCCGGTGTAATATTCAAGCGTGCGTCCGAAGCCCGGCTCGAATTTGGCGCAGGAGAGATCGACGCCTCTTTTCTCGATCAGTTCGAAGCGACGTTCCATCGCGGCGAGCGGCGCATCGAGCTTGAGGCCCGCCGCCTTGGCGAGATCGCGAATGCGTTTGGCGGCATCCTTCGGCTTCAGCGAGAGCGCGAGAAACGTGTCAATCAGTTTCGCCGTGTCTTTCGACAATGGTGCGGCGCTGCGATCCGCCGCGCGTTCAAGAAACCGCTCGGCGATTTCCGCGACGCTGCGTCCGCCAACCGGCGCGATTTTCGCAAGGTCGAGCACGTCTTCGATGACGCGGCGCGCGTCTTTTTCATCGAGCGCATCGAGCGCTGCGAGAAGACCGCTGCGATCCGCCGCGCGTTCACCGCTGCCATTTGCTGCAAGCCGCGCGACGAGTTCCTTGAAGTAAGTGGGCCGCCAGAAGTGACGCTTCAGTCTCGAGCGCCAGCCCGCCGGAATATCGAGCGCATCGACCAGCGCATCGAAAAGCGCAAGATCGCCCATCCTGATGTCGAAGGCATCAAGGCCGCCTGCGCGCAATGCTTGCGCGCTGAGCGCCAGCATTTCCGCGTCGGCGTCAGCGGCGTCTTTCGCGCCGAAACATTCAGCGCCCGTCTGATGAAATTCGGTCGGTTTACCCGAGCCCTGCGGCTCGAAGCGGAAGGCCGCCCCGGAATAGCAAAAACGCGCCTCGCCCGCCCCGCCATTGCGCTCAAGATAGAGGCGGCATGTCGGGATCGTCAGATCGGGGCGCAGGCAAAGTTCCTGCCCGCCCGGATCGGTGAACACATAAAGGCGGCGGCGTATGTCTTCGCCCGAGCGATCGAGGAAAACATTCGCAGGCTGAAGAAGCGGCGGCTCGACATCGGCAAATCCCGCCGTTTCGAATATGCCGCGCATCGCCGCTGTCCGCGCATCGCGGGCGCGGCGGGCTTCCTTGTCTCGGGCTGGCGTGTTGGGTGCCATGATGATCGACCTTTCGGGCACTCCGGTTCGTCCGGTTGCGCCCTGTTTAGCATGATTTGGGGAAATGACAGGAGGGCGAAGGGTCGCCTTGTCGAGGCGCGGGGGGTCAGGCCCGATGGAGCGGATGCAGGCCGTGTCTGGCGAGGATAGCCTTCACCGCTTCGACCAACTGCCCGCGCGGCACCGTGACCTGCGCCGCCTGACTTTCGCGCCACTCGGTATTATCGGAGATTTCGCGCGACACTTCGGAGCCGAGGATAAGATCCTTCAGCGTCACCATGCCGTCCTTGCGCTCGTCCTCGCCCTCGATGACCGCGACGGGCGCGCCGCGCTTATCGGCATATTTCATCTGGGCGCGCATCCCGGAGCCGCCGAGATACATTTCGGCCCTGATCCCCGCCTGGCGAAGCTCGGAAACCATGGTCTGATAACCCGCCATGTTGGCGGCATCGAGCGTCAACACAACGACGACATCTGGCACGGCAACTTCGGCGGCTGGCGACAGCATTTGCAACGCAGCCAACAGGCGGCTGACGCCGACCGAGAAGCCCGTCGCGGGCACCTTAATCCCCTTGAAGCGTTCGATGAGGCCATCGTAACGCCCGCCCGAGCCGACCGATCCGAAGCGCACGGCGTTGCCGTTTTCGTCCTTCGTTTCGAGGAGAAGTTCGGCCTCGAAAACGGGGCCGGTGTAATAGCCGAGGCCGCGCACGATCCAGGAATTGAACTCAATACGGTCGGGGCCATAGCCAGCGGACGTAAAAAGCGCATCCATTTCAAGCAATTCGTCGATGCCTTCGGCACCCACGGCGCTTTTGCCCACCACGGAGCGCCAGCCTTCGAGCACCGCTTTGCGGTCGCCGCTCACTGCAGCGAGGCCCGATTCCACATAGTCGAGCACGCGGGAAATCTGTTCCGGCGCGAGGCCCGCACCCTTGGTGAAATCCCCGGATTCATCCTTGCGGCCCGCACCAAGCAGCAGTTCGACGCCACGGCGGCCGAGCTTGTCGAACTTGTCGATGGAGCGCAGCACCGTCATGTGGGTGCGGTCGCTGGCATCCGAGCCGATGCCTATCTCTTCGAGAAGGCCGTCCAGCACCTTGCGATTATTGACGCGGATACGGTACTGGCCGCGCAAAATTCCCAGCGCTTCGAGCACATCCGCGCCCATCATGCACATCTCGGCATCCGCCGCGACGATGGGCGCGCCGACCGTATCGGCATCGAATTGGGTGAACTGACGGAAGCGTCCCGGCCCCGGCTTTTCGTTGCGCCACACCGGCCCCGCCTGATAGCGGCGGAAGGGTTTCGGCAATCCGTCATAGTGTTCAGCGACATAGCGCGCGAGCGGCGCAGTCAGGTCGTAGCGCAGCGAAAGCCATTGCTCGTCATCGTCCTGAAAGGAAAAGACGCCTTCATTCGGGCGGTCTTCATCCGGCAGGAACTTGCCGAGCGCATCTGCATATTCAAAGGCCGAGGTTTCCAGCGGGTCGAAGCCATAGCGCTCATAGACCTCGCGGATGCGGGCAAGCATGTCCGCTTCCGCGCGCACCAGCGGCGCGGAGACGTCGCGCAAGCCCTTGGGCACGCGGGCCTTGGGGCGGAATGTCTTTTCCTGTTTAGCCATGACCTTGAACCATTTGCACCGACGAACGGGCGCGGGCGCATACCTAGCCCATCGTTTCCCGCCTCACAAGGCTCGCGGCTGTCTCGCGGCCAGGGATTCCGGCCCGAATCAATATGCGGGCAAAGGGCGCGGAATGTATTTTTCGCCCTTCGATCTTCCCCTCTGCGGCAACTTGCGCGTGTGGACAGCAAGTAAAACGCCAAGATCGCGTTTCGATGGCTTTTTCAGCCGACCAGATCGCCAAAACCTTGACTCTCTTGGTTTTTCTGGAACGGCGAGAAAGAGCTTCCCTTGTGGTCAGATCACATAATTTCCACAATATGGGGCGTTTATTTACGAAAAATTTACCAAAGAAGCAGATCCTTGCACGGAAGGCGGAGTTATCCGGCAGCCTTCTTACATCGCACCTGATCGCTGGCCGTTCTTAATGGCGCGGAGGGAGGCGAAGCTGGATTCGCAACGGCAACAACACAAGGTTCATATGGGTCCGGGGCAAGGGCAAAAGGTAACGCCAATGGTAAGCCGACCCCAAATGGTCGAAGCGGCAGGCGGCATTTCGAGCCGCGCCACTGACGACAAACAGTCTCTTCCACTTCTCGCAATCCATGTGGTGAGCGACAGTGTCGCGCTGCGCGACGGGTTGATGGAGCTTACCCGCAGCAATGCGGCGGGGCCCGTCTGCTTCAATTTCTCGGCAACCTCCGAAGGTCTTCAGCCGCTGCTTGAGCCGGGCCTTGACGCGCTGATCGTCGATATCGGTGCGGGCGAGGCCAGCGAATTCGCTTTTCTGCGCCGTGTGATTTCGCTCGGGCCGGATGCGCCGGTCATCGCCGTGGGCGCGGAAGATTCCGATTTGCAGATGAAGGCCATCGCCGCCGGGGCCGAAGATTGCCTATGCGCCGATCTCCATGCGCCCCGCGCGCTTGTGCTCGCCGCGCGGCGCGCCATCATGCGCTGCAAGCGCCGCGAAGCGCAGCTTCCAGATCCCGTCGCCGCGCGGGCGCAGGCCGAACCGCAACAGGTTACGCTGGTACAGGAAACCTCTGACGCCATCGTCATTCTCGACAGCCAGGGTCAGGTTCGCTTTGCCAATGGCGCTGCGGAGGAATTGCTCGGGCGCAAGATCGACGAGCTTGTCGGCCAGCCTTTCGGATTGCCTTCCGAGGTTGGTGAGCATGAGGTCGCCGTGATGCGGCCCGACGGTGACAATCGCTATGCCGAAATGCGCATCGTCGATACGCGCTGGGGCGGCTTGCCCGCGCGGGTCGCTGCCCTCAATGACGTGACCGTGCGGCGCAAGCTCGAACGCACGATGCAGGTTGCCGAAGCGCAGAGCCGCGAGACGAAGAAGCGCAGCCAGAGCTTCTTTTCAAACGTCAATCACGACCTTCGGACACCGCTGACGCATATCATCGGCTTTTCGGAGTTGATGAAGAACGAACAGTTCGGCCCCATCGGCCAGGATCGCTATCGCGATTATGCGAGCGACATCCATTCGAGCGGCACGATGCTGCTCGACATGATCGAGGATCTGCTCGGCATCGCCGAAGCCGAAACGGACCAGATCAACCTCACCAACGAAATCTGCAATCTTGGCCAGCTTCTTGAGATCGCCGTCGCGAGCCAGAGGGCGCGCGCCAATGCGCAAGATGTGAAGCTCGAAATCGACTGTCCGGCGAAGCTGCCCGGCTTGCGGGGCGATGCGCGCCGCTTGCGGCAGGGACTCTTCCGCATGATCGCGGAGGCCATTCACAGCGCCCGGCGCGGCACGATATTAGTGCTCGCCGTTCGCGAGGACGCAGGCCGCATCGTCATGACCGTCAGCGAAAAGCCGCAATCGGCGGATGGCCAGCAGGCACAGAGCCGCCTGCCCTACCTTGCCGAAGATCCGTTTGTGAGCGCGGAGAATAGCGGCACGGCACGCGGCGAGAGCCTTGCCCTTTCGCTCACGCGGAAGGTGATGGAGCTGCATGGCGGGATACTCGATGTCACGCCGGGGCCTGCCCAACCGGCCTCCATATCCTTGACCTTCCCCGCCGAGCGGACGATCCGCTAACCGAGCTATACCGGCGCGGCGGCCCGCAGCATGGGTCGCCGGGTCGCATGAGGCGGACTGCCCGTGTTGCAATCTCCGGCTTCGTGTATATTGCCTCCAACTGGAGGTGGCTCATGCCAGAAATCGATGTCGTCACTCTTTCGCGTCTTCAGTTTGCTTTCACGATCTCGTTCCACATTATCTTCCCCGCGCTGACGATCGGCATTTCGGGGTTTCTCGTCCTCGTCGAAGCACGATGGCTGAAAACTGGCGATGAGATATGGCGGCGGCTTTATCAATTCTGGGTCCGGCTTTTCGCGCTGTCCTTCGGCATGGGCGTCGTCTCCGGCATCGTGATGTCCTATCAATTCGGAACCAACTGGGCGACCTTCTCACGCATCGCCGGGCCGGTGATCGGGCCGTTGATGGCCTACGAGGTGCTGACGGCTTTCTTCATGGAGGCTGGCTTTCTCGGCATCATGCTTTTTGGCTGGGACAAGGTCGGGCCCAAGCTGCATTTTCTCGCGACATGCCTCGTCGGCGCGGGCACGACGGTTTCGGCCTTCTGGATCATCGCCGCCAATAGCTGGATGCAGACGCCGCAGGGTGCGCATTTTGATATTGCTGCAGATCATTTCGTGCCCGACGATTGGTTCGCCATCATTTTCAATCCGTCTTTTCCCTATCGCCTCTCGCATATGGTCGCGGCGGCCTATCTGGCTTCTGCGCTTCTCATTGCCGGCATTTCAGCGATCTATCTTCTCGCTGGAAAGCACACGATGCTGGCGCGCAAAAGCTATTCGATTGCCCTGTGGGCGATCCTCGTGCTGGCGCCGCTGCAAATTTTCATCGGCGACCAGCATGGGCTCAATGTGCTGGAGCATCAGCCGATCAAAGTCGCGGCAATGGAGGCGAACTGGGAGCGGCAGGCGCGCGCGCCGGTCATCCTCTTCGCCATTCCCGATGCAAAGCATGAGAAAAACCATTTCGAGATCGGCATTCCGGGCTTAGCAAGCCTCATCCTCACGCATAGCATGGACGGCATCGTGCCCGGGCTGACGGATGTGGCCAAGGAAGACCGCCCGCCCGTCGGGATCGTCTTCTGGTCCTTCCGCGTCATGGTGGCGCTGGGGCTGCTATTTCTGCTCATCGGAACATGGGGCGCGTATTCACGCTGGCGCGGCAAGCTCGGCACCGACAAATGGCTGATGCGGCTTGCGGCGGCGGCAACGCCGACCGGCATTGTCGCCATTCTGGCGGGCTGGTTCGTCGCCGAAGTGGGGCGCCAGCCATTCACTGTTTACGGATTATTGCGCACATCCGACAGTATATCGCCGGTCGTCGATGCGGGCGCGGTGACGACAAGCCTTGCCATATTCCTTATCGTTTATGGCGGGCTCTTCGGCGCCTATCTCTACTATTTCATCAAAATCGTTCGCGTAGGCCCCAAGCCGCTCGAAACCGAAGCTGAAGCCATACAGGGCGCGCGGCCGGGTCTTGTCATTCCACCCGACGACGACGGCCTATTGGAGGGACGCACATGATCGACCTTCCCCTCATTGCCGCCGGCGTTATTGCGCTCGGTATTCTCTTCTATGTCGTGCTCGACGGCTTCGATCTCGGCGTCGGCATTCTCTTTCCTTTCGCGCCCGACCATACGGCACGCTCGACGATGATGAACTCGGTCGCGCCCGTCTGGGACGGCAACGAGACATGGCTGGTGCTTGGCGGCGGCGGGCTGATGGTCTTCTTCCCGATGGCCTATGCCATCGTGCTGCCCGCCTTCTATCTGCCGATCATGGGGCTGCTCTTTGCGCTGATCTTTCGCGGCGTGTCTTTCGAGTTTCGGCATAGCGCGCATACCAGCAAGCATATATGGGACCGCGCTTTCTTCGGCGGTTCCGTCATGTCGGCTTTCATGCAAGGGTTGTTGCTCGGTGGGCTGATCCAGGGCGTCAAAGTGGAGAAAGGTATTTTCGCGGGCGGGCTGTTCGATTGGCTTTCGCCCTTTTCCGTTCTGACCGGCATCGGTGTCGTTTTCGGCTACGCGCTTCTCGGCGCGACGTGGCTGGTGCTCAAGACCGAGGGAAAGACGCAAAGCTGGGCGCGGCGCGCGGCGATGGTCATGGGTGGCGGCGTCATCGTCGCCATGGGCTCGGTCAGTGTGCTGACGCCGCTGATGTCGCCCTCCATTCAGGAACGCTGGTTTGACGGCGCGCAGGTTCTGTTTCTGGCGCCAGTGCCGATCCTGACGCTCGGCGCGATTGTCGCGCTTTACTGGGCGCTGATCTCGGGGCATGAGCGCCTGCCCTTCGTCTTTGCCATTTCGCTATTCCTGCTCGGCTATCTCGGTCTCGGCATCAGCCTATGGCCGCATATCGTGCCGCCATTCGTCACGATCGAGGAAGCCGCAGCACCCGACAAGACGATCATCTTCGCGCTGGTCGGCGTCGCCATCACCCTGCCGATGATCCTCTTCTACACCTGGTATGCCTATAGCGTTTTCAGGGGCAAGGCGGGCTCGCATGGCGGCTATGGCGATGAGTGAGAGAAGGCGGCGGCTTCTCTGGTTTGCCGGGCTGTGGCTCGGGGGCGTCGTGGCGCTTGCCGTTTTCGCCTATGCGTTGCGAGCGATCCTCGCGATCTAGGACGGCACGCCGAAGGGTGAGACGCCGCGCACGTGATCTTCGACGCGAAGCCGCTGCTTCAGCGGCGGAAAGGCGCGCTGCGAACAATCGAGGCGTTCGCATAGACGACAGTTGACGCCGATGGGCGTTGCGCCCCGCTCATCGTCGAGATCATAGCCCTGGCTGTAAATCAATTTCCGCGCATGGCTGATCTCGCAGCCGAGGCCGACCGCATATTGGTCGCCCGGCACACCGATGCCCGAGCCGCCGCGGCTCACCGTGCGGGCAATTGAAAAATAGCGCGTGCCGTCTTCCATCTGAATGACTTGCGTATAGATGTCGCCGGGGACACGGAAAGCGTCATGCACGTTCCAGCGCGGGCAGGTGCCGCCGAAGCGAGCAAAGTGAAAGCCCGCCGCCGAGAATCGCTTGGAGACATTGCCTGCATTGTCAACGCGGATGAGGAAGAACGGAATGCCGCGCGCGCCGGGACGCTGCAAGGTGGTGATACGGTGGCAGACCTGCTCGAAGCTGGTGCCGAAGCGGCGACCGAGAAGCCGAAGATCGTAGCGTGTCTCTTCTGCCGTCTTGACGAAGGCCGCATAGGGCATCAGGAGCGCGGCGGCAAAATAATTGGCCAGTGCGACGCGGCAGAGCGTGCGCGTCTCGTCGCCTTCGAGGCTGGAGCTTTCAACGATGTCTTCCATGGCGCGCGACTGCTCGAAATAGCCAAGCTGATAGGCAAGCTGGAAGGAGCGCCCCGGCTGATCGAGCAATTCGGACAGAAAGATCGTCTGGCGGTGGCGATCGTAGCGGCGCAACTCGCCCGACATCAGGTCGGCGGGCACGACGCGCGTGGTAACGCCGTGCGTGGCGCGAAGATAATTCCGCAAGCTCACATAAGGCTCGTCAGCGCCAAGGGCGGCGTTGCGGTAAAGCTCCTCGGCGGTTTCATCCAGCGCTGGAAAATGATTGTTGCGGCTGTTGATGAAGTCGCGGACTTCTTCGAGCGGTGCGCTGACCGCGCCGCCCCCGTTCAGCATATCGCGGTCGGCCAGGCGCTCGGCAAGCTGGCCGGTATTGGCGACGGCCTGCTGATAGGCACGATAGAGCGTGGCGATGGCCTCGGCCCCCGCCGGGCTTGCCGTGGCCACTTCCTGCATGTCCTGAAGGGTGAGGCCGACATCGCGGAACAGCGGGTCGGCAAAGACCTCGCGCAGCGCTGTCAGGGCGCGAGCCTCGTCGTCTCCACCAAGGCTCCGCAGCTCGATGTCATAGACTTCGGCGAGCTTCAGCAGAATCTGGGCCGACATCGGGCGCTGGTTGCGCTCGATCAGGTTCAGGTAGCTCGCCGAGATGCCAAGATCGGTCGCCATGCGCGCCTGGGTCAGGCCCCGCTCGCGCCGGAGCCGCCTAACGCGCGGCCCCGCAAAGACTTTTTTGTCTGACGCCATGACGCAAAACCCCATGAGTTGGGCCGATAAGCCGCACTATAATTTACAATATTTACATAGACAACAGAATTTACAGCGCAAACTGTCAAGTTCTTTACTTTAACAATTTCAACGACTTAACATTGTTTTGGACATTCTCTTGTCGTGCCTGTATGACCTCGGCGCAAGCATTTCAATGGAGGCAGAGCAATGAGCCAAGGGACAGCACAGAACAGCACCGGTGGGGTCAAGGTTCGCGGCGCGGTGAAAGCCGGCTATGAGCGCGTGTTGACGCCGGAGGCTCTGGCTTTCCTCGGCGAGCTGGAGCGCAAGTTCGGCGCGCGCCGCCGCGAGCTGATCGCGGCCCGCGCGGAACGCCAGAAGCGCTTCGATGCCGGCGAGTTGCCCGATTTCCTGCCCGAGACAAAATCCGTTCGCGAAGGCGACTGGAAAATCGCGCCGATCCCCAAGGACCTGCTCGACCGCCGCGTCGAGATCACCGGGCCGGTGGATAGCCGCAAGATGATCATCAATGCGCTCAATTCCGGTGCGCAGTCCTATATGACCGACTTCGAAGACGCCGCCGCACCGACTTGGGACAATATGATCGGCGGCCAGATCAACCTTATCGACTATTGGGACGGCAAGATCGGCTTCACCGACGAGAGCAACGGCAAGAGCTACAATGTCGCCGAGAAACATGCGGTGCTGAATGTCCGCCCGCGCGGCTGGCATCTTGAAGAAGCTCATGTCGAAGTCGATGGACAGGCGATGTCCGGTTCGCTTTTCGATTTCGGTCTCTACTTCTTCCACAACGCCAAAAAGTTCAAAAGCCACGGCACCGGCCCCTATTTCTATCTGCCCAAGATGGAGAGCCACAAGGAAGCGCGCCTGTGGAACGAGGTGTTCGTCCACTCTCAGAAGGCGCTCGGCATTCCCAACGGCACGATCAAGACGACGATCCTGATCGAGACGCTGCCCGCCGCCTTTGAGATGCATGAAATCCTTTTCGAACTGAAGGATCACATCGTCGGCCTGAACTGCGGCCGCTGGGATTACATCTTCAGCTACATCAAGCGCTTGGGGAAAAACCCCAACTACCTGCTCCCCGACCGCGCTTCGGTGGTGATGGGCAAGGCGTTCCTCAACGCTTATTCGCTGCTGCTCGTGAAGACCTGCCACGAACGCGGTGCCTTCGCGATGGGCGGCATGGCTGCGCAGATTCCCGTGAAGGGCGATCAGGCCGCCAATGAAGCGGCTTTCGACAAGGTGCGCGCCGACAAGGATCGCGAAGCTACCAACGGACATGACGGCACATGGGTCGCGCATCCCGACCTCGTGCCTGTCGCGATGGAAGTTTTCGGCAAGCTCACGGGCACGAACCAGCTCACGCGCCAGCGTCAGGACGTGAATGTCGGCCAGAAGGAATTGCTGGAGCCGCATCAGGGCGAGCGCAGCGAAGAAGGCATGCGCGAATGCGTGCGCGTCGGCGTGCAGTATATCGAAGCCTGGCTCGGCGGACGCGGCGCAGTGCCGCTCTACAATCTGATGGAAGATGCCGCGACGGCGGAAATCAGCCGGACACAGATCTGGCAGTGGCTCTATCACGGCGCGGCGTTGAAAGACGGCCGCAAGGTGACAGCCGACCTCTTCCACGAAGTTCTCGACGACGAGATGAAGACCCTGCGCGCCACGCTTGGCGAGACGCGCTGGACGGGAGGCCATTTCGACGAGGCGATCCGCCTTTTCGCTGAAATGGCGACCGCCGAAGAATGCGAAGAATTTCTGACCCTTCCGGCCTACCGGCTGCTTATCAGCCACGAAGCCTGAGACAAACCCCGCACCGACCCTGACCCAAGGATCCAAACATGGCCAAGACCTTTTACGACCTCATCCCCAGCGCGCCCAAGGGCCGCTTCGACGACGTGAAGCGCAACTACTCCGTCGCCGACGTTGAAAAGCTGCGCGGCTCCTTCCTGATCGAGCATACGCTCGCCACGCGCGGTGCGAACAAGCTCTGGGAACTGCTGCACAATGAAGCTTACGTCCACTCGCTGGGCGCGCTTTCGGGCAACCAGGCGATGCAGATGGCGCGCGCTGGCCTCAAGGCGATCTACCTCTCCGGCTGGCAGGTTGCCGCCGACGCCAACACGGCGGGCGCGATGTATCCCGACCAGTCGCTCTACCCTGCGAATGCCGGCCCGGAACTCGCCAAGAAGATCAACCGTGCACTGAAGCGCGCCGACGAAATCGAACACTCGGAAGGCGGCGCCAAGCGCGACTGGTTCCTGCCGATCGTCGCTGACGCGGAAGCCGGTTTCGGCGGCCCGCTGAACTGCTTTGAAATCATGAAGGCCTATATCGAAGCGGGCACGGCTGGCGTCCACTACGAAGACCAGCTTGCGTCTGAAAAGAAGTGCGGCCATCTCGGCGGCAAGGTTCTGATCCCGACGCGCGGCCACGAACGCAACCTCAACGCCGCGCGCCTCGCCGCCGACGTCATGGGCACGCCGACCCTGATCATGGCGCGTACCGACGCCGAATCCGCGAACCTCATCACCTCGGACATCGACGAGCGCGACCACGAGTTCATCGATTTCGACAAGGGTCGTACGGTTGAAGGCTTCTATCGTCTGAAGCCGGGCACGGGCGTCGATCATTGCATCAAGCGCGGCCTTGCCTTCGCGCCTTATGCCGACCTGCTGTGGTGGGAAACTTCAGTGCCGAATCTTGCCGACGCGAAGCGTTTCGCCGAAGCCGTTCGCAAAGAGCATCCGAACCAGATGCTCGCCTATAACTGCTCGCCCTCCTTCAACTGGGAAGCGAAGCTCGACAAGACGACCATCGCGAAGTTCCAGCAGGAAATCGCGGCGATGGGCTACAAGTACCAGTTCGTGACGCTGGCTGGTTTCCATCAGCTCAACCACGGCATGTTCGAACTTGCCTCCGCCTACCGCGATCACGGCATGGCGGCTTACTCCGAGTTGCAGCAGGCCGAATTCGCTTCGGAAGCCAAGGGCTACACGGCGACGCGCCATCAGCGCGAAGTCGGTACGGGCTACTTCGACCTCGTGTCGATCGCAGCCGCAGGCGGCGAAAGCTCCACCACCGCGCTCGGCGACTCGACCGAAGCCGCGCAGTTCAAGGCCGCCGCTCACTAATCCGGCGATCTTCCAAAGCAAAGGCCGCGAGGAGAAATCCTCGCGGCCTTTTTATTTGTGTGGCATCAAACGGCGCGGCGCAATCCTGTGAATTGCAGTTCCGCGAAAAGGGCGACGACGAGAGCCTGGCCAATGACGAATGTGTAGCCGAGCGCTGTCGGTTCTACGAAGCCGGTGACGAGGAGCGCGATGCTATCGATCACCCAGAGGGCGTTGATGATGACGATGGCGATCGCGGATTTGCGCGAGATGGGATCGCCGCGCGAGGTGAGATAGACGAAGCCTGCGAAAGGGAGGAGCGGCAAGCCCGCATAGAAGAGAAGATCGGCAGGTAGGCCGAGAAGCGGCGCGAGCAGCGAGGCGGCGGCGACCGCGAGGAAGGCCGTGGCGGCGGTGGCAACCGCATCGAGAAGCAGCGCGTTTCGCAAGAGCGATGGGGAGGCGAGAATGGCTTGCATGATTTTCTCCGTTCGGAAAATTTGCGCTGGATGTCAGGCGCCGGGCATTTGATCGAGGAAGCCTGTGACGGCGGCGAGCCGACCGTCATTCGTTACCGTGCCGAAATCTGTTCCGGCGATGCCCGCTTCCTTGCCATCGGGGCCGACGAGAACCCAACTGAAGCGGATGCGGTCGTTGTGATTGTCCGCCTTGCCGATCTGGCGGAAGAAGTGGCCGGGAAATTGCGCCTGCGCGCCCGCAATCATCTTGTCGATGCCGTCATGGCCTTGGCCCGCCATGATCGGATCGAGATAGGCTGCGTTTTCCGCCCATGTTTTCGCGATGAGGTCGCGGCGGCGCGAAGGCGCGGTTTCGTTCCAGATGGCGAAGTAGCCGTCGATAACGCGATTTACGTCGGTCATAATCATCTCCTTGATTGGTAAGCGATCGAGCATGCCGCGATACTTGGCCCGCACGGATTTGAAGTCGATTACATCGGAGGTAATTGCCGCCATGCCAGCGTCCGTCAAAACTGATGCCATGCTGAATACAAACCAGACGGCGCAGGTGGGAGAAATGTTGCGGACCTGGCGGCAGCGCAGGCGGCTCAGCCAATTGGCGCTTGCCTGCGACGCCGATGTTTCGGCGCGGCACTTGAGCTTTCTCGAAACCGGCCGTTCGCGACCGAGCCGCCAGATGCTGACGCATCTGGCCGAGCTTCTCGATATTCCGCCACGCGACAGGAACTCGCTGTTGCTCGCCGCAGGCTTTGCGCCGCAGCACACCGAAACGCCGCTCGACAACCCGAAGGCTGCGGATGGGCGGCGCGCGGTGGAGTTTTTGCTGGCGGGGCATGAGCCTTCACCCGCGCTTGCCGTGGACCGGCACTGGACACTCATCGCGGCGAATCGTGCCATCGGTTTGTTTCTGGAAGGTATTGCGCCGGAGCTTCTGGAGCCGCCGATCAATGTGCTGCGCCTGAGCCTGCACCCCAAGGGCCTTGCGTCGCGTATCGTCGATCTCAGGCAATGGCGCCACCACGCGCTGGAGCGCTTGCAAAAGCAGATCGACGCATCGGGCGATGCAGAATTGATGGCGCTTTATACCGAGCTTGAGGCTTTTCCATGCGGACCCGCATCGGATGGACGAAAGCCTGACGATCACGGCTATGGCGCGATCATTGTGCCGTTGCGCGTGAGGAGCGATGAGGGTGTGTTGTCGTTTCTGACGACGACAACGGTATTTGGCACGGCGGTCGATCTGACTTTTTCAGAACTCGCCATCGAGTCGTTTTTTCCCGCGGATGAATTCACCGCGCAGGCGCTGCGCAAGCGGATGCCGATGGAAGATTGAAACAGCTTCGACCTCGCAAGGCCAAGGTTTCCCCAGCCATTCGCCTTTCATGCAATCGGACACCCCGGAGCATCCTTTCGTGAAAAAGGCGAGCGCGAGCACAAGTGGGGATTTGTTGGCGGAAGGCTTGGTGCGGCTGTACCCCACAATTGGCTGAAGAATAAAGGCCGCAGGAGCGACCCTGCGGCCTTTCTGATCTGGCAACGTCCGGTGTCCGGGAGGAACGGCCAGACACCAGAACGTGGGAGATAGCCAGACGCTAATTATGTTATTAATAATCATTATCAATAAATTCTTGACGGGTCAAGCCGTCCGCGATACCGGTTTTGCATGACAAATGCCGCATCTCCAGCGATCGACATTTCCAGCCAAGTCGCGCAGACGGCGGACGAAGTCTGGCGCGCGGTGACGACGCCGCGCGGGGTCAATGCCGAGTTGATGCCTTTCATTCGAATGACATTTCCGCAGGCCGATCTGCGTCTTACCGATGCCGTGCTCGACACGCCGCTTTTCAGCTCGTGGATCTTGCTTTTCGGTCTATTGCCTTTCGACCGGCATACTTTCGTCATTCAAGAAGTCGGCGCGCAGCATTTCATCGAGACATCGCGAAGCCTGCTGCAAAGGCTCTGGCGGCATGAGCGCAGCGTGACGGAGAGCGCGCATGGCACGATCATCCGCGATGTGGTGACGGTGATGCCGCGTTTCGGCTTTGCCGCGCCGGTTACCGGTGCGATCGTGAGGGTGATCTTTCGCCATCGGCACAAGCGGCTTGCGCGGCTTTACGGCTCCGTACAAAAAAAGGCCGCCGGGTCGCGCCGACGGCCTTTCTGAAGATCACAACAGGTGCTATTGCGCCGCGACCGCCGCCGCGCCCTGCCCGCGCGCATCGGGGAGTGCACCGCGTGTGCGGGCTCGCATATTGAACTCAGCGAAATTGGGACGGCGCGTCCGCCACCAATATTTGAACGTGTAATTCGCCCAATTGTTGGTGACCTTGCCTTCGGCGTTTTTATACCAGCTTGTGCAGCCGGGCGAGGCGAAGACCGATCTGGCGTTGTCGTCCTGCACCATCGCATTCGAGGCGCGCTGCGCCTCCGGCTTCACGTCGAGATAGACGAGATTGTCACGGGCAAGTTTCTCGACGCATTGCGTGATG
>CAZLLB010000032.1:0-20697 GCA_964560165.1 uncultured Parvibaculum sp. | reverse complement strand
GGAAAACCCTTCATCACCGTCAATTGCGGCGCGATCCCGGAAAACCTGGTCGAGAGTATTCTCTTCGGCCATGAAAAGGGTGCCTTCACCGGTGCCAGCGACAAACATGCCGGCAAATTCCAGGAAGCCAGCGGCGGTACGCTTTTCCTCGACGAAATCGGCGAACTGCCGCTCGACATGCAAGTGAAGCTGCTGCGCGCGCTGCAACAGGGAGAAGTCGATCCCGTCGGCTCCAAAAAGCCGATAAAAGTCGATATCCGCCTGATCTCGGCGACCAATCGCGATCTGCTGCAAATGGTCAAGGAGGGCCGCTTCCGCGAAGACCTCTATTACCGCCTCAATGTCTTTCCCGTTCACGTGCCACCGCTGCGCGAGCGCAAGGAAGATATTCCAGATCTCGTCGCCCACTTCATCCGCCGCCTCGCGGCTGAAGAAGGCAAACCCGTCATCGGCATTTCGCGCGATGCGCTAGCCATGCTCTGCGCCTTCGACTGGCCGGGCAATGTGCGCCAGGTCGAGAACACAGTCTTTCGCGCCATCGTTCTCTGCGACGGCGAATTGCTGGAAGCCTCAGACTTCCCGCAGGTCGCCAGCATGGTGGACGGTTACGCCGAAGCTGCCATGCCGCGCAGCTCTGCGCCTGCCTACGCCCCCGCCGCGCTGTCGCCGCAGGCCTATGTGCAGGCCCCCGCCCCCCAGCGCAGCAACACGCTGGCCGACTTCGCGCGCTCGAACTTCTCCGACGGCATCGCCGTGACTGATGAAGCAGGAAACGTGCGCAAGCTTGAAGACATCGAAGCGGAAATGATCCGCCTCGCCATCGAGAAATACAAAGGCCACATGACCGAAGTGGCCCGCCGCCTCGGCATCGGCCGCTCGACGCTTTACCGCAAGGTCCGCGATCTCGGCCTAGAAGTGCGCGAAGGCACCTGATTTCAACTTCGATAAACGGCTCAAACGGCGCGGATTCCTATTCCGCGCCGTTTTTCTGTCTCGCTTCCTCACACGTTGCCGCCATTGATCCGCCTGCGCGAAGAGTGCTATCTCCTCCTCTCCCGCATTGCACAATGAAGCGCCCCCGATGAAGATAGCGTCCGTTACCTTCCTGCTGGGCCTCGCCGCCGCCCTGTTGACCACCATTTGCATCTGGAAACTTCTGGGCGCGCCTGTGGACATGGTCGATGCGCCCGCTGGCAAAGTGCATTGCGTCAGCTACACACCTTATCGTGGCGCAGAAACACCGTTCGATCCTGATTTCGTCGCCAATCCCGTCCGCATCGACGAAGACCTCACCCTCCTCCAGCACATCACCGATTGCGTTCGCATCTACAGCGTTGACCTCGGCCTCGACGCAACCGTGCCGCTCGCCGCCAAACACAATATGCAGGTGCTGCTCGGCATCTGGATCGGTATGGATGAGGCGCGCAATCAGCGTCAGATCGCCAAGGCGATCGAGCTTGCCAACGCGCATCCCAAAACCATCCGCGCCATCATCGTCGGCAACGAGGTGCTCTTGCGTGGCGAACAACAGCCCGAAGACCTCATCCGCTATCTGAAAGAAGTGAAAGCGGCGACGGGCCTGCCCGTCACCTATGCCGACGTCACCGACTTCTGGATGAAGGCACCCAAGGAACTCGCCGACGCGGTGGATTTCATCACCATCCACATTCTGCCCTATTGGGAGAACAATCCGCGCTCCGCTGCCGAAGGCGTCGCCTATCTGAAAACCGTGCGCGAGGAAGCCGCCGCCGAATTTCCGGGCAAACGCATTTTTATCGGCGAGACGGGGTTTCCGAGCGCCGGTCGCCAGCGCGATGAAGCCGCACCGTCAATCGTTTCCGAAGCGCGCTATCTGCGTGAATTCGCGGCCTATGCCGAAGACAATGATCTCGACTACAACCTGATCGAAGCCTTCGACCAGCCGTGGAAACGTGCACTTGAAGGCACAGTCGGCGGCCATTGGGGTTTCTTCACCACCGAGCGCGAACCGAAATTCGCCTGGACAGGCCCCGTCACCGAACATCCCAAATGGCGTCTCGAAGCCACCGCCGCTTTCTCGCTGTCTCTGCTGACGCTTCTCATCATGGCGTGGCGCGGCGGCAAGCCGGAAGCCCTTGGCGGCCTCGCAGCGGGCTTTGGTGCGGGCCTCATAGGCTCAGCCCTTCTGCTTCAAGCCGAACATTCGATGATCGCCTGGCGCTCGCCACTTGAGGGCATCGTCGAGATTCTGCTTTTCGTCCAGTCGCTCGCCGTGGTGGCGGTCGTACTGCCCGAAATCACAAAAAAGCGTCAGGCCTCCGCCGCGCTTTCCATTGCCGACACGCTGGCATGGCTGCGCAAGCCCAATCGCGCTTGCCTCGACACACCGCTCTATCTCGGCTTGACGCAGCTCTCGGCCACATTCTCTGCCCTCGTCGTCTCGATGGGTCTGAGCTTCGACAATCGCTATCGCGATTTCCCATTGGCCGCTTTTGGTCTTGCGGCGCTGAGCTTCGCGCTTCTCGCCCTCAATCGCGGCGACCAGAAGCGCGCCATAGCCGACCGCCGCGAAGAAACCCTCTTCGCGCTGCTCTTCATCGCCAATGCTGCCGTCATCGCCTTCAATGAGGGCCCGCTGAACGGCGAGGCGCTTTGCTGGTGCGCGATCAATCTTCTCTTCGTGCTGCCATGGTTCGGCAATCTGCGAGCCGCCTTGCGTGGCGTCTTCGCTAAGCGCGCGGCAACCGCAGAAGCGTGAGCATCAATCCGACCGAGGCGTAGTCGGAATTGTAAAGCACGAGCCCCATCAGGCTCATCGACAAACCAAGCCAGATCGCCCAGCGCCAGCCGAAGGCAATGGCGAGAACGCCGCCGCTCAGCGCGAGCCATCCCCAGGCTTTCCATATGTGCATCATCACGATGGCTTGGCGCGCTTCGCACCAGCCGGGCGCACCCACGTCCGCGCAAGCCATGCCGATCTCATGTGGCTCGATCAACAGATAACGCAGCGCAAGAGCGAAAGCGAGAACGCCAAGCCCCACGGAAAACCACAACAAAATGCGGGAACGGGGCCATGAAGGCGCGGCGACAGTCACAAGATATCTCCCGGCAAAACGACGGCGAAGCGCCACGCTATATCATTATGCCGATAGGGCAGCCAGTCCAGCCAAGGGTTCACCATTGCGGCGATGTCCCGAGCTTGAGGCTGGTGGCAAGGCTTGCGGCGCGATGCCGGAAAGGTTCGGCCCGCCTTCCTCCGTCAGCGCGGCAAGGAAACGCGCTGCCCATTTGTGAATGTCATTGGCCTCGATGGTCCGCATCATCAATCCGTGGCGATAGCGCCGCTCATCCATCGGCATTTCAAGCGCGCGCTTCAGCGCCGCCGCCACCGCCTCCGCCTCATGCGGATTGACGAGAAGCGCACCAGTGCCGAGTTCGAAGGCTGCTCCGGCAAATTGCGACAGGATCAAAACGCCCGGATCGTCGGGGTCTTGCGCCGCGACATATTCCTTGGCCACTAGGTTCATGCCGTCGCGCAGGGGCGTCACCAGCCCGACATCGGCCATGCGATAAAGCCCGGCGAGCGCGGTGCGCGAATAGCTGCGATTGACATAGCGGATCGGCGTCCAGATCGCCTCGCCATATTCGCCGTTCACCTGGCCGGTCTTGGCATTGATCTGCTGCTCCATCGCAGCATATTCCAGCACCTCCGAGCGGCTCTTCGGCGTCACCTGCAAATAAGTGACGCGATTGTGCCAGCCGCGATTGGCAGCCAGAAACCGCTCGAAAGCATCCATGCGTTCGGGAATGCCCTTGGAATAATCGAGCCTGTCCACGCCGATCACGAGGCTGCGGCCCGACATGCTGATCTTCACTTCCTTGACGAAAGCCGAGCGGCTGACGCGCCGCGCGCATCGCGCGAATTCCTGCGTCTCGATGCCCACCGGAAAAGCGCCAAGCATCACGCGCCGACCTTCGATCTCGACGGCGCTGTAATCCGGTTTGGCTTTCCCGCCGAGCGACTCCAGATAGCGGCCAAAATTGTGACGGTCATTATCGGTCTGCAAACCCACGAGATCGTAATGCACCAGCGCCGCCGTCACTTCGCGGTGATGGGGCAAGGCTTGCATGATCTCAAGCGAAGGAAAGGGGATGTGGAGAAAGAAGCCAATCTTGTTGGCATGGCCGCTCTCGCGCAAGAATTTCGCCAGCGGCATCAAATGGTAATCATGGATCCAGACAATGTCGTCCGGCTTCAACATGCGCGACACCTGATCCGCGAAATCATGATTGACGCGCATATAGCCAGACAGATCGCTGCGCGAAAATTCTGCCAGATCGACGCGGTAATGCATCAGCGGCCAGAGAACGCGATTGGCAAAGCCGTTATAATATTCCTGAAGATCAGCCGAGGTGAGATCCGTAACGCAATAGTCGATATTGCCGCTCGTCGTCACTTCCGGATCCGGCGACGGCTTTTCCACGATACGCCCGCTCCACCCGAACCAGACGCCGCCGCGCTCGCGCAAGGCCGCATTCACGGCGACGGCGAGCCCGCCCGCCGTTTTCGTGCCATGCTGCGGGACAGCAACTCTGTTCGATACGACGATAAGACGTGACACCTGCTTGATCTCCCTATCCGGTGTGAACGAGGCTTGTGTGCTTGTCCTCTCGCGGCATTACCGCAATTTGCGCCAGCCAGCGACGCACATCGCCGGGCGTCTCAAAATATCCGCTAAGGCCTGCCACCTCCCGCCCGACCGAAAAAGCATAACCGCCGCGAGCCAATGCAATCTCAAATGCCGCTTCATCCGTAACATCGTCACCGATCGCGACAGGCACCCGTCCGGCAAAACTTTCCGTCTCCATCAGCGCCGCCACCGCCGTGCCCTTGTCGTAGCCCTTGCGCTTGACCTCGAAAACGAAATGACCCGGCAGGATCATCAGGCTGTCATCTTTCTGCTGCACCAGCAGCGCATCGATAGCGGCAAGCAGTTCCGCGCGACGATCCGCACAAAAGCGGTAATGCAGAGCCACGCTTGCACCCTTGTCCTCAACGAGTGCGCCGGGAAAGCGCTGCGACAAGGCGTCGAGCCTGTCGCGAAACGCGGAAGGCAACGCCGCCGAAGGCGCTTGTTGCACCTCTCCATCGCTGGAAAACCGCAACTCAGCGCCATGGACCCCTGCCGCGCAGAAGCGCAGCGGACGGAAAAGCCTGTCGATCTCCGCAATGCTGCGCCCGCTGATCAGCGCCAGCGCCCCGTCGAGCCGTTGCGCCGCAGCGACCAGATCACCGATCAGCGCCGCCGGAACCACCACATCCTGTGGGCGCGGCGCGATGTCGATAAGCGTGCCATCGACATCGAGAAACAGAGAAATTTCGTCAGATACGACGTTCAACATGAGAACCCCACAGGGGTGATACATCGCGGAAAATGTTGCTGAGCAGCCGCATTATCAGGCGCTCACATAGTGGCGAAACCGCGATGAGGAATTATTTCTCATGCATCTAACGGATAGCAGCCCGTTTGGTTCCAATTTCTTTGGTTTTACAGTCCCTTAGCGCGGATTTCATCGGACATGCCAAACGTGCGGCACCTTGCGTGAGCATCCCTGCCTTCTGTCATCGGAAACAAATCCCCGCCTCGCTCGTTGGCTGCATGTGACGGCTTTTCGCTGTCGCGGCCGCGCCGCAATCTGCAGGCGGTCTCAAATGAGGAGATGACGATGAGAAAGAGCATCATGAAAGCCGTCCTGCTGGTCATGGTCGCCGGCTACGGCGCGGCGGGTCTGGCCGCTTGCAACACCGTCGAGGGTGCGGGCCAGGACATTCAAAAGGGTGGCGAAAAAATTGAAGGCGCGGCTCAAAACGCCAAATGATACCGCTGATCAAGTGATGCACATGACCGAACGCGAGTAACCGCTGCCGCACGCAGCAAGCAAAGGAGAAATCCCATGTTGGGTTGGGCCGTTACGTTTCTGATCATCGCCCTCATCGCCGGTGTGTTCGGCTTCGGTGGCATCGCCACCACTTCGGCGGGCATCGCGCAAATTCTGTTCGTGGTGTTCCTGGTGCTATTTCTGGCGAGCATCGTCTTCGGCGCTCTCCGTGGCCGCCACCCTCCGGTCTGACGCACACGCTGCGACGAACAAAAAAGGAGCCCGCATGCCGGGCTCCTTTTCATTGCGCAGACCAAAAAGCAGATCAGCTTTTGCCGCCGGAAAGATCATCCACATCCCGAAGGATCGTGTCTAGCGCCGATACCGGCGACAGTGGCTCGTCGGTGCGCAACGCCAGCTCGCCCCCCGATAACATCCGCTCGATCGCCGCGCGCGCGCGCGCCACGCGGCTTTTGACGGTGCCGATCGCGCAGCCGCAAATCTCGGCAGCCTCTTCATAGGCAAACCCGCCCGCCCCCACGAGAATCAGCGCCTCGCGCTGCGCGGTCGGAAGTTCGAGCAGCGCCCGTTGCAAATCGGAGAGCTGCATATACTGCTCCTGCCCTGCCGGCATCGAAAGAATCTCTTCGGCCTTCGCATCGTCCCATTCGCCGGTAAAGCGCGAGCGCCGCATCTGCGAGCGGAAGAGATTGCGCAGGATCGTGTGCGTCCAGGCAGCCATGCTGGTTCCCGCCTCGAAACGCTTGCGCGCCACCCAGGCTTTCAGCATCGTCTCCTGAACCAGATCGTCCGCCATATCGCGGTTGCCACAAAGGCTTCTGCCGAATGCGCGAAGTTGCGGGATGACCGAGGCAAGCTCGGTTTTGAAATCCTCGTCGTTCAGATGCGCAACATCTGGACGCGGTTGCGAGATCTCGCTGCTCATGTTCGGGGCTCCGGCACGGAAGCCTTGGGGCGCATGCGCTTGATGGATTCAAGATGCAGGTAAGACGGATCGAACTCGCTTATCTCCACAAGTCTATCCCTGTCGATCAGTTGCAGCCAGGCATGATCACGCTCGATGAGGTTTTCCCGAATGAATTTGCGCAGCACACGATTGATATGAATATGGCTGAGGCCCAGTGCATCGCCGATAATGCTCTGCGTCAGCGGCAGGTTGAAGCCGTTGTCGTCGCCCTCCGCCACGACCAGCGAGCGGCGATGCAGTTCAAGCAGGAAATGCGCCACTCTTTCGCGCGCCGTGCGGCGGCCGTTGCGCACGATCTGCTGGCGCAAGATCGCCTCCTCCTGCACCGTCGCCCACCAGAAAGCCAATGCGAGCGACCCGTGGCCGCTGATAATCGAGAGCACGTCCGCCGGCGCAAATGCCAACAATTCCATGTCCGTCACCGCCATCACGGAATGATCGGCTTCCGCGGCGACAAAAACCTGCAAATCGAACATGTCGCCGGGCATCAGCACGTTCAACACCTGCCGCCGCCCATCCCTCAGCATCTGATAGCGGATCGCCCACCCGCGCCTCACGACAAAGGCGCGCTTGCACGGCTCCCCGGCCACGATGATATCGCGACCACGTTCCGGCGTCAGCGTCTGCGCCGACAACCCTTTGATCGGCCCAAAATCATCATCCGTAAGGTGGGTATAATGCGAGAGCCGCTTAAATAGGGGCATCATGCGGCTCTCATCTCTTGACAAACGTAGATGTCACTGCCCCTTTACTGATAACTGGGAAATAACCTGGAATACTCAGTCTCCCCACTGACAATAAACGCGCAACCAAGCGCCGGGTTCCATATGGAACCCGGCTATTCTGGGAAAGACCGTACTGGTCAGGCGGTTGTCACGGTGCTGTTTAAAAACAGCGCCTGGCTGATGGCGGCTTTCACGGCATTGCGCTGGAAAGGCTTGGTGATCAGGAAGGTCGGCTCGGGACGATCCCCCGTCAGTAATCGCTCGGGAAAAGCCGTAATGAAAATCACCGGCACGGAAATGCCACTAAGTATGTCCTTGACGGCATCGATGCCTGAACTTCCGTCCGCGAGCTGTATATCGGCGAGCACCAGCCCCGGCTTGCGATGCCCTGCGGCAGCGACGGCCTCGGTGCGTGTCACCGCCGTGCCGCTGACCTTGTGGCCCAGTTCACGGACGATTTCCTCAAGGTCCATCGAAATAATCGGCTCGTCCTCGATAATGAGAACTTCGGTAACGATCTGCTGGTCGATTTGCGAAAGCGCCTCTTCCAGCAGAGCATCTATTTCATCGCCATCGACGCCGATGATCAGCGCCGCATCTTCCACGGCGAAACCTTCCATCGCCGTCAGAAGCAAAGCCTGACGATTGAGAGGCGTCAGTCGGCTGAGCTTTTCGGCTGCCGCCCGCACCGGATGAGAACCGTCGTCCCGCTCGACAGGCACTTCTATATTCACGGTGGACCAGATCGTATGGAAGAGCTTGTAAAGCCCCGGACGCGGCTCAATTTCGGCGGGAAAGCAGGCCGGATTGTCTATGAGGGCCATCAATGTCGCCCGAACGAAGGAATCTCCCCGCTCTTGGCTTCCGGTCAAGGCGCGCGCGTAGCGGCGCAGATACGGCAAATGAGGGCCGAGTTCCTGAGCAAGAGACATCGCTGTATGGATCCTTCTTCACACCCGGAGGTTCTACTATGGTGCACGGTTTTTATCGGGCAGAATACGTTTAAGTTAAGGGAACCAATGAGCGGCCAAAGAGTTTCACTCACGCCGCGAGATTTGTGGCCATTCCCTAAATGCGCCGCTTATCGGGGACGGCTGAGTGTTGAAATGACGTCAGACAAGGTTAAACGGGGCACACCATCCGGGACGGGTTCTGGAGGCAGAGTCGTGCCTAATCGTGAAGAAGCAAGGCAGAGACGCGAGGCTTTGGGTCGCAGTCTGAGACGCGTCTATCAAGATGTGATCCAGGAGCCCGTTCCCCATGATCTTGCGGAACTTATGAAAAAACTCGACCAGATCACCGATGCCGATAGTTAAGCGGCGGTCGGATGGAAATGAGCACTGCCGGTCGGTGGGGTGTAAATCTGAGCTTATATGGTGACATCGCCAATAGCGGCACCACCTCCCCCGCGGAGGCGCTCTTTATCGCCCCCGGAAGGGCTTGGCCCGCATGCGTATGGAATTGAAATCTCTCCGCATACGCCTGCTTTCCCTTCTCAGCTTCATTCTTTTTCCAGTCGCCGTGATCGCACTCGCCAATGCCTATATCGGCTATGAGCATTACCGCACACAACTTGCGGCTAGCATCATCGGCCAAGGAGAAGACGTTCTCGGTCGCGAAGAGGTAATCATCAATCGCGCCAGAAACCTGCTGGGCGCAATCGCTGCCATGCCGCCGGCCAATGCGCAGCAATGCAATGCCGAATTTCGCAAACTGCTGCTGCAATATTCCGACTTCAGCAATATCGCCCTGCTGGGCACCGACGGCTCCGTGCGCTGTTCGGGTGCCGAAAATCAGGGCGTTATCGGGGAGCTTCCTTTTCCACGCTGGTTCCGGGACGCGCTGAAGGGCCGGCCTTTCTCGGTCGGCACATCGGCGCCATCCAATACCGGCACAGAGCCTTCTCTTCTCGCCGCTGCGCCGCTGACCGACGCCGCAGCGCGCGTCGTTGGCGTCCTGGTCGTAGCCATCAGGCTCAGCGCCATCGAACAGGTCATACGCAATTTCAATTTGCCCCAGGATGCAGCCTTGATCATGCTCGACCGCGATGGTCGGGCGCTCTCGCAAAAGATAAACCAGACGTCGGCGGAAACCTGGTTGCCTGCCGACTTCCTCAATACCGCCCCCGACGCCACCCGGTCGGGTGTCTTCGACGCTTTCGGCAATGACGGCATAGAGCGGCGTTATGTGTATCTGCCTTTGGCGGGCGAAATTTTTGCCGTTTTCGGAATGCCCCTCTCCTCGATCGGTGACCCCGCCTATTTCCTGCTCTTCAGCAATGTCGGCTCCGTTCTGCTGATGTGGCTGACAGCTCTGATCACGACCGCGCTCGCCGTCGGATATTTTGTCACCAGACCGCTCCATCGCATTCGCCGGGGCATGGCCGCCTATACGACTGGCGACGTCCGGGCACGCATTATCGACACGGAAGGCCTGCCCGCCGAGATACGTCAGCTCGCCTCCACATTCAACAACATGGCCGACACCATCGCCGCGCGCGATGAAGCGTTGCGCGACGCCGTCGCACACCAGAAGGCGCTGACCCGCGAGGTCCATCATCGTGTGCGCAACAATCTCCAGATCATTAACAGCTTGATGAACCTGCAAAGCTGGCGCGCCGAGACGCCCTCGGAAGTCGCGACCTTCAGCGAAGTTCAGCGGCGCGTCATGGCGCTCGGCATCGTCCACAGCGCCATCTATCAAGGTGACGATATGCGCTCGGTCCGCCTGAAGGCGTTGCTGAGCGACCTTTGCGCCGCCACCGAACAGGCCATGGCAGATGTCGAACCCATCCCCCTCCTCGAGACCGATTCCGATGAATTGACTGCGTCCGCCGACGTCGCCGCGCCACTGGCTTTTCTGCTCACCGAAATCATCGGCGAAGCCACCGCGCGGCGAAATAGCACCCCGAGGCCCAGCCATATCCGCATCCAGCTACGCAAGAACGGCCAGGGCGGAATCCTGACAGTGGAAGCCGATACCCCTCTCTTCGAAGCCCGGCAAGGACAAGCTCACCCCCCTCACCGCAGCCTCAATCTGTTGGCGGGGCTGGTCCGTCAGCTTGGCGGCAGACAGCATATAAACGACACAGGAACGGCGATTCAGGTAACGATTCCAGTCATTTCACACGATATTCGTCCGGGACCCTCCCACCCCTTTTAAAGGGCAAAAAATATTACGCGGAGACGGGAACCCAACTAAAATCCAGGCGTTCTATCAGTGTTCGGAATGCTTGATCTAATTTTGGCGCGCCCATTCGGGCCGCCGAAAAACCCCGGCCCGGCATTTATCGTCCCCCCGTGCCCCCCCGTGCCAGGTCGGGGTTCATTCTGAACTCCCTCCCTCTACTGCGCCGCACCTTGCGGCGCTTTTTGTTATGTCCCCGCTCGAAGTAACGGGCAGACAAAGACGCCGCCGCATAGTCCGGCGGGCGCCCCGTCGCAGCCAGGATTCGTCATCCTATTCGGTGACAAGCGCACGCAGCATCCAGACGTTTTTCTCGTGAGCACCCATGCGCGCAATCAGCATGTCTTCAGAGAATTTGTCTTCGGCATCCCCCGCAATGTCCGACACTTTGCGCATCCGCCGCGCCGCCAGTTCATTGTCGTCGATCAGCTCTTTCAGCATATCGCCCGCACTCTCGATCCGGCTCTCTGCCTTGATAGCCGATAATGAGCGGAAATCACCAAAACCCGCTGGGGCCGGATAGCCGAGCGCCCGGATACGTTCCGCCAGTTCATCGATAGCGGCAGCGAGGTCCTGATATTGCGCTTCGGTCAGCTTGTGCAGGCCGTAAAAGGAAGGGCCGACGATATTCCAGTGCACACCCAGCGTCTTCACATAAAGCGAAAACGTATCGGCCAGCGATTGCGAAAGACCTTCCGCCAGACGCGCCTTCTCGCGGGGCTTGATGCCGACATCGGGTTTTTCAACGCGCGGCCGAGCGCCAAGAGTAGATTTGGAATCGGCTTTCGGGCCGGGCTTCGACGCAGCTCTCGATGCCGACTGGGATTTCGCCATGATCGATTTTCCTATTTTGAATAAAAAGCTCTCCCGGCCCGCGGCAAAGCCGCAGCCGGGAGAACAGAGCCTTCTTCGTTATTCGTGGGGAGCCGTTGAGTTGGAATCCTTCGGCGAGACGATGGAAGAAGTGGATTCGTCAGCCGTATAGACAAGGGCCGGAGCCGCCTGGAGTCTGGTTTTGGTTTCCCGAAGCACGATCGGCTGCTCCGCAACCACCGGGCCGAGCTTGTCGTGAGAAACCGCCACACGCTTGTCTCCGACACCCAGAATGCCGCCGAAATCAATTGCTACGAATTTCGCCGCGCCTTTCTTGTCGAGGATGAGATCAGAAATCTTGCCCTTGTCATCGCTCTCCTGAAGCTTGACCTCGGCGCCGAGCAACGAGCTGGCCAGCACCATGCCAGAACCAATCTTTTCCTTATTGAACGTCGGCTTTGATTTCAGACCATCCACATTGGTGTTGATCTGCACAATCGGCTTCTTCACATCCTGACCCGTGAAGGTAAGGTCAGAGAAATTCACGCCGACTTCCTTGGCTCCGATGCCCGCCACACCGCCCGCCGCGATCAGCACGCGTTCTGCCTGACCCGTCTTGTCAAAGACGATATCGTCGATGGTTCCGAGCTTCTTGCTGTCGGAGCCGAGTACGTCCGCACCCTTCAGATAATAGGCGCTGAGTGCGTCTTTCGAAATCAACGCCACGCCGTTCGACTGTGTGATCGTATCGGACGACAAGGTGGATTCCGCGCCTTCCGGCGCCACCTGCATACGTGACGCGCCCGCAGGTGCCATCGGCGTCGTCATGGTGGGCGCCGCGTTGTCTGTACCGGCTGCATAAGCCATCATCGGAACACAGATGGTCAGCAACGCTGTACCTGTGAGAAGGCGTTTCATCACATATCTCCCTTCGAGATTTACCAGTTGATGGAGATGTAACGATGAAGCGGAAGTTTCGTTCCGATAGCGCCAGCGGTCGCCGAGTGACCCATCGCTAATCGCGCGTGCCGAAAAATGCGGCCATCGCCGACGCGAGGCTGGTTTCTGAATAAGGCTTGGGAACGATCGGCACATGCGCAAAGCGATCTGGAATGGCGCGCCTGTCGTCGTAGCCCGTCGCGAAAATAAACGGAATACCCGCCGCCACCAATTTGTCGGCAAGCGGAAAAGACGTCTCCTCCGCGAGGCTCACATCGAGCGTGGCGACATCGAAGTTTTCATCATCAAGAAGCCTCGCCGCTTCCTGCCATCGCGCAACAATATCAACATGAGAAAAGCCAAGACGAAGCAGCATATCTTCGGCTTGAAGTGCGATGAGCATATTGTCTTCGACGACAAGCGCACGAGACGTGCGGCCCTGATCAAGCGCTATATGAATATCCGGCTGCCTATGCAACCGCGAGAACCCCGTCGCGTTTTCTGTAACGAAATGCGCAGGCACATCGAAGGATGCCGAAAGGCCCTCCGGCGGATAGCTCACGCGCGCTGCGCCACGCAGCTCGAACGGGATCATCCGCTCTATAATGGTCGACCCGAAGCCTCGATGCGCGGGCGGCAAAATCGGCGCAGCACTCCGTTCGCGCCAGTCAATCCGCACACCACCATCCTCGCTGCGCTGCCATCCTATTTTCACTGCGCCACCTGCCTCACCGAGAGCGCCATGCTTGGCCGCATTGGTGGCCAGTTCATGCATGACCAGCGCCATGACCGTGAACGCCTGCGGAGAAAGGGCGAGATCTGGACCGTCGATCTCTATATCGGTTTTCATCGACATATAAGGAGCAAGCTCCGTCTCGATCAGTAGCCTGATCTGCGCGCCGGAAATGTCATTGCCATTGATCTGGTCATGCGCCATGGCCAGAGACCCCACGCGCCCGGCAAGCGAGGCCGCAAACTCGTCGAGCGTGTCCGCGGACTCGCCCGTCTTGGCAACGAGCGACTGAAACAGCGCCAGAAGATTTTTGATCCGGTGGTTGAGTTCCGCAATGACCGTTTCCTGACGACGCAGCAAAGCCCGCTGCCCTTCGTCGTTACTATCCATGCGCCGCAGCCGCAATCCGAGAATGAGCGAACGCAGCGCGTGTCCCGCTTCAATCTCGACGCCGCCCCAGGCGCGCGGAGCAGACTTGCGGAACAGCATCAGATATTGGTCCGGCTCTCGTGACAGCCGTACCGCAAGCACACCGCCCCGCACGGCTCCGCTGCCCTCATCCACTGTCTGCACCGTTGGAGAGGCCTCCTTGAACCGTGCTGCGAGTGCCACACCCTCTTGCGCCGAGGGCGCCTCCCCCACGGAGGTGAAAGCCTCACCATTCCAATAGCCCGCCCCATCGACGGCAATATGCCTGCCCAGTGCTTCGGCGAAACCCTGAAGATTCTCACCCGGATCGACCGTCATCTCAGTGTCGTCCAGAATCTCCGCCCGCACCTCGCGCGCCCTGTTCTGCTTGCCCAATGCATCGACAGAATTCAGCAAAGCAACTTGCAGCCCGACGCCGTTGAGAAAAAACTCCAACGCCGAACGAACCTCGAAAGGAATGAAACGTGGCTCTGCGTTTTGGCAGATCACCGCGCCCCAGGGTGCAAAGAGCGGACCGATCGGCAGGGCGAACAGCGCGCCCACCCCGTACCGGCGCAGATAGTCCGCCTGCTCCGGCGCAATGCCACGCAAGCCCAGCGAATTACGGCCATGGAATTCACCAAGTGGCACCGGTTCAGGAACGATCGGCGAGCCGGCATAGTCCGTATCGGGCAGATAAGTGAAGCGCGCGCCCTCGACCAGAGCGCGCATCAAAGATCGGGCTTTACTGGCTTGATACATAAATCCCGGCTCCGCTATGCCGTCGCGCCGCTCATCGGCCATAACCTCGCTGGTTCCGTCCTTGCGAAAGCGCAATATGGTGGCACGATCATAGCCAGTCAGTGAACGGCATTGCCGCGCTGTACGAAGGCACGCTTCAGCCACCGACGCAGCATTGCGAATCCGCGCTCGCATCGCCCGCAGAAGGAAAAAAGCATCGTCGATATTTTTCTGATCGGTCTGTCGCGGCTTGATCTCGATGACGGCACGATTCTGGTCTGCATAAATGGAAAGATCGAAACGCTCGCGCTTGAAACCCATCGCAAGGTTCATCAGCCGTTCGGGCTCACCATTGGCTACAACGAATTGCATGATGTTACGAAGCCGGTGGATCGTATGCCGCGACATCAGATCGCCGATTGGTCGGCCAATGATCTCATGCGCCTCAACGCCGAATATTGGCAAAAGGCTTTCGCTTGCATGGGTGATCACCCATTCGGGCAAACGCAGGACAAGCAGCGCGCCATGCGGCTGGACCTTCGTAATCGTCTTTATAATTCCGTCCCTCACACTCACCACCCGCGCGCGCTGACCAGTTTGCGCTGGTGCACGCCAAGCTCTCTCAAAATGAGCTTTCCATAAATTACACTAATGACAAGGGAAAACGGCGACGTTGCTGTGGATCAATAGCGCTGCATCACACAAGCCGGAATCAAACAGATAGTCGCACGAAAATAAAACTCAGCGCGCGATGGATCAGGCGAAATAATAAAAATAGACCGCCGCAAAACCAGCAACCACAAGCGCCATGCTGATCCCAAGGACGTAGCGCATTTCGTTTAGCGTCTTACCCGCGCGAGCTTCTTCTGTACTCAGCGTCTTTTTCATCTCCCACCTCATCGGCTCAACTTATGCATGGTCAGCGGAACTTCGGGCTCTGGTGGCGGCATCACTGGCACTTCAGGGCCATCCGGTTGTGGCGGCTCTTCTGGCGGTATCTCGATCGGCGGCGCTTGAGGTCTCGGCGGCGTCTCTGGCGGCATTCCGGGGGTGATCTCCGGCGGCAATCGGATAGGCGGCGTTTCCGCAGGTGGTTCTTTCGGATGCGGCGGCACAGGCATGTCAGGCTTGGGCGTCGGGTCGTCAGGCCCCGGCGGTTTTCCCGGTTGCGAGCCGAAGAGCGCATTGATTTTTCTTTGCGTCATAAAGACCAAACGCCTCGCGGCGCTTTGGGTTTCACACCGCGCTCCGCTCCCGCAGAGGAACAGACACGCCGTCGCTGCGTTGTGTGCCTGTGAACGAATTCATCCCAACCTCACATGGAGGCGGCCATGAAGAACGACCACAAGCACGCGAAGGCCCACAAACACAGCGATATGAAGAAGCCCAGCGAACCCGGCGCGAAAAAAACGCCACAACAAGATGATCGCGATCTCGACGACGCGCTGGATCAATCCTTCCCCGCAAGCGACCCGGCACCCCAAACCCAGCCGACCAAAAAAGTCGGCAGCGCCGATCACGAGAAAAAAGCCAAAAAGTGAACGCATCGAAGTGCGCGCGCCGTCGCACGCAAATAAAAAACGCCAGCCCCTAAAGGCTGACGTTCTGAAACAAGAACCCGAAAAAGAAGTGATCGACTACTCGATCATGCCGAGCGCGCTGAGATAAAGCTCCAGGATCGCTTCCTGCTCCTGCCGTTCAGCCTTGTCCTGCTTGCGGATGCGCACAACCTGCCGGAGCGTCTTGGTGTCAAAGCCATTGGCCTTCGCCTCGGCATAGACTTCCTTGATGTCGGCGGCAGTTGCTGCTTTCTCATCTTCCAGCCGCTCGATGCGCTCAATGACCGAGCGCAACTGATCATGCGCGACGCCGCCATGGTTCATAGGGGTATTGCCGTCCGCCATGATGCGTCGCTCCATTCAATCCACAGGCTGATGAGGAGGCGACACTATCGACGCGCGGCGGCAGCGGCAACATCACAACGCAAGAAAGCTGTGGATATAACGCCCTCAATCATGCGCGCGCTTCTGCGCCGCCTCGAAAGCCGCCAATTGCTCAGGCGTCGCCTCGGGTTGATGCTTCGCTTTCCACGCGGCGAAAGGCATTCCATAAATCACCTCGCGCGCCTCATCCTTCGAAAGCGTCACGCCCCTCTCGCCCGCCGCCTCGCCATACCAGTCGGCGAGGCAATTGCGGCAAAAGCCACCATGAATCATCAGATCGATATTCTGCACATCGGTGCGCTTGCCGAGATGAGCGACGAGACGTCGAAACGCCGCCGCCTCCACTTCCGTCTGCATTGCCTTGTCCATCCCAACCTCCATCATCATCTGTTGTCTGTGCGCGAGCCGTAATGGCGCACCGCGCGCAAATCTCCGTTCGCGGCCATCGGCAACACGAGCCGCGCCAGACGCGCCGCCCACTCTTCCTGCCCGCGTGCCTCGCCGATCAAATCCTGCCGGATTTCCACCAGCGCATGCGGCAAGCCGTTCCGCGTTCCATGCCGATATAGGCAGTCGCCCTTCAACTCACCAGAGTATGGCTCATTGTCGCCAACCACGAGCCCCGGCTCCCCGCGCAGCCCTTCGAGCAAAGGCACGGGCAAGCGGTCGTCCTTGTCCCAGAGGATCCCTGCATGCCAGGGCCGCGCAACACCGCGCCAAACCGGCGTGAAACTATGAATGGAGAGAATGGCCGGCACCGCGCCACGCACCCTCGCCCTCTCCAGCGCGCCCGCCACCGCTGCGTGATAAGGCTCATAGAAATCAGTGAGACGCAGCGCGAATTCCGCCGCACCCTGAAATGCATCGACATCGCGATTTGCCGGAATGATCGCTCCATCCGACAGCTTCATCACCAACGTCGGATCATCAGCCCCGCGATTGAGATCAATCAGCAACCGCGAAAACCGCGCCAGCACAACGGGGCAATCGAGCTTGCCCGCGAGGCGCCGCGCAACCTCTCCCGCCCCGATATCATAGGCGATATGCCGCGAGAACTCGCTCGCATCGAGGCCGAGCGATCCATATCCCGGCGGCAATGTGTTCGACGCATGATCGCAGATGACGAGGAAGCGTGGATCGCCCCCGGGATTGATAAGGTCGAAGGGACAATCGCCTTCGCGTGACAGAGCCTGCATCGGCGCACTATACCCAATGGACCGAAAGTCGCGAATGCCCCACTTATGACCCAGAGCTTCCCTGAAACCCGCGCACGCTTGAAAGTCCTGTACGACGCGGCTGTGCGCGCCGCCTTGCCCGACGAAATCCTCGCTCCCTATCTGCCGCCGCCGCCCGAAGGCCGCCTCGTCATCTTCGCCATAGGCAAGGCCGCCGCCTCCATGGCCGTCGCCGCAGAGGCGCATTATGTCAATATCGCGCTTGAAGGCCTCGCCCTGACACGCTACGGCCACGCCCGCCCGACACGCAGCATCGAGATTGTCGAGGCAAGCCATCCCCTGCCGGACGCAAACGGCGCGGCAGCCAGCGCCCGCCTCCTCGACATGGCGGCGTCTCTCGGTCCCCGCGATTTCGCCTTGGTGCTGATTTCAGGCGGCGGCTCGGCACTTGCAACGCTGCCCGTTGAAGGCCTCACCCTCGACGACAAACGCGCGTTGACCAAAGCGCTCCTCGCCTCCGGCGCGCCCATCGCCGCCATCAATTGCGTCCGCAAACATCTCTCGCGCATCAAGGGCGGTCGCCTCGCCGCCGCCATCGCGCCGGCACCTTCCCTCACGCTGGCGATTTCCGATGTGGCAGGCGACGACCCCGCCACCATCGCCTCAGGGCCAACCGTCGCCGACCCGACAACGCGGCGCGACGCATTCGATGTGCTACAAAAATTTCAGATCGAGGCGAGCCCAAACATTATCCGCGCGCTTGAAGCCGCGCCAGAAACACCCAAACCCGGCGACCCGCTTTTCGCCCACGCCCGCTACGCGTTGATCGCCAGCGGCGCAGGCTCCTTGCGCGCCGCCGCCGCCATCGCCAAAGCCGATGGCTACGAAGTGCTCGACCTCGGCGACCGCATCGAAGGCGAAGCCCGTGACATCGCCGCCCATCACGCCCGCCTCGCTCTCGATGCTCAGCACAGCAACCGTCGCACCGCCATTCTCTCTGGCGGCGAGCTTTCCGTCACATTTACGCAAAAAACCAACGGCCACGGCGGCCCCAATCAGGAATATGCGCTGGCTCTCGCAATGGCCCTGCATGGCGCGCCCGGCATCTCGGCGCTCGCGGGCGACACGGACGGCATAGACGGCGGCTCCGGCGCTGCCGACGATCCGGCGGGCGCGCTCGTCTTGCCTGACACGCTTGCCCGTGCCCGCGCTTTGGGCATCAATCCAGCGGCCTTCCTCTCCGCCCATGATTCAGGCGGCTTTTTCGCTGCGCTTGGCGACAGCCTGCAAACTGGCCCCAGTTACACGAATGTGAACGATTTCCGTGTCATTCTGATAGAAAGACCATCCGCCTGAGATAATCACACGGGAGCGAACCTTTGATACGCCGCCGCAACGTCAAGATCATCGCTACGCTCGGCCCTGCATCAAGCTCGCCGGAAATGATCCGCACGCTCTTCGAGTCAGGCGTGGACGTCTTCCGTCTCAACATGAGCCATCTAAGTCATGACGGGCTGAAGAAGGTTCACGCGATGATCCGCGCCGTCGAGAAAGACGTCGATCGCCCGATTGGAATCCTCGCCGATCTGCAAGGCCCCAAGCTTCGCGTCGGCGAAATGGTGGGCGGCTCGGCGCTGCTCGAAACCGGCCAGAAGTTCCGCCTCGATCTCGACAAGACGCCGGGCGATGCCAGGCGCGCGCCGCTCCCTCACCCCGAAATTTTCGCCGCCGTCACAACCGGCCAGTCGCTGCTGCTCGACGATGGCAAAATCCGCCTGCGCGTCCTCAATTGCGGTACCGATTTTGCCGAAACCGAGGTCATGGTCGGCGGCCGTCTTTCCAATCGCAAAGGCGTCAACGTGCCCGACGCCGTGCTGCCCGTCGCTGCGCTGACCGAAAAGGATCGCAGCGACTTCGAGGCAGCCCTCAATCTGGGTATCGACTGGGTAGCGCTCTCCTTCATCCAGCGCCCCGACGACATAGCCGAAGCGCGCAAGATTGCGCGCGGTCGCGCCGCCATTCTCGCCAAGATCGAAAAGCCGCAAGCCCTCGTCCATCTCGACGACATCATCGACATGGCCGATGCGCTCATGGTCGCGCGCGGCGATCTCGGCGTCGAACTGCCGCTTGAGCAAGTACCGGGTTGGCAGAAGCGCATCACCCGCGCCGCCCGCCGCGCTGGCAAGCCTGTTGTCGTCGCCACGCAAATGCTCGAAAGCATGATCTCCTCGCCCGTGCCGACACGCGCCGAAGTCTCCGACGTCGCCACCGCCGTCTTCGAGGGTGCCGACGCGATCATGCTCTCGGCGGAATCCGCCGCCGGACAATATCCCGCCGAAGCCGTGCGTATGATGAACAGCATCGCCGTCGAGGTTGAATCCGATCCAACCTATCCGGGCATCATGTACGCCCAGCGCAACGAGCCCGAAGCAACGGGCGCCGACGCGATCAGCGCCGCCGCCCATATGGTCGCCGACACGCTGAAAGCCGCCGCCATCGTTTGCTGGACCAATTCAGGCTCGACCGGCATTCGCGCCGCGCGTGAGCGCCCGCTCTTCCCGATTATCGCGCTGACACCAATCACCGCCACCGCGCGCCGCCTCGCCCTCGTCTGGGGCCTCCATTGCGTGCTCACCGAAGACGCCAAGGACCTCGACGACCTCGCCGACCGCGCCTGCCGCATCGCCTTTCGCGAAGGCTACGCCCAGCCCGGCCAGCGCATCATCGTCACCGCCGGCCTGCCGCTCGGCACACCCGGTGCCACCAACATGCTCCGCGTCGCCTTCGTCGGCCGCAAAGGCAGCTCGGCGGATTGAGGCTCGCGGGCCTCGCCCTTCGAGATGACGCGTCCCGCGTCTCCTCAGGGTGAGGATAAAAACCAAACCTAAAAAATAAAACCTCATCCTGAGGAGCGGCAAAGCCGCGTCTCGAAGGATGGCCCCGCAACGGCCACCCAAAACTACGCCTCCGTCAGCGCCATACCCGGTTCAATCACATGCGTGCCCGCACGCGGATGCTCGCCGCGCGCCAGCCGCACCAGCGCGTCAATCACCACATCAGGCCGCACGTAATGCGGCATGTGCCCGACACCAACGAGCTTGATGAGTTCCGATCCCGCGATCTGCTCATGCAGCGCGTAGGAATGCAGTTTCGCCCAGACCGTCCGGTCGCGATTGCCGGTGATGAT
>CAZLLB010000031.1:16692-20792 GCA_964560165.1 uncultured Parvibaculum sp. | reverse complement strand
CAGCATCTGATATTCCTTGCCCGTCAGATGGACGCGGCTGTTCTCGACTTCGACGGTCTTGGTGTCGAGGTTAACGGTGAGCTTGCCGGTGTTGATGACGGATTGGGAATGGCCCTTGGAGCGACGCACGACGGCGTGAATACGCGCGACGAGTTCGTCCTTATGGAAGGGTTTGGTCATGTAATCGTCGGCGCCGAAGCCGAGTCCGCGAACCTTGTTCTCGATGCCTGCAAGGCCCGAAAGGATCAGGATCGGTGTCGTTACCTTGCCGAGGCGGAGCGACTTGAGCACTTCATAGCCGCTCATGTCAGGCAGGTTCAGGTCAAGAAGGATGATGTCGTAATCGTACAGCTTGCCCAGATCGACCCCTTCTTCACCGAGGTCTGTGGTGTACACATTAAAACCGTCAGACTTGAGCATCAGTTCGATGCTCTGAGCGGTTGCACTATCGTCTTCAATGAGCAGAACTCGCATGATGCCCTCTTTGCGGTTTGTGTGGCCCTTCCACCGCTGCAGCCCGTTAAATCCACTTTGAAACCGTAACGCGATTTGGTTAATAAAGGTTAATCGAAATCAAAAATATTGAGAAAATTTTATACGACCTGCCAAACCTTCGGTTAAGGGACGTTTTTTTCTCGTAAATGGTTTGATGGCGCACCCGTTTTCGCCCGCGATCTCAGAAAATACTTTTCCTCCGCCAAGGTTTACGCCGTCTTAAATTCTTCCCATCAAGATTACCGCAGGATTGAGCCGGGAGAGCCGTTTCCTCCGGTCCGGGCCCATTGTCCGGCAAGCGATCGATGCGGGAGCCTTGAGACGTGCAGGCGTTGTTGGCGGAAATAGGCGAACTGGCCGAGGTCAAACATTATGGCCGGGTGGTCAGCATTCAGGGGCTCATGGTGGAAATCGCCGGGCCGTTGCACGCCATGGGCGTTGGCTCACGCCTATCCGTGTCGAGCCGCACGGGCGACGATATAGAGTGCGAAGTCGTCGGGTTTCGTGACGGGCGAGCGCTTTGCCTGCCTTTCGGTTCGCTCGCGGGCATAGGCGTCGGCTGCAAGGCCGTTGTCAGCGCCGAGGAGCCTCATGTTTATCCCACAAGCGCCTGGCTTGGCCGTGTCGTCAATGCGATGGGCGAGCCTATCGACGGCAAGGGGCCGATTGCTCAGGGAGCGCTGCCCTACAAACTTCGTAACGCTCCTCCGCCTGCCCACACGCGCCAGCGCGTCAAGGGCAAGCTCGATCTCGGTGTGCGGGCGCTGAATACATTCCTGACCTGCTGCCGGGGCCAGCGCATGGGCATTTTTGCCGGTTCGGGCGTTGGTAAATCCGTGCTGCTGTCGATGCTGGCGCGCAATACCGCTTGCGGGGTTGCGGTCATCGGCCTGATCGGTGAGCGCGGACGAGAAGTGCAGGAATTTCTGGAAGACGATCTTGGGCCGGAGGGCCTTGCGCGTTCCGTTGTCGTCGTTGCGACCTCCGATGAGGCGGCGCTGATGCGCCGTCAGGCGGCGTACCTTACCCTCACCCTCGCCGAATTTTTTCGCGACAAGGGCGAAGACGTGCTTTGCATGATGGACAGCGTGACGCGCTTTGCCATGTCGCAGCGCGAAATCGGCCTGTCTGCAGGTGAGCCGCCGACAAGCAAGGGCTACACGCCGACGGTTTTTGCCGAATTGCCGAAACTTCTTGAGCGCGCCGGGCCGGGCACGGGGCAGGGCACGATCACAGGTATCTTCACGGTGCTGGTCGATGGCGACGACCACAACGAGCCGGTTGCAGACGCCGTTCGCTCGATCCTTGACGGGCATATCGTCATGGAACGCTCGATTGCCGAACGTGGGCGTTATCCGGCGATCAATATTCTCAAATCCGTGTCGCGCACCATGCCAGGCTGCAATAGCGAGGAAGAGAATGTGTTGATCCGCAGGGCTCGCGGCCTTCTCGCGACTTATGACGATATGGAAGAACTGATCCGGCTTGGCGCTTATCGCTCAGGCTCGGACCAACTGGTGGACGAGGCTATTTTCTATCAACCCGCGCTTGATGCGTTTCTCGGCCAACGCAAGACGGAAGCGACCGATATGGCGGCGGGCTACGCCATGCTTGAGAGCATTCTCGCGCAGCCCATGCCGCCGAAGGATTTGAATAATGCGTAATCGTGAATCCCTCATTCGTCTGCATCGTTTTCATGTCGATGAAAAACGCCGCAAACTTGCCGAGCTTGAACTGATGCTGCAGGAATTTCGTGCCCGTGAGCGTGAGCTGGAAGCGCAGGTGCTGAGTGAGCAGAAAAAAGCGGGGATTTCGGACGTCGCGCATTTTGCCTATCCGATGTTCGCAAAATCGGTCATTCGCCGCCGCCAGAACATTCTGACTTCGATCGAAGACATCGACAAACAGATCGAAGCAGCCAAGGAAGAGCTTTCCGGCGCTTTCCGCGAACTCAAGAAATACGAGATCATCGAGGACAACCGGAAGCGCAAGCACCGCAAGGGCATCATGCGGGTCGAGCAAATGGAACTCGACGAAGTTGCAGCGGGCATTCATCGCCGCCAATAGGCTACTGCCGCTTCCCTACACATTCCGCCTTCGCTCCGATAGAATGATCGCATCATCAACGATGCGTCATGGCGGAGCCTCATGCCTTCCTTCGATATTGTATCCAAGACCGATTTTCCCGAAATCGACAACGCTCTTCAGAACGTGATCAAGGAGATTGGCCAGCGTTACGATTTCAAGGGCTCGAAATGCACGATTGAGCGCAAAGAGCAGGAAATCACCATCAACGCCGATGATGATCTGAAGCTCAAGCAGATGCATGAATTGCTGGCTGGGCATCTCGTGCGGCGCAAGGTCGATCCGGGTGTCCTCGATTACAAGGAGCCTGAAAAGGCCGCCGGGCAGAGCGTTCGCCAGAAGGTCGCGATCAAGGACGGGATCGAAAAGGAACTCGCCAAACGGATCGTCAAGGATATCAAGGGATCAAGCCTGAAGGTGCAAGTCGCCATTCAAGGCGACGAGCTGCGCGTTTCCGGCAAGAAACGCGACGACCTTCAGGCAGCGATTCAGTTCGTCAAGGAGCTTGGTATCGAACAGCCCCTGCAATATGAGAATTTCCGCGACTGAGCGCGGATTTTCTCAGGCACGCATAAGTATGCGGCGAACGAGATAAATCAGGCTGATGGCCACCAGATAACCGACGAAGCGGATGGCTATGAGCTTCAGCACGGCCATGTTGGTGAAGTCGGGAATGACGACGCCTTCATGGGCGATTGCGTGGCGCGCGATCGTCACGATTTCGTGGATAATCGTTGCGCCGATTGCCCAGCCGATGATCTGGCCGTAGCTGCGCATCAATGCCGCGGCGATGACGGCGATGACGATCCCCTGCACGGAACTCACGGTATCGAAGCCCTGCCGCCCCAAGGCGACGGCCTCGTTCACGATTTCTGTCAGCTGCATTATTGGTCCCCCCAAAATACTTACCAAGCCAGTTCCTGCCACTTTAAGCGGCAGATCCCCTCTGGCGAGCGCAGGTTAGCTCAAATTGGGACAGCGTCCACTCAAATGCACTGCGGTAATAGTTTGTGTGCGTCGCAAGAATATCAGCGTTTTACGGTGGCGGCAGTCCCAATAGCGGGCTTGGAAGCTGCTTTCGGGACGGGGAGAAGGAGGTCACTTGCCAATTTGCGGACCGCTTGGCTGGCTTTCGCCTGAGGGTGGCAAAAAAGCATGGGTTTCTGGCGGCGAATGGTGTCGCGGACCAGTTCGTCGCGTGGGATGAAGCCTGCAAGGGGCGGGTTAATACCCAGAAAATTCTTACAGGCATTGGTGAGGGTCGCATGGGTGCGCAGGGCGTGTTGATAGTCATTAGCCATGTTGACGACGACGCGCAGATCGGCATCGGGCGATTGAAGCGTTAAGATCTTGATGAAGGCGTAAGCATCGGTGAGCGAAGTCGGCTCGTCCGTCACGACAACGAGCGTTGTGCCGCCCTGCATACATAAAGACATGACGGAGGGATCGAGGCCCGCTGCCAGATCGACGACGACATGCTTATAATGATCCGGAAGGATACTGAGGCCGCGCGGGCGGCC
>CAZLLB010000031.1:0-16682 GCA_964560165.1 uncultured Parvibaculum sp. | reverse complement strand
CGCGAGCCTGGAGACTTCCGGGGCGGTCAACGCGCTGAGCGCACCGGAGCCGGACTTGCCGGCGAGAATATCGAACCTCACTCCACCGCCAGCACTGCTGATCGAGGCGATTTCATATTTCGTGATTGCTTCTTCGAGGCGAGCGCGACCGGCGATGACGGAGCCGAGATCCTGTTTTGGGGAAAGGCCGAGTTGGACATCGACATTGGCGAGGCCGAAATCACCGTCGAAAAGAAGAACACTGCGGTCCATTGCGGCGAGCGCTTCAGCCAGCGTAATCGATAGCCAGGTCTTGCCGACGCCGCCCTTGCCGGATGCAATCTGGATAATATTGGAACTCGTCATGCTTTACGTTCCTGATTGCCTGAATGATGAGACCGCTTTTCAAATGTGCCGAGGATAAGCCGGGCGCAGACGATTGAATTCATCGCGCCGAGCCCGCGTGCGAGATAAGGCGTGACGCTGATTTGTGCGAGCGCAAGGCCCGATATATCGGCGGCGGCAAGGACCCCGCCGAGGCGTCGGGAAATATCGACATGAGTTGCGATGAGGCGTCTCACCCCTAGTTCGGCAAAACTTGCGGTGATTTCGTTGAGCAATACCGCATCAGTGGCGGCGGAAATGACGAGAACCGGCTCGGCATTCGCGACGATACGAGCGCTTTCGACCCACCGTTTCAGGCTTTGGAATTCGGTCGGGTCGAAAGGATTGATGCTCGCGGTATCGATGAAGCAGGGGGTATTTGTTCTGCCCGTATTTTCTTTAAGCAAAAGCGAGAGGGTGTCGGCATTTTCAGCCGGATGCGCTTGGAGCCCGAGCAATTGCGCATAGGCTTGGGCTTGCGCGACAGCTCCCGCCCGCTCCGTGTCGGTCGTGATGAGATTAACGGGCGTGTTTTCGATCAGCGCATTTGCCGCGAGCTTGGCCATGGTAACGGTCTTGCCGGAGCCGGGAAGGCCGATCAGCATTACGGGTGCTGGGGGAAGCGCGGGGATAGGCTCAAACGAAAATCTGGTTTCTAGAGCGTGCGCCAGAGCTGAGAGCGCATCATCCTCGCCGAGGGCGATCGAGGCCGCGACCAGAGCATCTGCCAGATTTCGCGGCACAGCTTGTGCGTCCAGCGCATCGGCGATGAGCGTTTCGTCAAACGCTATAGGGGGATAAGCCTGCGAAGCGGATGCTTGCGCGATGGAAGGCGGGATAGCTCGGCTCAGCCGGTCTCGAAGGCTTCGCTCAAGGGTGGCTTCGAGGTCACCGACGTCTTTCGATGCGGGCTCGATTGCCGCCGTGACTTCGAGCTTTCCGGCATCATTGGTGAAGCTCGAAACGATGATGGCGTCGTGGCCCAGTTCGCGGCGGATTTGGTCGATTGCCTCGGCCATATTCGCCGCGATGAAGGTTCTCAGCCGCACACTATTTTACTTTCCGGGTTCAGATACTGCCGACGGTGCGCAGGCGCGCGCGCGGATGGATTTCGTTTTGCGACATGACGAAAGTCTGCGGGCGGAAACGCTCGATGATCGAACGTACATAGGGGCGGACACCCGGGCTCGTCAACAGCACAGGCACTTCGCCAGCGCGGCCCGCGTCCTCGAAGGTATCGCGCATCGCCGCGATGAATTCCTGCAGCTTCGATGGCTGCATGGCGAGCTGCTTTTCCTCGCCCTGGCCGACGATCGACTCGGCAAAGGATTGTTCCCAACGGGGGGACAGGGTGACGAGGGGCAGCGTGTTGGCGGCGTCAGAATGCGAGGCGCAAATCTGGCGCGCCAGACGAGCGCGAACATGCTCGGTGATGAGGTTGAGGCTTTGCGTATGGCCGACAGCTTCGGCGATGCCTTCCATGATTGTCGCGAGGTCGCGGATCGAGATGCGTTCGGTCAGGAGCGTCTGGAGAACGCGCTGAATGCCGGTGATCGTGATCTGCGCCGGAACGATGTCCTCGACGAGCTTCTTGTGTTCCTTGCCGAGTTCTTCGATCAGCTTCTGCACTTCTGCATAGGACAGCAGGTCGGCCATGTTGTCGCGGATGATTTCGGTCAGATGCGTTGTCAGCACGGTCGGCGGATCGACAACCGTGTAGCCGCGGAATGAGGCTTCCTCGCGCAGACCTTCGTCGATCCATGTGGCGGGCAGGCCGAAGGCCGGCTCGGTCGTATGAAGGCCGGGAAGTTCGATCTGGCTGCCGTTCGGATCCATGACAAGGAGCTGATTGACATAGACGTCGCCACGGCCCGCCTCGACCTCCTTGACGTGGATGGCATAGCCATTCGCCTCGAGCTGTACATTGTCGAGGATGCGCACCGATGGCATGACAAAACCCATGTCGGTGGCGAGCTGGCGGCGCAGAGCCTTGATCTGGTCGGTCAGCTTTTGATGTTCCTTGCCGTTGATGAGCGGCAGAAGCGCGTAGCCGATCTCGAGGCGCAACTCGTCCATTTTCAGCGCGGTGCTGATCGGCTCGTCTGCCGCAGGCACGGCTTCGGTCTTTGTGATTTCTGCTTCGGCCAAAGCGGTGGCCTTGGCCTTGTGAGACTTCTTTGCGTAGTAGGCGACGCTGCCTGTCACGCCTGCAAGAGCCAGAAACGGTATGGCCGGAATGCCGGGGATTAGCGCCATGATGCCCATGACGATGGCGGAAAGACCAAGCGCCTGGGGATAACCGGAGAGCTGATCGAAGAGAGCCTGATCGGCCGCGCCCTGGACGCCTGCTTTGGAAACAAGAAGACCAGCGGCGGTTGAAACGATCAGCGCCGGGATCTGGCTGACGAGGCCGTCGCCGACCGTCAGGAGCGTGTAGGTCTGTGCGGCATCGGCAAAGCTCAAGCCGTTTTGCGCGACGCCAATGATGATGCCGCCGATGATGTTGATGAACACAATCAACAGGCCGGCAACGGCGTCGCCGCGCACGAATTTCGAGGCACCGTCCATGGCGCCGAAAAAGGAGCTTTCGTTTTCGAGATCGCTGCGGCGCTGGCGCGCGACCTTCTCGTCGATGAGGCCGGCAGAGAGGTCGGCGTCGATCGCCATCTGTTTGCCAGGCATTGCGTCGAGGGTGAAGCGCGCCGCGACTTCGGCGATACGGCCTGAACCCTTGGTGATGACAACGAAGTTCACGATGACCAGGATCGAGAAGACAATAACGCCGATGACGAAGTTGCCTTGCATGACGAAGTGGCCGAAGGCCACGATGACCTTGCCAGCGGCGTCTGTGCCGTCATGACCGTGGCTGAGGATAAGACGTGTCGATGCGAGATTGAGCGCGAGGCGCAGCATCGTTGCGATCAGGAGCACGGTCGGGAAGGCGCTGAATTCGAGCGGGCGCTGAATAAAGAGCGAGGTCATCAGCACGAGCACGGAGAAAGTGATCGAGATGGCGAGGGCAAAATCGAGAAGAAAGGCAGGGAGCGGCAAAATGAGGACGACAATGATCGTCATCACGCCGATCGCGAGCGCGAGATCGCCGCGTTTCGTCAGATTGGACAGAACGCCAAGCGGTGTCAGGCCGGGCAGGCCGAAGGCGCTCAGCAATCCACCTGTCTTCGCGTTTGCAACGCTCGCGTCGCTCATCAGAACAGCCCCTCGATATTCTCGTTCAATTTTCTAGAAGGATCAGCCGAAGCTGACGCGCGCTTCGCCACCAGGCATCGGAACCGAAGCACCTGCTTCGGTGTATTCTTTTAGTTTGTTACGAAGTGTACGGATCGAAATGCCGAGAATATTGGCGGCATGTGTTCGATTGCCCAGGCAATGGTCGAGTGTCTTCAGGATCAAATCCTGTTCGACTTCCGATACTGTGCGCCCGACAAAGGTGCGTGTCGCGGCGTCGGCAGCGGCGGCGGCCTTCTGGGCCACGCCAAAGGTAGAGGCGGTTTCGTCATGCCGCGAGCCGTCGGGAAGACGGATCGCTTCGACGTCGATTTCCGGGCCTGTGGTCAGCAACACCGCGCGGTGCATTGTGTTTTCCAGTTCGCGGACGTTGCCGGTCCAGTTGTGGCGCGTCAGGAAACGGCGGGCTTCGAGCGAGACCGGCTTTGCGGCGATGCCGTTGGCCCGGGCATAACGCTCGGCGAAATGTTCCGTCAGGGCCAGAATATCGGCGGGCCGCTCGCGCAGCGGCGGGAGTTTCAGGTTGACGACGTTCAGGCGATAGAAAAGGTCTTCGCGAAAGCGCCCGGCGCGGGCGTCGCCCTGGAGATCGCGGTTCGAGGTCGCGAGAATGCGGATATTGACCTTGACGGGGGCTTTGCCGCCGACGCGATCGATCTCGCGCTCCTGAATGGCGCGCAAGAGCTTTGCCTGAAGGCGCACATCCATCTCGCTGACTTCGTCGAGCAGCAACGTGCCGCCGTCTGCTTCCTCGAACTTGCCGATGCGGCGCGCGATGGCACCGGTAAAGGCTCCTTTCTCGTGACCGAAAAGTTCGGATTCGAGAAGGTTCTCAGGGATCGCCGCGCAGTTCACGGAGATGAAGGGCTTATCGCGACGCAGCGACTTGCGGTGCAGGTAGCGCGCCATGACTTCTTTGCCGGTGCCGCTCTCGCCGGTAATGAGGATGCTGGCATCCGAGGGTGCGACCTGATCGGCGAGGCGGATCATTTCGGTCATCTTCGCGTCCTTGAAGATGAACGAATGGCCATCATCCGCCACGGCGGCGAGCACGGCCGCGATGAGTTCTGCGTCCGGCGGCAGGGGGATATATTCCTTGGCACCAGCGCGGATCGCATTGACCGCAGCGCGCGCGTCGGTATCGACGCCGCAGGCGACGACCGGCACCACGATATGTTCGGCAGAGAGGCTCGCAATCATCGCCGCAATGTCGCAACGAACATCGACCATGAGGAGATCGGCGCCACGGCCGGAGCGGAGCGTTTCAATGGCCTGCTCCACCGTTTCGGTGTGCGTGACCTTGGCTCCTTTCGCCATCGCCATTTTCGTAGCGGTGGAGAGCTGGCCGTTTAGTGTTCCGACGATCAGAAGGCGCATGTGCGACACTCCTCTTTCTTTATTCTTGCGAGCGTTACGAACTTAACTTTCAGGAGGCGCGAGATCAGTTCGAGCCGCCCTTGATGATTTCCGTCATGGTGACGCCGAGGCGGTCGTCAACGACGACCACTTCGCCGCGTGCGACAAGCCGTTCATTGACATAGATGTCGATGGCTTCACCCACCTTGCGATCAAGCTCGACAATGGTGCCGCGACCGAGCTTCAACAGGTTGGAAACTTCGATATGCGTCTTGCCGAGAACGGCAGAGACATTCACCGGAACGTCGAAGACCGCTTCAAGGTCCTGGGCCATGCGAATGCGTTCTGCATCTTCTTCCTCTTCCGGCAGCGCCACCTCGGCCCCGAGAGGCGATGCGCTGGAAAGGTCGGGCAGGGAGATTTCGTCGTCCTGGTCAGCCATGATTCAGCTCCTCAGCGAGTATTTGCATTGCGCGTCTCGGGCATGGCGAGACGGTCAAGATCTGGTTGCGGTCCGGCAAGTGTTGCGATGTAGCGCGCGACGGTATCGGTCATTTCCTGTTGAATGTCGGCGAGCGAGCGGACGACGCCGCCATCAGCCCATTCGACGACGCAGTCGCCTTCGGCCACGTCGCTCTGACCGAGGAGGATGATGCGTCCCGTGAGGCCGCGTTCCATCGCCATGCGATCGACTGTTTCCTTGAGCCGTTCCACCAGTGCGTCGGCAACACGCAGAACGATGTGCGGTTCGCGGTTGAGATGCGTCAGGCAATCGCGCAGGACGGCTTCGATTTCAGCTTGCGGACGCGTAGCGATCAAAGCTGGAGCGAGTTTCTGCGCCGCCGTCATAGCCAGCGAAACGGCTTCGCCGCGGATGGAGACGCTTTCCGCCTGGAGAGCGGCGAGCAGGCTTCCAGCGTTTGCCGCGAAACTTTCCATCGACGCTGACATTTCCCGGTCCGATTGCGCGCGCGCTTCGGCTTGGCCAGCAGCGAAACCCTCGGCCCTGCCTTCGGCGCGAGCACGTTCGATGTCATCCTCGAAGAAGCTCGGCTTCACTTGCACGGGTGCGGCCACCGGCGCACTGCCGGCGTCGAACCTCGTATCAAAAGTGAATTTCACAGCTTGCTTCATGGCAGGTATGCAGGTTCCAGGTCGATCGTTCGGGATCAGTAGATGAGTTCGTCTTCTTCGTTATTCGCGGCGATCATGATTTCGCCCTTTTGAGCGAGATCCTTGGCGATGTTCACCATTGTCATCTGCGCTTCATCGACATCCTTAAGGCGCACTGGGCCCATCAATTCCATGTCTTCGCGCAATATTTTTCCGGCGCGCTCGGACATGTTGGCGAAGAAGAGATCGCGCATCGTGTCCGACGAACCTTTGAGGGCAACGCCGAGCTTGTTCTTATCGATGGCGCGGAGCAGCGTCTGGACCGAGCCCGGATCGAGCTTGGCGAGATCTTCAAACGTGAACATCAACGCCTTGATTTTTTCGGCACTGTCGCGGCTGCGCTCCTCCAGGGCGGCGAGGAAGCGTCCCTCGGTCTGGCGGTCGAAGTTGTTGAAGATTTCAGCCATCAGCTCATGGCTGTCACGGCGATTGGTGCGCGACAGGTTCGACATGAATTCGGCGCGGAGCGTCTGCTCGACCTTGTCCAGAATGTCCTTCTGCACGGTTTCCATGCGCAGCATGCGGGTGACGACTTCGAGGGCGAAGTCTTCAGGCAGATGAGGCAGCACACGGGCGGCGTGATCGGCTCTGATCTTGGAGAGGACAACGGCGGCGGTCTGCGGATATTCGTTCTTCAGGTAGCTTGCCAGCACCTGCTCGTTCACGTTGGCGAGCTTTTCCCACATGGTACGACCGGCGGGGCCACGAATTTCGTCCATGACCGAGTTGACGCGGTCTTCGGAGAGGAACTTGGACAGCAGGCGCTCGGTCGATTCATAAGAGCCGATCAGCGCGCCGGTGCCGGACATTTTGGAAGCGAATTCAACGAGAAGCTTCTCGACGGTGCCTGCTTGAATGGTGCCGAGCGTTGACATGATCTGCGACATTTCGCGGATTTCGTCGTCGTCGAACATGTCCCAGAGCGGCGCTGCGTCATCGGCGCCCATGGCGAGCATGAAGATGGCCGCCTTCTGCGGGCCTGTCAGGCCCTTGTCTTCTTGTTTCTTGGGTGCGGTTGCCACGGGTCAGTTCCTTAAACGGCTTCGTGCAGCCAGCTGCGCAGAATTGAAATGGATTCGTCAGGGTGTACGGCGACCAGTTCACCGATCTTGCGAACCGAAGACCCCTTCACCTTGCCCGCGACCTGGGCGATGTCGATCATCGCGTCGTCGCCGAATTTCTGGTCGTTGCCCATCAGCGCGGCGGAAATATCGTCGCCGGTCATCGTGCCGTCCGGTGCAGGCAGCGCGGCATTGCCGCCTGCCACCTGAGAGCCGATGGCGCGCTGGCCCATGTCGCGGCTCAAACCGGCGCTTGAGGCGATGCGCGAGAGCATGGGGCGGAAAACGAAGAACATGGCGATCAGCGCGAGGATGGAGAGAACTCCGAATTCGCTGATACGCATGTAGTCAGCCTTGGTCAGGCCAAGGAAGGGCGTGGCTTGCGGCGCGTCTGCTTCCAGCGGAGCAGGCTTGGCGAACTGAAGGTTGACGACCTGAATCTGGTCGCCACGCGCACTGTCAAAGCCGATGGCGGATTTGACCAGCGCTTCGATCTTTGCAAGCTCCTGCTCGGAGCGCGGGGCGTAAACGGGGTGGCCGTCCTTGCTGGTCGTATAGGCACCATCGACCAGAACGGCGATGGACAGGCGTTTGATGCGACCGGGTTCAAGCACTTCTGTTTTCGTCGTGCGCGAAATCTCGTAATTGACGGTCTCTTCGTTCCGGTTCGACTTCTGGCTCGACGTCGTAGTTCCATCGCCACCGGCGGGATTGGCGTTTGGCAGATTGTTGCCGACCGAGACGGACTGAGATTGCTTGCCGTCGGAATTGTTCGAGCTGTCCTCGACCGTCTGCGTCGAGCGGACAACCTGGCCGTTCGGATCGTAGATGTCGGAGGTTTGAGTGACGCGGTTGTAGTCCATCTGCGCGGTGACTTCGACGCGCGCTTTGTCGATGCCGACGACGCGACCGACGATGTCCTCAACATGCGTACGCAGGCGGGATTCATAGTTGAGGCGCTGCTCGTCGATGCTTGCCGCCGTCATGGAGCGGCCATCATCGCCCATGCCGCTGGCGAGAAGTGTGCCGCGCTCGTCCACGATCGAAACGTGACCGGGGGTCAGGCCTTCGACGGCGGAGGCGGTGAGTTGCTGGATGGCCTTGACTTGCTGCGTGGCGAGTACGCCCCGTACTTTCAGCACGATTGAGGCGGAAGGTTCGCGCTTGTCGCGCGAGAAGAGTTCGCGCTCAGGCAACACCAGATGAACGCGGACGGCGTCGATGCCGTCGATAGAGCGGATGGTGCGCGACAGTTCGCCCTCAAGCGCACGCAGATGATTGATGTTCTGGAGGAAACTCGTGGTGCCGAGCGCATCGGCATTGTCGAAAATTTCGTAGCCAACCGTGCCGCCAGCGGGCAGGCCCTTGGCGGCAAGCGCCATGCGGAGCTTCAATACGCTGCTTTCGGGTGCATAGATCGTTGTACCGTCGCCCTTGAGTTCGTATTTGACGTTCATCGCGTCGAGCGCGGCGGTCATTTTGGCGGCGTCTTCGGGGGCGATATCGGAAAAGAGCAGAGCGGTCGGCTCCGCAGACATCCTCATGCCCAAATAGGCGAAGAAGGCCAGAAGCCCCGCGGCTACCAGACCAAGTGTCGCGAGCCTGACCGGCCCCAGCGATTTCAACAGATTCGAGAATCCGTCCACGTTCCCACCTCAAGTGTCACCGCGCCGAGCGACCGTCCGTTCCTTGGACAAACGCCAGAGCAAGACACCAGGCCAACGACAAATTCTTTGCCTTTGAGGGTTCGCGCTCAATATGCCCAAAGAGCCCAAGCGAACCCGGTTCCTGTGCCGGTAGGAAATATTTACCGCGACAGCCTAAACAGATGCTTAACGCGCTCGGCAAATTTTGCCGATCTGTGGAGGAGGGGCGGGCAAGCACAGGAACAAAACGGAAAACGCCGGCGAAGGAGACCTTCACCGGCGTCGGCAGAACAGTAAGTACGCAGATACTGTGTCTATCTCACTGTCTGTATTGCTGAACCCGTGTGGCGCGCAAGCCAGCCAGGCCGTGGCGCTCAATCGAGCGTTGCCAGCTCAGGAACTCTTCCACCGTCAGCGTGTAACGGCGGCAGGCGTCGTCGAGGCTGAGAAGCCCTCCGCGAACGGCGGCGACGACCTCGGCCTTGCGACGGATGACCCAGCGCTTGGTGTCCGGTGGCGGCAAATCAGCCACGGTGAGCGGGCTCCCGTCGGGGCCGATCACGTAGTTGATCTTTATGTGGTGCTGCTCGCTCATCGAACAGAATCTCCGTACTCGTTGCTGAAAGGCACTGTAGGCACCGGCCGTTTAAAAAACGGATAAGCCGCTCGGTAAAATTTGACCGAATTTCAAAGACTTAGCGTGTCATCATGGGACGAAGCAGTGGCATCAGGAGCCGGTGGCCGGTGCGTTGCCGACGGCAAGCACCTGCGAATATTTGATCTGGGCACCGTTGACCGTCAGCAGCGGATCCGACGAGCTGAGATCGACCGCCGTGACAGTTCCCTTGGTTGTCACGCTGCCGCCGACCGGAGCGCCGTTCGCATCATTGGCTGTGACCTGCAGGAAGTAGGTGTCGTCCTCTTGCTGGAGGCCGTTCTTATCCTTGCCATCCCAGGTGAAAGCCTGCGTGCCTTTGCTACCGCTCATCTGTTGGGAGAAGACGGTGGCACCATTTTTATCGAGCACGTTCACTGTGGTCGTTGGTGCGTCGCTGTTGAGATTGATCGTCCACTTGGCCTGGCCGTCCTTCAGCGTGGCACCGCCGCCTACGCCTTCGACTTCCTTGCCGATAAGATTGATAGCGGTTGCCGAGGCCTGGAATGCGCTGGCGCTGATCAGCGTTTCGAGATTCGAGTTGGTCTGAATCGCCTGCTCGACGCTCGACATCTGCACGAGCTGCTGCGTGAAGGTTTCGGACTTCATCGGGTCGAGAGGATTCTGATTTTTCAACTGTGTGGTGAGCAGCGACAGGAACATGTCGAAGTTGCCGGCAAGAGCCGTCGCTGCCGTACCTGCCTTGCTTGTGTTCTGGGGTGCTGCCTGCGCCTGGGCGGCGGAAATCGCTGCGATGTCCATTGCTGTTTCTTTCTGTCAGACGCGAATATCGACGCCGCCGGAGGCGGAGAGATTGATGTTGTAGAGGGAGCTGGCGAGCGGCTCTTCCGCAGCGGCGTTGCTCGGGGTTGACGCAATGTTTGGCGCAGAGGCGCTGAACCCTTGTCCGTTACTGCCCGCATTCTGATCGCGCAGCGAGAAGTTGAGGCTGCCGGCATTGGCCTGAAGACCAGCGTCGTTGAGTGCCTGCTGAAGCGCGCGGGCATCGCGCTGAAGGAGGTCGAGCGTCTCAGGGCGATCGACAGTGAGATGTGCCGAGACGTTGCCGTCCTTCTTCACTTCCATACGCACATCGATACGCCCCATCTCTGCTGGGTCGAGGCGGATGTCGAAGCGATTGACGCCTTTCTGGAGGTTGCGCGCGACTTGCAGCGCAATCGCCATGGCAGGCACCTGTGTCGGCGCTGTCTGGCCGGGTAGCGTTCCGATCCGAACCGTCGCGGTATTCGAAGTCTGGTTCTGTGTGCTGCCGCCGACATTCTGGAGGTCGCTCAAGCGCGCAGTGCCGCCGCCATCATTGCTGCTGCCTGCCGTGACAGTTGCATCACCGCCCGTTGCCGCGGCGACCAATTTGGCGAAGTTTGTCGGAGCGGTGGTGGCTTGTGCGTTTTGCGTTGGCGCGATCGGGGTCTGCTGTTGTGCGGCATCTGTTTTCGCGCCAGATTTTTCCGCCATACCGGCAGCCGCTTCGTGCCCAAGGCCTTCCTTGCCTTTGATCGTAAGGCCTGCGTCAGGATCGGTGGCGTCTGCGGAGGGCTTTGATGTGTCGTCGCTCACATGCGCATTGGCCGCAACGGCCACGAGCGCCGCTTGTGCAGCGGGAACGGGTGCCGACGCCGGTACGACTTCGGACCTAATGTCGACTTTCGCGGCCTGATGGCTATGCGCAGGCGAGGTGGGGTGCGCAGTGAGGGGGGCCGGGAGTTCGGGTGCCGCCGCCTTTTTGTCGTCGTCGGATTTTTTTTCTTCAGTTTTGGATGGAGCGGCATCGGCCACTTTCGGCGTCACGCCGGTAGTCCCGTCCTCCGCGCTTGCTTTTGCTTCGTCGGTCTTGTCAGCCGGTGCGGTGGGCGCTTTGGCGCTGAGCGCCGGGATGGCGCTGGTGTCATCTGTCGTGGCTGTGGCGCTATCGGTTTCTGCTGTCTTGGCGTCGGGCGTGACAGGGGTGGGGGCCTGCGCAACGACGGCTACGGGCACGGCGACGTCTCCGGAGGTGTCGTCAGTGTCTTTTTTGGAGGCGTCCTGATCGTTGGCCTTCTTCGTATCGCGGGCACTTTCCGTCCGATCGCGCTGGTGACGATCGTCGCGGCGGTCAACCTTGCGATCGTCTTTCGAGCGGCTCTCATCCAGATGCCGTTCAAACCGGCGCGAGTCCTCGGATGGCTCCATTTGGCGGGGCGCCGCGGGTATCATCGAGGTTGGATCGATCTGGCTTGAGCGGAAACTCACGGAAGAGGGCAGACCCATAACTTGTCACCTTGCCGAAAACTGTCAGGGCTTGCGGATATCCCATGGGCCCAATTTGGTTCGAAGCTATGAAAGCAAGCAGCGGGCCATGCGCCGTTCTATAAATTTCCCGGTAAATTCAATGACTTGCTTGTTGACGTGGGGAGCCTGCACGACGATATTCCTGCCGGGTCCGGCAATTTTTGCCGGGCGAATGCGCATTGACGCACCGCTTGGCCCGGTTCTAAGACATGAGCGATGCGTAACCCTTTCGATGAAGCAACCGGCCTGAATAGCCTCGATCTCCCCGGCCGTCCGGAGGAGACGCGGGTAGTCGTCGCCATGTCCGGCGGTGTGGACAGTTCGGTAACGGCGGCGCTGCTGAAAGAGCAGGGCTATGATGTCGTCGGCATCACGATGCAGCTCTATGACCACGGTGTGGCCGTGCAGAAGAAGGGGGCTTGCTGCGCCGGACAGGACATAAAGGACGCGCGCGACGTCGCCGAGATGATCGGCATTCCCCATTATGTGCTCGATTATGAAGAGCGCTTCCGGCGCGCCGTCATGGATGATTTTGCTGAATCCTATGCCGCCGGTGAAACCCCGATCCCCTGTGTGCGCTGCAATGAGCGCGTGAAGTTTCGGGACCTGCTTGAAACGGCGCGTGATCTCGGCGCTGCGGCACTGGCGACAGGGCACTATATTGCGAGCCGCGCCGGTATTTCTGGGCGCGAACTTCTCCGTCCGCGCGATGCCGATCGGGATCAGAGCTATTTTCTGTTTACAACCACACGGGCGCAACTCGATTTTCTGCGATTTCCGCTCGGAGACCTGACAAAACAGGAAACACGCGCGATTGCCCAGCGCATGGGTCTGGTCGTTGCTGAGAAGCCTGATAGCCAGGACATCTGCTTCGTACCGACAGGGCGCTATACCAACGTCATCAACCGCCTGCGGCCAGACGAAAACGGTGGGGGCGAGATCGTTCACATGGATGGGCGCGTTCTTGGCCGTCACAAGGGCATCATTCACTACACGATCGGCCAGAGGCGCGGTCTTGGCCTCGGCGCGAGCGAGCCTGAGGCGCAGCCTCTCTTCGTTGTGAAGCTTGATGCGGCGGCAAAACGAGTGATCGTCGGTCCGAAGTCGGCTTTGACAACGCGGCTACTGATGTTGCGCGACGTGAACTGGCTGGGCGACGGCCCGCTTGAAGCGCTGAACGGGCCTTTGGATCTGCTGACCAAGGTTCGCTCCACGGCTGCGCCCGTTGCAGCGCGCCTCATCGCGACGAGTGCCGCTACCGCCGAGGTTGAACTGGCCGCGGGCGAAGACGGTATCGCACCGGGTCAGGCGTGCGTTTTTTACAGCAAGGACGGGCTGAGGGTTCTGGGTGGCGGTTTTATAGCCGGAACGCGAATGGGCGTTGATGGTATTTCCGCAGCGGCTCGCTCGGCTGCTGAATGAGTTTGGCGCCGGATGGCGACGAAATGGGCTTTGCGCCATAATTCGAGCTTGAAGCGTCCGATAAAATGCTTGCGAGTATGGCTTCGGGGCCCTCACATTAGGGTCGGCCGGGTAGATGTGGGGAGAATGAGTTGACGGGTATAGCGCGCATCGACGAGCAGTCGGTTCTCAAGGCATATGCGCGCTGGGCGCCAGTTTATGACTGGTCTTTCGGTCCGATTGCTGACTTTGGCCGCAAGTGTGCCATCGACATTATCAACCAGCGTTCAGGCAGCTTGCTTGAAGTGGGCGTCGGCACCGGCGTCGCGCTTCCGCGTTATGCCCCGCACCTCTCGATTACGGGTATCGACTTTTCGCCCGATATGTTGCGTATCGCGCGCCAACGCATGCGCGCTCGCAAGCTGCGCAATGTCACCGGACTTTACGAGATGGATGCTTCGGAACTTGGTTTCGAAGATGCTTCGTTCGAAACGGTCGTCGCCATGTATGTGATGACAGTTGTGCCTGATCCGCTGAAGGTGCTGAAGGAACTGGAGCGCGTTTGCGCGCCGGGTGGCGAAGTCGTCATCGTCAATCATTTCGCCCAGGACCACGGATTGCGCGGCAAGGTCGAGCGCTGGATGGCACCGGCCGGTCGGGCGTTAGGTTGGCACCCCGATTTTCGTATCGAGACGATTACCGATATGACCACTCTCGACCTCGTCGAGACACGTTCGTTGAAGCCAATGGGGCTTTTCACGATGCTTCGCTTCCGCAAGGCGGAAGAGGGTGCGGAAAAAGTACCGGCCTAAGTAAATTCACCTGAATCCAAGGTGTTTGGCGGCGCAACCTTGACAGGCTTTGAGGTGCACCTTTATATCCCATCACCTTTCAAGGCCGGGCTGCAGCGACGCTCCCGAGGCCCTTTGGGGCGGAGTAGCTCAGTTGGTTAGAGCAGCGGAATCATAATCCGCGTGTCGGCGGTTCGAATCCGTCCTCCGCTACCACCGCTAAAGCGGATGCGTTGATCGCGCGCTTTTATGCCGTGAGGAAATGACATTTCTCCCAGGATGGCCGCCATGCGGCCTGAGACCTCGACCATGAAGCCGCCCCGTGCGCTTGCTGTTGGCGTCATGGTGACGTCTTGACGAGGTCGCTGAGCGCAGTGGCTGCCTCCGCATCGCTCGCTTGCGGCACGAGGTCGAGCGAGCGATCAAGCACGCAAGCTGGCGGCAATAATTTTTCAGCACGGCAAAATGGAGCGTGACGATATTGGCCAGTTCGTCGGTGGTCGCAATCTCGGCCTCGATCTCCTTCTGCTGCTCGGTCGCTCGATTTCACGGTTGAGCCCATCGCGTTTGCGCGTCAGTTCGGTGCGTCTGGCCTCAGAGCCGGTCGTCAGCCGCCGCGCGCGTGCAGCCGATGCGATGGGTGCCCCGTTTAAGCATAGATGCCCAACTGGGGTGGCATTGCCGCATCCCGGATAGCGAGTGCACAGACTTTTGTCTGTCGGGAGCGCCGACATCAATGTCGCGCACCAAAGCCTCCCCTGAGGGCGTGTAAGCGATGTTGGCAGCGGAGGCCTTCTGGTCTCTGGACCACAGGTTTAGCCTGCGACGGCACAGCGCTTTCGCGCGACTGCGGGAATTGCAGGCAGAAAAAAGCCGCCGTCGCACTGGTGCGACGGCGGCGATTTTTCAGGATGGCGTCTTAGTTCGCCAGAGCGACCTCTTCCGTCTCATCGCTGTTCTTGGACAGGTCTACGATGATCGCCACATAACCCTGAGCCAGGAGCTCACCGAGCCTCTGGACGCTATGGACGATGATGACCTTGGCCTTGCCGCCCTCGGCGCCGAGGCCAGCCTGCGGGCTGATGAGGCCGATCACCATGCCACTCGGCAGGACGATCTCGCCGCTCGGTGTCACGATCGCGCCAGCCGGCAACGTGTAACCTTCCACAACAATCTGGTTGAGGTTGGCGCCGTTGTCGCCGGTTCTCGTCTGGCCGTTAACGACGAACGAGCCGCCATTGGTGCTGATCGTCGTGAAGGTGCCGTCCACGGTACCAGCGGGTGCCGTCACATTGATCGTATTGGCGTTCACGTCCACATCGACATTTTGCGAAGCGATGAAGGTGAACGCGTTGCCGGTGAAGGTGCCGGTGATCGTCTTGCCCTGGATCGTACCTGTCGGTGCCGTGACGTTGCCGTTGAAGTTGCCGCCGGTTACCACATTGACATTGCCGTTGGAGACGATCGGGCCGGTTGCGTCGCCGCCGACATTGCTCGTCACCGAACCTCTGGTGTGGAGCGTCTCAGTGGTGAAGGTCTGATTGCCCGTCAGCGTTGAATTATAGTTGCCGCCGACATAGACCGTCGCACCGGAGAAGTCGTCACCTGTAGCACTCATCGAACCGAGCCAGAGGGCATCGGTGCCGACGTTCTGCAGGCCGATATCGCCATTGGCTGCAGCAGCGCCTGTACCGGGCCCTGCGATGAACGCGACACTCTGTGCCCCGTCCGTGGTGCCGTAGATGCTGCCGGTGAATGTGATGTTACCGGCTGCGCTGGGCGAGATCGTCGTGTTGAAGGTGGTCTGGCTCTGCGTCAGCGTGACCGGACCGGCAAAGCTCAGCGCGTTGGCCGCATAGGTGTTGCCGTTGAGCGTCGTCGTGCCCGAGATCGACGTTGCGCCAAGGCGCGTCGTCGCTCCGAGAGAGCCGAGAGCATTGTTACCCCCGTTTACCGCCAGCGTCTGACCGCCCGCCGTCGATCCGTCGATCGACGTGGCCGCTACGCTGCCGTTCAGCACCGTGTTGGAGAGGAGCGTCGTGGCGGCGTTGAGGAAGAAGCCGTTGAGGGCTTCAACCGTTCCGCCGATCGCGGTTGCGACATTCGTCGTGAACTTGTTGAGGGTCGCGCCGACGAAAGAGATATTGCGCGAGGCACCATTGACCACAACGTCTTCGGCATAAGTGCCGCCGTTGACGTTGAGATTGCCACCGGCACCGGTCAGATCGACGGCCCCCTGCAAAGCGCCACCGGCGATGTTGACGGTGTTGCCCGAGGCATTCAGATCGTTTGCCGATGCAGTGCCATAGAGAGCCATGGCATTGCCGCCAGCACCGATGTTGAAGGTATTGCCGGTGAAGGTGTTATCGCTCTGAAGCAGGCCAACGCCTTCCGCCGACGCCGTCACGATGTTGCCCGAAACGGTGTTGCCGGTGTTTTGCAGGCTGATGCCGTGAGCGGTATTGATCGTGTTGCCGCTGATGGTGGCATTACCGGCCAGGTATTGTGTGGTGGTCTGAACGCCGGTCAACGTGTTGTTGATGGTGTTGCCACTCATCGTCACGCCCTGACCCGAGATCGAGACGCCCACTCCACCGCCGTCACCATTGATGGTGAAGCCGGTCAGTGTCGTGCCGTCGGCACGCAGGTCGATGATACGGCCCGGCAGGCCCGTGCCATCGATGATGGCGCCACCCGCGGT
>CAZLLB010000030.1:0-20863 GCA_964560165.1 uncultured Parvibaculum sp. | reverse complement strand
TCTTCGGAACCGTCATAATTCGCGGCCATCACCGGCGAAGCGAAAGCGGCCAGTGCAAGAACCGACACTGCCAGGAAAAGATTTTTCATTTTGCACCTTCTGCAATTCATGGTGCCCCAATTCCATCTCTGGAAATCCCGTTGGCGAGAAGTCACCACACGGAGCCGCAAGCAGCAACACGAACCGAGAGAATGCGATTCACCTCGCTCACACTCAGTGTCGTAATGAGGCGCAGTGTTGCCTTAACGTCGCAAAATTATGGCGCTCCGAAGGCACCGCCAAATTTATGCCCAGATGGATAGCCCTTCGGCGGCAACCGGCCCGCCTGGGCGCGCTCGCCACGCCACTCCTTCAACTCGCTCGCGCTGAATGTGCGCGCTCGATTCGAACGGTCATAAGCGATAAGCCCGTCCTTCAGCTTGAAGCATTTAACGTCGGCAAGTCCGCCATCCTTGTACTTCTGCAAACGCACACCCTTGCCGCGTGACATCTCGTTGACCTCGGCAAGCGGGAAAAGAAGCAGCTTCCTGTTCTCTCCCATCACCGCAACGTGATCGCCCTGCACAACGGCACACGCGATCGCCTCATCTGTACCGGAGACATTCAGCACCTGTTTGCCCGCGCGGCGCATTGCGATCACATCGTCCTCAGGCACGATGAAGCCGTAGCCTTCGTGCGACGCGACGAGCAGCTTGCGCTCGGCCTCATGCACGAAAATCTGGATGATCTCGCGCCCCTCTTCCATGTCGATCAACAGCCGCACCGGCTCGCCATGACCGCGCCCGCTCGGCAGCTTGTCGCAAGCGAGCGTGTAGAAGCGCCCATCCGTCGCGAACATGACGAGCTTGTCAGTCGTCTCGGCATGGAGCATGAAACGCTCAGCATCGCCTTCCTTGTATTTGACGTCGGTATCGGGCGCGAGATGACCCTTCATCGACCTGATCCAGCCTTTGGCCGAATAGATGATGGTGATGGGTTCGCGCTCGATCATCGCTTCGATCGGAACGAATTCGATGGCGGGCGAGTCGGAGAAGGTCGAGCGGCGTTTGCCAAGCGGCGTCGTCTTGCCGAACTTCGTCCTCACATCCTTGATCTCGTCCGACACGCGCGCCCATTGCGCGTCCTCAGACTTCACAAGCGTGTTCAACGCCTTTTGCTCGGCGGTCAGATCCCTGTGCTCGCCACGAATGACCATCTCTTCGAGCTTGCGCAAGCTGCGCAGGCGCATGTTGAGAATGGCTTCGGCCTGATTATCGGTGAGCTTGAAGGTGCGGATGAGCTGCTGCTTGGGCTCGTCTTCTTCGCGAATGATGCGGATCACTTCGTCGAGATTGAGGTAAGCAACAAGATAGCCCTCAAGGACTTCGAGACGCCGGGCGATCTTCTCAAGCCTGAAGTTCGAGCGGCGGACGAGAACCTCCTTGCGATGTTCAAGCCAGGCGCGCAGCACATCGCGCAAGCTCATCACGCCCGGAACCTGCCCCGCGGAGAGTACGTTCATGTTGAGCGAAAAACGCGTTTCAAGCTCACTGGCGCGGAAGAGCGATTCCATCAGATGCTCTGGATCGACCGTCTTGCTCTTGGGCACCAGCACCAGGCGAATATCTTCTGAGGATTCATCGCGCACGTCGTCGAGCAGCGGCAGCTTCTTGGCTTGTAAAAGCTCGGCTAGTTTCTCGACGAGTTTTGATTTCTGTACCTGATAGGGAATTTCGGTGACGACGATCTGCCAAAGGCCGCGCGGCAAGTCTTCCTTCTGCCAGCGTGCGCGCAGACGAAAGCCGCCGCGCCCGGTCGCATAGGCCTCGGCGATGGATTCCTTGCTCTCGACGATGATGCCGCCGGTCGGAAAATCCGGCCCCGGCACCATCTCGACGAGCTTTGCCGCCGAGGCATTGGGGTGTTTGATGAGGTGCAGCGCCGCATCGCAAAGCTCGGCGGCGTTGTGCGGCGGAATGCTGGTCGCCATGCCGACCGCAATGCCAGCCGATCCGTTGGCGAGCAGGTTCGGGAAAGCGCCGGGCAGGACGATCGGCTCTTCTTCGCTGCCGTCATAGGTCTCGCGGAAATCGACGGTATCTTCGTCGAGGCCGTCGAGTAGCAGCGCGGCGACATCCGTCATCCGCGCTTCGGTGTAACGCATCGCGGCGGCATTATCGCCGTCGATATTGCCGAAATTGCCCTGCCCGTCGATCATCGGATAGCGCACGGCGAAATCCTGCGCGAGGCGGACTAGCGCGTCATAGACCGACTGGTCGCCATGCGGGTGATACTTGCCGATGACGTCGCCGACGACGCGGGCGGATTTCTTGAAGCCTGCCCCGGGATCGAGCTTCAACTGACGCATGGCAAAGAGCACGCGCCGATGAACCGGCTTCAACCCGTCGCGCACATCCGGCAACGCCCGGTGCATGATGGTCGAGAGAGCATAGGCAAGGTAACGCTCTTCAAGGGCTTCACGCAGATTGACGTCCGGCGAAGGCATTTCGGGCGGGGTAACGACCTTGCTCATATCTCAACTTTCATTGGCTCATTCCGCTGGGGCGGCATCCAGGGTCTTTATATCAATGATTCGCCCTGCGATCAGACCGTGCGGACAGCAATTCGCTCCATCAGTCTGATCCGGGCATCGGGCAAGTGCCTGTCCTGCGGCGCGTAAAGGTACCGCTCCATAAAATGGCCAGTGATCTTCAAACCTTCCGCGACATCGGCGGGTGTCGCCTCGCCAGCCTGCGCGCCGATGAGGAATTGCGGCAGGCGAAACAGCCGCGCGGCATAGGGTGCACCTGCCGCCCGGCTGACAGCACCGCCGCTTCGAGGCGAGACATAGACGAGATCGTCGCGCGAGCCTGTTGCCGCGCATTGTCCCAGATCGAGGCCGAAACCGAGTTCCTGCAACAGACCCAATTCCCAGCGCACGAAAATCGCCGGCCAGATATCTGGCTCTTCCATCATGTCGAGCAGTAGCTCGAAGCCTTCGTAAAGCGCCGGATGGGCCTCACGCTCGGGAATAACGCCCGCCACGGCGCAAGCGGCGCTAAGGCCCGTCAGCGCTAAGGCGTCTTCCATCAGCACGCCTGCGCGCGGCTTCAGCACTTCCGTCGTATAGGTGCCGAGATGTTCGTTGAGCCGGGCGCGCCAATGCGCGACAAGACTGTTACCCGGCTGAAGCGCGCCTTTGTGCCGCCGCCCCGCGCCACCACGCACAAGGCCCAGATGCCGCCCATGCTCGCGCGTGAGCAGTTCCACGATGGCACCGGACTCGCCATAAGTTCGCGCCGACAGGACGATGCCCTCGTCACGCCAATCCATGCGAGCAATCCCGGCTGAAGTGAAATCTCAACATGCCAGGATTATAGCGTTTTATGAAGAGCTTGTGCGACCGGACTGACGCGATCTGGCACGCTAGTTCTTGGGGAAGTCGAGGCCCATTTCGCGATAGCGCTCACGGTCGTCGCCCCAGTTCTCGCGCACCTTTACGAACAGGAAGAGATGAACCTTGGCGCCAAGCATTTCCTGAAGCTCTTCGCGGGCAAGCGTGCCGATCGTCTTGATGGTCTGCCCGCCTTCGCCCAGCGCGATTTTCCGCTGGGTTTCGCGCTGAACGAAAATGATCTGCTGTATGCGGATCGAACCGTCTTTTTTCGTCTCGTAGGATTCCGTTTCGACTGTCAGCGAATAAGGCAGTTCGTCATGCAGGCGAAGAAACAGTTTTTCCCGCGTCACTTCGGCCGCAAGCGAGCGCAGCGGCACATCAGCCAATTGATCCTCGGGATAATGCCAAGGGCCCGGCGGCATGAGCCCGGCAATGTGACGCTTGAGATCGGCGACGCCCGATCCGTTCATTGCCGAGATCATGAAAACCTCGGTGAAGGTCCCTGTCTCATTCAATTCGGTTGCGAGCTTGAGCATCTTCTCACGGCCCCGCTCGGTCAGCACATCGACCTTGTTGAGTGCGAGGATAGCCTTACGGTTCTGGCCTTTCAGGCCCTCGAGCACGCGCTCGACATTAGGATCAAGCCCACGCTCCGCATCGACCATGGCGATGATGGCATCGGCGTCGCCCGCGCCTCCCCAGGCGGCATCGACCATGGCGCGGTCGAGGCGGCGCTTCGGCTTGAAAATGCCGGGCGTATCGACAAAGACGATCTGCGTGTCGCCCTCGATGGCGATGCCGCGAATGCGCGATCGCGTCGTCTGCACTTTATGCGTGACGATGGCGATCTTGGAGCCGACAAGGCTGTTCAGCAGTGTCGATTTCCCAGCATTGGGCGCGCCGATGATCGCGGCGAAACCGGACCTTGTCTGTGCGGCATTGGTCTCAGTCATTCTCATTCCAAACTTTTTCGCGCAGGAGCACCGCGTGTGCCGCCGCCTGTTCCGCTACCCGCTTTGAGCCGCCCGTGCCACTGACAGGCGCGATGCCCGCGATCTGAACCTCAACCTTGAAAATCGGCGCATGGTCGGGGCCTGAACGCTCAACCTCGACATAGCACGGAATACCGCGCCCCTTACCTTGCGTCCATTCCTGAAGCGCCGTCTTGGCATCGACACGCCGCGCCGGGGCGGTGAGCAGCGGAGACCACTCAGCCTCAATGAAAGCGCGGGCCGCCGCCAGGCCAGCATCGAGATAAAGCGCCGCGATCACCGCTTCGCAGGCATCCGCGAGAATGGCTGCCTTCTCGCGCCCGCCTGCACGATCCTCACCCGGCCCGAGTACCAGATATTTTCCCAGTTCGATCCTTTCGGCGACCGCGGCGCAGGCCTCCTTGCGCACCAGCGCATTGTAACGCACAGCAAGCTCGCCTTCCGGGGCATCGGGCAACTCGCGCAGCAGCCACTCAGCAATCACCAGGCCAAGCACCCGGTCGCCCATGAATTCAAGACGCTCGTTGCTACGCGAAGCACCGCCGCGCTCAAGCGCACTCGAATGGCTGAGTGCCCGCGTCAGCAGCGATGGATCGGCGAAGCGATGGTTAAGCCGCGTTTCAAGCGCTCGGAGGCTGGGCTGGGTCGCGCTCAATCAACCCAACTGACGATGCGATTCCAGCGGATGGCGGACGGCCATTTCCAGACCTCCCAGAAGCGCGCGCTGCCATCGGTGGAGAAGAAAATCGTCTCGGCTTTGCCGACGAGATTTTCGAAAGGCACATAACCGACAACGCTCTGAACGCGGCTGTCATTGGAATTGTCGCGGTTGTCGCCCATCATGAAATAGTGATCCGGCGGCACGACGTAAACGCCCGTATTGTCGGTAACGCTCTCGTCGATCAGGTCGAGCGTCGTGTAGGAAACGCCGCTCGGAAGCGTCTCACGATATTGCGGAATGCGCTGAACATTGCCGTATTCGTCGCGGCGAACGAAGTCCTCGATGCGGACGCGCGGAACGGCTGTGTTGTTTATGTAGAGGACGCCGTGCTTCATCTGGATCTTGTCGCCCGGCAAGCCGATGAGCCGTTTGATGAAATCCGTACGATTATCGGTCGGCACCTTGAAGACGACGACATCGCCGCGATGCGGCTGACGGGCGAAAATACGACCATCGAAAATCGGCGGGCTGAACGGCAACGAATGTTTGGAATAGCCATAGCTGTATTTCGCAACGAAGAGGTAATCGCCGATCAGAAGCGTCGGGATCATCGAGCCCGAAGGAATGTTGAATGGCTGGAAGAAGAACGCCCGGATCACCAGCGCGATCAGGAGTGCGTAACCAATCGTGCGGATGTTTTCCACCAGGGCGCTTGAGCGCGCGGTATTCACTTTTTCAGTCATCGACATTCATCCAGGCTCCTGTGCCCGGCTCGCCCCGGGTGCCACCAGCGAAACTGCCGGGACAATAGCATAATGACGGGCGCCGTCAGCCCCGCCCCTCTGTAGAAGCAGATACCGCCGAAATAATGACGAAAGCCTGGGCCATCGGGCCATCATCCGTGATCGTCAAATGGACCACAGCTTCCATGCCGGGGGGCGTGATGGCCTCCAGACGCTTCAGCGCACCGCCGGTCAGAACCATGGTCGGCTGGCCACCGCGTAGGTTGACCACGCCCAAATCTCTCCAGAACACCCCCCGGCTGAGCCCTGTGCCGAGCGCCTTGGAACAGGCTTCCTTGGCGGCATAGCGCTTGGCATAGGAGGCAGCGCGATTGCGCCGCTTGTCCGATTTTACCTTCTCTATCTCGGTGAAAATCCGGTTGGTGAAGCGGTCGCCAAAACGCGCCAGCGTCTTCTCAACGCGACGGATGTCGATGATGTCGTTGCCGATGCCGATGATCATGCGCTGCGCGGCCCGAGTGCTTCCGCCCGTGCCTTGTCCATCAACGCCCGCATACGCCGGATAGTGCTGTCGAGCCCGCCGAAGATGGCTTCACCGATCAGAAAATGGCCGATATTGAGTTCACGAATATCAGCGAGCCCGGCGATGGGCGCGACATTGCCGAAGGTCAGACCGTGGCCCGCGTGAACCTCTAGGCCAAGCCCTGCTCCTTCGTGTGCGCTCGTAACGATGCGGGCAAGCTCCACGTCGTAGCGGGTGGCATCGCCTGAATCTTTCGCATGGGCATAGGCGCCCGTGTGCAACTCTACGACGGGCGCGCCGAGCGAAGACGCGGCTTCGAGCTGGCGCGGGTCGGGATTGATGAAGAGCGAGACGCGGATACCCGCATCGGCAAGCCGGCTGACGTAGGACACGAGATGATCGCGCTGGCCTGCCGCATCAAGCCCGCCCTCGGTCGTCACCTCTTCGCGCCGCTCCGGCACGATGCAAACAGCGTGCGGCTTGTGGCGAAGGGCAATCGCCAGCATCTCTTCGGTCGCCGCCATTTCAAGATTGAGCGGTAGGCGGATTTCGCCCATCAGCCGCTCGATGTCGCTGTCGCGAATGTGGCGGCGATCTTCGCGAAGATGCGCGGTGATGCCATCGGCACCGGCCGTTGCAGCCGCTTCTGCCGCGCGCACGGGATCTGGATGATCGCCGCCGCGCGCATTGCGGATGGTGGCGACGTGATCGATGTTCACCCCAAGGCGCAGATGCGCCGACTTCGCTCCACTCATTCCTGATCCTCCGTGTCCGCCTGCACCGTACGTTTCAGCACGCGCGCCTCAAGCTGTTCGCGGCGGCGCAACTGATAGGCTGCGACAGTGCTCTTGATAAGGAAATATGAAATCAGCGCAGCAGCAAGCCCTATCGGCACAGACCCTACGGCCATTGGGACAAGAACTGGCAGGATCATGTCGAAAGCCTTCGGCCCCATCAGCGTCGATGTGATGTCGATATCCCCACGCGCCTGCGCGCCAATCAGCCAGTTGCCCAGATCATAGGTAGCGAGCCAGACCGGCGGATATGTAACCGGGTTTCCAGCCATGGTGCCGAAAACCGCAGCCAGAATATTGCCGCGAAGAACCCATGTGATCACCATGGCCGCAATAATGTGGAAGCCAAGAAACGGCGTGCACGACATGAAAACGCCCGCGGCAACGCCGAGCGCAATGACATGCGGTGTGCCATTGAGCCGCCAGACGCGCCGCCAGACATAAATGGTCGCGCGTTTCCAGCCGATGCTGGGCCAAAGCGATTCCCGCAACCGCTGTAAAGGACGAAGCGCGACCCTACGCTGGAACACGAAGGAGTTTCCTTCCCATCATCTAAGCCAAGCCCCGACTGCCGGGCTTGATGGCCGGAAGCGCTGCAAGCTCGGGCGGCAGCTTGTCGGCTGGATAGGTTGGAATATCGACCTGTGCCAGAGAGATCAACTTCACGCCGACTTCCGCCTTGCCGCCAGAACGGTCGATGAGACATGCCGCCGCAACGACGCGCGCGCCGGTCGCATTGATCGTGGCAATGCACTCGCGCGACGAAACACCCGTGGTCACGATGTCTTCGACCATCAATACGCGCATGCCTTTATGCAGCGGAAAGCCGCGCCGCACCACGAACTCGCCATTCTCGCGCTCGACATACATAGCCGGTACGCCGAGATGCCGCGCCGTTTCATAGCCGGGAATGATGCCCCCCATGGCAGGCGAAACGATGGCGTCGATCTTGTCGATGTCGATCTTTTCCGCGACTTCCTTCGCCAGCGCCTTGCAGAGCTTCGAGGTGCTCTTCGGGTGCATGAAGACGAGCGCCTTCTGAAGAAACATCGGACTATGAAGGCCAGACGATAGGATGAAGTGTCCCTTAAGGAGCGCCCCGACCTTCTCGAATTCCTTGAGAACTTTCTCTTTTTTCATGTGGCCTCTTGTTGACCGCCTATCAGGATCGCAACGGGATAACAGATTCCAAACCTGGTCGCACGTCCTACTGGCGCGGGCGAATGACCTTGCTGACCACCGAAATGCCGTTCAGCGCCGACATGATGCGCGTCAGATGCTTGAAGTCATGCACCTCAAGATCGAGCTGCATGTCGTAGAAATCGGAATCGCGCTGCGTCATCGTCAGATTGGTGATGTTGCTGCCATAGTCGGCGACAAGCGAAGCGATATGGCCGAGCGCACCAACTTCGTTGCGCGCCGTAACATTGAGCCGCGCGGGAAATATCTGCGCGTGATCGGGATCGACATCCCATGCAACGTCGAGCCAGCGCGTCGGCTCGCCGTCGAATTCCTCCAGCACGGGAGCGTCGATCGGGTAAATGGTGACGCCCTGGCCCGGCGTGATGATGCCTACAATGCGCTCACCGGGCAGCGGGAAACTGTTGGGCGCCATGCGGATCGCGAGCCCCCTGCCCGCGCCGCTGATACGCACCACGCCGCGCTGATCATCCGCATCCTTGCCCTTGGCCAGTTTGCGGCGGCCACCCTTTTTGACCGGCAGCTCCGGAAAGACCGTATCGAGAACCTGTTGCGCCGACAGCGTGCCATCGCCGACGGAAGCGAGAAGCTGGTCGAGATCGTCCTTGTGCAAGGCGTGGAGCGCCCGCTGCAAAACGACATCGCTCGCTTCTTTGCCCGCAACTTCAAAGACGCCCTTCAGAATCTGGCGACCGAGGCGGCCAAACTCGGCTTCCTTGGCAGAGCGGATCGCGCGGCGGATGGCCGAACGCGCCTTGCCGGTGGTGACAAAAGCCTCCCAGGCAGGCGAAGGCCGCTGCGCCTGCGAGCGGATGATCTCAACCTCGTCGCCATTGACCAGTACAGAACGCAGCGGCATATGCCGCCCGTTGATCTTGCAGCCGACGCAACTATCGCCGACTTCAGTGTGCACGGCATAGGCAAAGTCGATCGGCGTTGCGCCACGCGGCAAGGTGATGAGCAATCCTTTAGGCGTGAAGCAGAACACCTGATCGGAAAACATCTGGAGCTTGGTGTGTTCCAGAAACTCTTCAGGCGAGCCGCCATGCTCGAGCATTTCAATGAGTTGACGCAGCCAACTGAAGGTGCCCGCAAACTCCTCCGACTGTTCAGCGCCGCTGGCGCCTTCCTTGTAGTGCCAATGCGCGGCGATGCCGAGTTCGGCGACCTCATGCATCTTGTGCGTACGGATCTGGATTTCGACGCGCTTCTGCTTTGGCCCGATCATCGTTGTGTGGATCGAGCGATAACCGTTGTTCTTCGGCGTCGAGATATAGTCCTTGAAACGCCCCGGCACCATCGGCCAGTTCGTATGCAGGATGCCGACCGCGCGATAACAATCGGGAACATCATCAACCATGACGCGGAAGCCGAAAATATCGGAAAGCTGCTCAAGTGAAATCGCCCGGCGCTCCATCTTGCGCCAAACCGAATAAGGCCGCTTCTGGCGTCCATCGACTTCGCAGGCGAGGCCGCGGGCCTGCAACTCAGCGCGCAACTCCTCCGTAATATGCTCGATGATATCGCCGCTCTCCGCGCTGAATTCGCTCAGGCGGTTCAGCAATGTCTCGCGCGCTTCGGGGTTCAACTCCTTGAATGCCAGGTCTTCAAGCTCTTCACGAATTTCCTGAATACCCATGCGCCCGGCAAGCGGCGCATAGATGTCCATCGTCTCCTGCGCGATACGCTGGCGCTTTTCGGCGGATTTGATGAAATGCAGGGTCCGCATGTTGTGCAGGCGATCAGCGAGCTTCACCAGCAGCACGCGAATGTCATTCGACATGGCGAGCAGGAACTTGCGGAAATTCTCCGCCTGTTTGGAACGCTCCGACGTCAACTCGATGCGCGTGAGCTTGGTCACGCCATCGACAAGGTTGGCGATTTCAACGCCGAAAAGATCGGCAAGCTCGTCCATCGTCGCGCCGGTGTCTTCAATGGTGTCGTGAAGAATGGCGGTGACGATGGTCGCCGTGTCGAGCTTCAGATCGGTGAGAATGCCCGCGACTTCGATGGGGTGGGAGAAGTAAGGATCGCCGCTCGCTCGCATCTGGCTGCCATGCTTCTTCATGGCATAAACATACGCACGGTTGATCAGGGCTTCGTCCGCGCGCGGATCATAGCCTAGAACACGATCAACCAGCTCGTACTGACGCAGCATCCTCTGTCGTCCTTGTGTGCACGAATATCGTACCCGCAAAACAAAAGCGCCGCCCTACCTTCCGGCCGGGGCGGCGCTCAAATTCGATTGGCGTACAGGAGTGAAAATTCGCCTCCGTCCCTTCGCTCAGTCTTCCGCGTCCATTTCGTCTGCGTCAGCGGATTTCTGCTGCGGCGAGTCGATCTGGCTCTGAATGGCGCGAAGAAGCTCTTCCTCGCTCATCCGGTCACTCGAACCAACGGCGGCGCCGAACGTGTCGGGGGCTTCGGTGGATTCGCCGGACGTCAGAAGCTGCTGGGCTTCTGCTTCGGTTTCTTCGGTTTCAACACGCTTCTGCATGCTGCCGATCAGGTCTTCCCGCAGATCGACCGGGGTGATCGTCTTTTCGGCAATCTCGCGGAGCGCGACGACCGGGTTCTTGTCGTTGTCCCGATCAATGGTCAGTTCGGCGCCAGCCGACATTGCGCGGGCGCGATGCGCCGAGAGCAGAACCAGCTCGAAGCGGTTCGGCACCTTATCCACGCAATCTTCAACGGTCACACGCGCCATAAATCGGACTCCGGGTAAAATTGGGTTATTGCGTTATGTAAGGTTTGGGGCCGGGGAAGGCAAGCAGAAACAAGCTGTTACAGCGCAGCTCAAGACCGGATTCGCTTGATTTCAGCAATAGCACCCTTCCCTTGCGCCGCTGTAAGGCGCTCGATCAGCCGGGCGGCCCCTTCCCCCAAAACGGGATGGCGCCATTCCGGAGCGATTTCCTGAAGTGGAACAAGGACAAAGCCACGCTCCGCAATGCCCGGATGAGGCAAGGTCATGGGCAGCGGCCCCGCCCCGGCTTCCGGCCCGCGAGGCCCCCGTGCCGTGACGATCTGCCCGTGATAGTCGAGAAGATCGAGGTCGAGGGTGCGCGCCGCCCAACGGACCAGGCGCACCCGGCTGAAAAGCGCCTCGATCCGGTGGAGCGCCTGAAGCAATTCGGCGGCAGGCAACGCCGTCTCGATAGCGGCAACGGAATTTACATATGGCGGCTGGACATATTGGGCCATGGCGGGCGTCCGGTAGAAGGACGAGAGGCGGCTAACCGTGATGCCAAAAGACGGCATGACTGAAATAGCCGCTTCAAGCATAGCCGCAGGGCCGCCATAAACAGTGGAAAGGTTAGCGCCCATTCCGATCAGTATCATTCAAGCATCCAAACTGTTTCCCGGTATCGGAAACCGTTTTCTAAAGTTCGTCCCCTTGTATAGCCTGTGCGCCGCATAGAGAACCGGCACCTTGCCGTCTTTCATTTCAACCGCAGCCTGTAGGCATATCTCATGAATTTTTATTCACAGGAGCGGATCGCGCTTTTTATCGACGGTGCGAACCTCTACTCAGCCGCTCGCGGCCTCAATTTCGACATCGACTACAAACGCCTGCTCGAACATTTCCGCAGCAAGGGCATACTGATCCGGGCGTATTACTATACGGCACTGCTGGAAGAGCAGGACTACTCGCCGCTGCGGCCGCTGATCGACTGGCTCGACTACAACGGCTATTCCGTCGTGACAAAGCCCGCCAAGGAATTTACCGACGCGCAGGGCCGCCGCCGGATCAAAGGCAATATGGATATTGAACTCGCTATCGACGCGCTGGAGATGGCGGAAAATATAGACCACCTCATTCTCTTTTCGGGCGATGGCGACTTCCGTCGCCTGGTTGATGCCATCCAGCGCAAGGGGAAACGCGTCACGGTGATTTCAACGACGCGCTCCTCGCCGCCGATGATCGCCGACGAGTTGCGCCGTCAGGCCGACCAGTTCGTCGATCTCGACACGATGCGCGCTGCCATCGGTCGCAACCAAGATGGCAACCACCATCCGCGTCAGCAGGCCGCGCCGCAGCCCACCGCCATCAATGAAGATGATGACGACGATTATGAAGATGACGACGAGGATGACGACGACGACCTGCCCGCGAGCGCCTGAGCGACAAGATGGACAGCGACACCATTTCAGCCGCCGAGCCGCCGCGCGATTGTCTGCTCTGCCCGCGCCTCGTGGCCTATCGCCACGCCAATCAAACGGCGCATCCCGACTGGTTCAATGGACCCGTGCCGTCTTTCGGTACCAATGACGCACGCCTGCTGATCGTCGGCCTCGCACCGGGTGTGCAAGGAGCGAACCGCACGGGGCGACCTTTCACCGGCGATTACGCTGGCGATCTTCTTTATTCGACGCTGCATGAATTCGGATTCTCGAAGGGCAAATTCGATGCACGTCCCGACGACGGATTGCAGCTCGTCGATACGATGATCACGAATGCGGTGCGCTGTGTTCCGCCAAAGAACAAGCCGACGCCGCTTGAAGCCAAGACCTGCATGCAATTCCTGACGGGCCGCTTCGCTGCCCTGCCGAAATTGCGCGCCGTGCTGGCGCTCGGCCGTGTCGCACATGAAAGTGTGATCGTTGCTCACGAGTTGCGTCGCGCAAAATTCGCCTTCGGCCATCAGGCGAGCCACGACATAGGCAATGGCGTCCGCCTTTTCGACAGCTATCATTGCTCGCGCTACAACACGAATACGCGCCGCCTGACGCCGGAAATGTTTCACGCTGTATTCAAGGATATTCGATCTTATCTCGACAAGGCGTGAAGCGCGGAAAGCCCCTCGGCTCGAGCGCACTGGAACCGCTGGATCAAATCCAGGGATCGCATCAACTATATCGTTGTTCCGCCCACGGATCGGCTTCGTTGTGATAGCCGCGCTCTTCCCAGAAGCCGGGCTTGTCGGTGGCGCTGAATTCGATCCGCATGATCCACTCGCGTCAGCCGCTTGCCTTCCCAGCTATGGGCGACCAAGACATCGGGTTCGGCAAAAACGGCGAGCTTGATATTAGTCGTATAGCCGTCATAGGAATGAAAAATGACGTGGCGCGCTTCCGGCTTCGGCTTCACGAGGTCGATGATCGTCTTTGCCGACACACCGTCCCAGTGGTTGTCGTAGCGACTCCAGGTCGTGACGCAATGAATATCGCTGACGAAACGCTCCTGCGGCAATGCCATGAAATCGTCGAAGGTCAGCGTGGTCGGATTTTCGACAACACCTTCGATGCTCAAGCGCCAGGCATCCGGAGCCACATCCGGCTGCACGCCAAGATCGAGGATGGGCCATTTCTCGACAAGATGCTGGCCGGGCGGCAAGCGCTTCACATGACCGAGATCGATGCGACCTGTAATGTGGCGGTGCTCTTCCGCCGTCTTTTCCTTGGAGCGAATAAGCTTGTCCTTGATCTTACCGATCAGGCCCGGATTTTCATCGCCGCTCATTGCTGATCCTTTCGCCCGCGCTCGGCAAAGCCCACGCCGCCCAGAATAAGCGCCATGCCTATGGCATGGTAGAGGCGAAATGGCTCACCCAGCAGCACGATAGCCATGAGGCTGACGATAAGGGGCACGAGATAGAGCGTGATCCCGGCCCGCGAGGCACCCAGCAGTTCAACACCCCGATTGAAGCAGAGATAGGAAATCAGTGAGGGGAAGATCGCCACATAGCCGATGGCCGCGAGATTGGCCGGGATGAGCTTCACCGGATCGCCATGAAGCGTTTCGGCTATGTAGAGCGGCAGCATGGAGAGCCAGCCCACTGCGAAAGTCGCGGCAACGAAACTCAACGGATTGAGTTGCGGCCGCCAGCGCAGGGCCACTGAATAGATGGCGTAAACGATGACGCCGACCGTGATCCATATGTCGCCACGATTGAGCGAGAAGGCCGCGAGTAACGCCGGATCAGCGCGGAAGAGCATGACGAGGACACCGGCCAACGCGACGACGATGCCGACAAGCTGCCGCCAGCTGGGGCGCTCGCCGAGAAAAGCCATCATGCCAATGATCAGCATCGGCATGACCGATTGCAGCAGGCCGCTATTGATCGCCTGCGTGCTGTGCAGGCCGATATAGAGGCAGGCATTGAAGGTGGAGATGCCAAGCAGGCCGAGAACGGTAATGCGCAGCCAATGCGCCTTGAGCACCGGAAAATCTGCGATCAACGGCTTCAGGGCAAACGGCAGCACGATAAGGAAAGCCAGAAACCAGCGCCAGAAGGCAAGGCCGATGGGCGGCATGGTATGGATGACGGCTCGGCCGACAATGGCATTGCCGCTCCAGAAAAACGCCGTCAGGAAAAGCAGCAGGTAGGGGCGGCTGAAAATCCATGTCAGGAAAGGCAAAGGCTCAGCCTTTCTCGCGCATCAGCCGCGCCTTGTCGCGCTGCCAGTCGCGTTGCTTCTCCGTTTCGCGCTTGTCGGCCAACTTCTTGCCCTGCGCGAGACCAAGCTCGACCTTCACACGGCCATTTTCGTTGAAATACATCTTCAACGGCACCAGCGTCATGCCCTGACGCTGGATGGCCTGCGAAAGCTTGTCGATCTCTCGCCGGTGCAGCAGCAATTTGCGCGGCCTCCGCGCCTCATGATTGAACTGATGAGCTTGCAGATAGACCGGGATATAGGCGTTGAGCAGCACGATCTCGCCCTGCTTCGTCGTCTGCGCATAAGCCTCGTTGAGACTGCCCTGCCCGACGCGCAACGACTTCACTTCCGTGCCGCGAAGCTCGACGCCCGCCTCGAACGTGTCACCGATCGAATAATGGAATCGCGCTTTGCGGTTGTCGGCAATGAGCGTCCGGCCGTCTCCGAGCTTTTTCTTGGCGCCGCCGCTTTTAGAGGACATGGTCCCTCAATGCCTGTTGAGTATCAGTTCAGCAGACCGGCATGCCGCATCGCATCGCGCACCTTGGCCTGCACCGGCTCGGTCGCAGACATAAGCGGCAGACGCAACTCGTCGCGGCACATGCCGAGAAGGCTCGCGGCATATTTCACCGGCGCCGGATTCGGTTCGGCAAACAGATGGTGATGGAGCGGCATCAGCCGATCCTGCAACGCTAGGGCCTTGCCGTAGTCACCCGCCAGAGTCGCGGTCTGGAATTCGGCGCAGAGCTTCGGCGCGATATTGGCGGTCACTGAAATGCAGCCGACGCCGCCATGCGCGTTGAAGGCAAGCGCTGTGCCGTCCTCGCCGGAAAGCTGGATGAACTCCGACCCCATCGCTTCGCGCTGGAGGCTGACGCGGGCGAGGTTCGCCGTGGCATCCTTGACGCCGACGATGTTCTTGAGCTTCGACAGACGCGTCATGGTCTCGAGATTGATATCGACAATGGTGCGGCCGGGAATATTGTAGAGGATAATCGGCAGATCGACCGCGTCATTCACAGCCTTGAAATGCTGATAGATGCCCTCCTGCGACGGCTTGTTGTAGTAGCCGGTCACACTGAGGGCAGCGTCGGCACCGACCTTTTTGGCGAATTTCGTCAGCTCGATCGCCTCGAGCGTGTTGTTGGAGCCAGCGCCCGCAATGACAGGAACGCGCTTCCTCGCCACCTCGACACAGATTTCGACGACGCGCTTGTGTTCTGCATGGCTGAGCGTGGGCGATTCGCCCGTCGTGCCGCAAGGAACGAGCCCATGCGTACCCTCGGCGATCTGCCACTCGACCAGTTTGGCGAACGCCTCCTCATCCACCTTGCCGTCCCGAAACGGGGTGATGAGAGCGACGTACGATCCCTTGAACATCTGAATTTGCTCCAATGACCCGCCGAGAGCGGTCGGGTGGCGCGGAAGATAACCATAAGCTGTGGAAGCGGCAAGGAAACGCCCGCAAACGGGGCTGCGGCCTTGCGCGGTGTTGCCCCGCTTGTTAGCACGTTGGTAGTCTCAATAAACGATAATCTGACGTGGAATTGCAGTTCACCGAAGAGCGTCTTCGTCGCAGCCGGGGGCATCCGGCAATTTTTTGAAGAATGGACCGCTTGATTGCCGGATCGTGCCCGTATCGTGTCGCTGAAACTGACCACGGCGCTGCTTGCGCCTTTGGTGGCGTTCGCACTGAGCGCCGGGCCTCTTGCCGTTTCCGGTGCTGAAGCCAGCACCACGCAGAAGGACACCAAATCCAAGACGACAACCAAGAAAAAGGCTCATCAAAAAAGCCACAAGAAGAAAACCCATGCTGCGGCGGCCAAGCCCAGGCATCACCTCGCCACAGTGACTTCGACGCTACTGACCAAAGCCGACATCGACGCCCTTTCCGACGCCTATAAAGAAGCGGACCGGAAGAACTGGCCCGAAGCGATGCGTCATACGAAACGCCTGAGCGATCCGGTGGCGGCAAAGCTGATCCTGTGGTCGAAGCTGGTGGCCAAGGATTCCGGCGCGACGCTGGCCGAGATCACGGCCTTTCAGGCGCAAAACCCCGATTGGCCTCGCCAGGCGCTGCTGACACGCCGCGCCGAGGAAGCTCTGCTCGCCTTCCCGGCCAGCAATCAGGACACTATCAACTGGTTTTCCGCGCATTCCCCGGTGACCGGCGAAGGCAAGATCCGGTTCGGTCAGGCGCTGATCGGCGCAAACCAGAAGGAAGTCGGCCAGAAGTGGATAAGGCGCGCCTGGGTGGAAAATGATTTCGAGCCCGTGCGCCAGAAAGAAATTCTGGCGAATTTCCGCGCCTATCTGACACCCGCTACACATAAGGCGCGCCTTGATCGCCTGCTGTCTGACCGGCGCACCACGGACGCCAAGACCACCGCGGCCCTGATCGGCAATGACGCGCGAGCGCTGACCGAAGCGCGCATCCGGCTGATTGCGCGCTCAAACAATGCTGACGACGCCGTGGCGCGCGTGCCGCGCTCGCTGAAAAACGATAACGGCCTGCTCTTCGACCGCATCCGCTATGAGCGCAAGCGTGGCAATGACGGCATGACCGTGCCGATGATCCTGACCGCACCCGCCAAACCGCATCATGCTGTGGATGTCGGTGCGTGGTGGGTGGAACGCAAGATCGCGGCCCGCGTAGCGCTGGCCGACGGCCAGTACAAGGAAGCCTATGCCATCGTCTCGCAGCATGGACTGAAGGAGGGGGCGGACTATGCCGAAGCCGAGTTTTTTTGCGGCTGGATCGCGCTTCAATATCTGAACAAGCCCGGCGAAGCACTGGCGCATTTTCTGCGCTTGAAGGATGCCGTATCGACACCGATCAGCAAGGCGCGCGCCGAATACTGGTCGGCCCGCGCCGCCTCCGCCCAAGGCGACAAGAAAGTGGCCGCGCTCTATTACCGCCTCGCCTCGCATTATCCGACGACATTCTACGGGCAACTCGGCGCGGTGGCGCTTGCAAGCCTTGAGGGCGGCGATGCGCGATTGAAGCTGCAAAGCGATCCCGCCTCGTCGGCGGCGGAGAAGGCTGAATTCAAGAAACTCGAACTCGTTCACGCCGCGCAAATTTTGCACGACCTCAATCGCGACGGTCAGGCGTGGAGCTTCATGTTACACCTCGCCGACATTCTGGATGAGCCGCAGCAACTGGCACAGCTCTCCGATATGGCGCTGGGCTTCAACGACCGCAAGCTCTCGCTCCGCGTGGCCAAGACCGCCGCGCAGCGCAATATGCTACTACCGCAGCGCGCCTATCCCGTCTCGTTCATGCCGGCATACACCGCGAAGGGTCCGCCGGTGGAAAAGGCGCTGGTCTATGGATTGTCGCGGCAGGAAAGTGAATTCGACCCTGCCGCCAGAAGTCCGGTGGGCGCTCGCGGATTGATGCAACTGATGCCCGCCACGGCGCGCACGACCGCACGGCAGATTTCAGTTCCCTATTCAGTGGACCGTCTGACCACCGATCCCGCCTATAACGCGATGCTGGGTTCGGCGCATCTCGGCGATCTGATCGAGGGCTATAGCGGCTCTTTTGTGATGAGCATCGCCGCCTATAATGCGGGCGCAACGCGCGTGAGCGAGTGGCGGGGGCAATATGGCGACCCACGCTCAACCGCAGTGGACCCGATCGACTGGATCGAGAGCATTCCCTTTTCCGAAACGCGCAACTATGTACAGCGCGTGATGGAAAACCTCGAAATCTATCGAACCCGGCTGAAAGGCAGCGCGCAAAAAATCCAATTGAGCAACGATATCCGCCGCAACACCGGCACGCCGATCACGGCGGCTGCGCCCGTTCCCGGCAAGATACCTCTGGCCTCGCCCCTCATTCCAATGTCCGCCATGGCGCCTGTGGCGGAGGAAGAAGAAAAATTGGCCGACGCCAAATCCTCGACCAGTATGGCCGCGCCAGTAACGGCCCCAACGCCGCTCGCGCCCAAACGTGGACACGGCAAACGATGAGCACGGCCGAAAATACGGTCCCCTGCCGTGAGCTTTTCTATACGTCACAGGACGGCCTCAGACTTTTCGCCAAGGACTATGGCGCACGGGGCGGCGTGAATCCGCCGGTCATCTGCCTCCCCGGCCTTACGCGCAACTCCAAGGATTTCGACGCTCTGGCGCTTCGGCTGGCGACGACGAGGCGCGTTCTCTGCCCGGATTTTCGAGGGCGCGGGAGATCGCAATATTGCGAGAGCTGGAGCGAATACACGCCACAAAATGAAATGCTCGATACATTCGATCTGATGGGCGCGGCGGGTATCCATCAGGCCGTTTTCATCGGCACGTCGCGCGGCGGCATTGTGACCATGCTGATGGCGGCGCAACGTCCGAACGCGGTGCGCGGCGCGGTGCTGAACGACATCGGCCCGGAAATCGAGATCGACGGGTTGAAGCGCATCGCCGGTTATGCAGGCGTGATGGAAGCTCCGGGCTCGTGGACAGAAGCCGCATTCAGGCTTCGCATGATGAGCGAGCGCGATTTTCCGACAATGACCGGCGACGACTGGTACGAGCAGGCGCGGCGCACCTTTGCCGAGGAAAACGGCCTGCCGAAAATCGACTATGACGGCAAGATCGGCGTCGCCATGCGCAAGGGGCTCGAAGCCGCCAACGGCGCCCTGCCCGCCATGTGGCCGCAATTCAAAGCGCTGGGCCATGTGCCGGTGCTTACCATTCGCGGCGAGAATTCGGATATTCTGAGTGCCGAAACCTTGAAGCGCATGGAGAAGCAACATTCAAACTTCGCCAGCGTGACCGTCAAGGATCGCGGCCATGTGCCTTTCCTTGATGAGCCGGAGGTGCTGGCGGAGCTTGATCGCTTTCTCGAGCAATGCTGATACGCCCGGCAACGTCGCAAGACGAAGACGCTATATGGCGCATCCTTGAGCCGACGATCCGCGCGGGTGAAACCTACCCGCTTCCCCGCGACCTTGACGAGAGCGGAGCGCTTGCCTACTGGCACACGCCCGGCCATGAGGTATTCATCGCCGAATATGGCGGCGAAACTCTCGGCACCTACTATATGCCCGCCAACAATCGCGGCGGCGGCGCACATGTTGCCAATTGCGGATACATGACGGCTGAGGCGGCGCGCGGGCGCGGCGTCGCGCGCGCCATGTGCGAACACTCGCTGCGTGAAGCCAAGGCCCGAGGCTTCAGCGCCATGCAGTTCAATTTTGTCGTCTCGCGCAACGAAGCCGCAGTCCATCTCTGGCAGTCCTGCGGCTTCGGCATCGTGGACAGCTTGCCTGAAGCTTTCGACCACCCACGTTTTGGCCTTGTCGATGCGCTGGTGCTGTATCGCGAGCTCTAGCCACCCTTCTTCACGCGAAGCATCTGCGTCGCGCCGATCTGAAATTCGAAAGGCACGGGCACAAGCTCAGGCTCGAAACCGTCGCGCTCAAGATCGCGAATGACAACCGGCAAATGGCTCGATGGCCGCCCGTCGAGATTGATCAACGGGAAGATGCGCACCTCACGCGCGACACGCATCAATTCGCGCACCGCCGCCATGTGAAAAGCGCCATCCAGCTCATCGCCGTAGAGAAACAGGAAGTGCGATGAAAGCGCGAGGTTGAATTCATTGTCGGCGAAAGGGAGTTCCGGCAGCGAAGCCGGAACATAGCGCCTTGCTCCATACCGCGCGAAATCGGCAAGGAACAAATCCAGCGCATCGCGACGGCGCTGATGCACCCGCTCTTCCGAACCGTAGAAGTTCCACCTGAAGCGATGAGAGGCGAGACGCATACCTGCGCGCATCGCCACCGCCGCCTCATCGAAACGCCGCCGAATATCGTCACCGGAATAGGCATAGATCGGATCGGAGGCAGTCACGTCAGAGCCTTGCGCCGCAGCCTCCGCCGCGAAGGAAGCCGGTCCACCACCCGCATCGAGAATGGAGGCCCCCGGCGCAATATCCTTGAGCGCGAAGAAGGCTTCATACTCGTCGAAACGACGACCCCATGGCACGACGCCCCCGAGGTCGAACTCCTTCATGGGTACGAAATCTCTGGTGCGTTGGTAATGCTCAATCATTTTTCTCTCCGTTTGCGAACCGGAGGCGCCCCTCTGAGGCTGCCTTCACTCCGCACGGAGAAACAAAAAGGCCGCCTCCTTAAAGGGGCGGCCAAACCGGCAAGTCGATACGCGACATGTCTGGGCCACCCATCAG
>CAZLLB010000029.1:0-21411 GCA_964560165.1 uncultured Parvibaculum sp. | reverse complement strand
CCATGCCCATGGCGCGCACGCCTTCGATCATCGCGCAGACGGCATCCATGTCGCGGTCTTTGGGCGAGCGCCAGGCCGCGCCCATGCAATAGCGCGACGCGCCCGCGTCCTTCGCCTTGCGGGCTTCCTCAAGCACACGCTGCACTTCCATCAGCTTCGTGGCTTTAAGGCCGGTGTCGAATTTCGAGCTTTGCGAGCAATAGCCGCAATCTTCCGGGCAACCGCCCGTCTTGATCGACAGCAGCGTCGATTTCTGCACCTGATTGGGGTCGAACCAGCGGCGATGAACGAGCTGTGCCTCGAAAATCAGATCGTTGAAGGGCAGATCGTAAAGCGCCTGCAATTCCTCTCGCGTCCAGTCATGGCGGACATCATCCGGATTGGTTCGCGCGGTCACGCCCGCATGGATCGGGGCGGTCGCTTCTTCAATACGAGTCTGGATGGTCATGGGCGCCAAATTCCCCTTGAATTGAGTGGGGTGGGACAGGGTTTCGGCGAAGCATAGGCGGCTTTCTTCGCAATGCAAGGCGCGGTAAGTTGCGGTCGCAAACGCCTTTCCCTACTGAAAGTCATGTCAATGCGTGCTATCCGCTGCGTCAATTACGGCGAGCCTGCGGGCCTTGCGGTCGAAACTCTGGGCGAGCCGGTGCCCGGCCCCGGCGAAGTGCTGGTGGCGGTGGAAGCTGCCGGTCTTGGCTATGTCGATGCGTTGCTGGTGCGCGGCACTTATCAAGTGAAGATGCCACTGCCGTTCATCCCCGGCAGCGAAATCGCCGGCACCATCGAAGCAGTGGGCGAGGGCGTCTCGGGCGATCTCATCGGCTCGCGCGTCATGGCGCTGTCCAACAAAGGTGCGCTGGTCGAGAAGGTGGCCCTTCCCGCCGTCATCTGCACCACCATTCCTGGCGACATGAGCGCGGCTGCCGCCGCCGGTTTCCTCGTCTCCTATTGCACGGCGCTTTACGGGCTTGAGACCTGCGGCAAGCTCCAGCCGGGCGAAACCGTGCTGGTGCTGGGCGCGGCGGGCGGCGTCGGCATGGCGGCGATCGACGTCGCCAAGGCCATGGGCGCGCGCGTCATCGCCGCTGCCTCGTCTGAGGAAAAACGCGCCGCCGCCAGAGCGCATGGTGCCGACATGGTGCTCGACTATTCGCAACCTGAATGGCGCAAGGCGCTCGATGCGCTGGTCGAAAAGCGCGGCGTCAATGTCGTTTACGATCCGGTCGGCGGCCAATATTCCGAAACCGCCTTTCGCTGCCTCGCGCCGGGCGGCCGCCATCTCGTCGTCGGTTTCGCCAATGGCGAGATCCCAAAACTGCCGCTCAATCTCGCGCTGCTGAAACGCGCCTCTCTCGTGGGCGTCGATTGGGGCGGCGAAATCCGCGCCAACCCCAAGACCAACGGCCCGCTGATCTCGAAGCTCTCACAATGGGTGGAGAGCGGCAAAATCCATCCCGAACCCACGGCGAGTTTTCCGCTCGCCGAGGCGGGCGCGGTGCTGCAACGCCTGCTCGAACGCAAGATGATCGGCAAGCCCGTGATCCGGGTCACGGCATGAGCGCCTCGCTCGACAATCTGGCGAGCGCGAAACTCGAAGACCTCGAGGCGCGTTCCCTCCGCCGCCGTCTCATCGAAACGGATCGCTACGGCGCTATTGAAGTGCGACGCAATGGCCGCACGCTGATTTCCTTCTGCTGCAACGACTATCTCAACCTCTCGCATCACCCCAAAGTCGTCGCGGTGGCAAAGGCCGCGACCGATCGCTATGGCACGGGCTCGGGCGCATCGCGCCTCGTCACCGGCAATCACCCGCTTTTTGCCGAACTCGAAGCGCGCCTTGCAAAACTCAAACAGGCCGAAGACTGCGTGATCTTCGGCTCAGGCTATCTCGCAAATCTCGGCATCATTCCCTCGCTCACCGGCGCTGGCGATTTGATCCTTGCCGATGAACTGTCGCATTCCTGCCTGCTCACCGGCGCGAAACTGTCAGACGCCGAAGCGCATATCTTCCGCCACAATGATCTCGCCCATGTCGAGGCGCTGCTCGCCACGCATCGCGCCAAGGCGAAACATTGCCTGATCCTGACAGATGGTGTGTTCAGCATGGATGGCGACCTCGCCCCCGTCATGGAGCTGGCCGCGCTCGCAAATAAATACGACGCCTGGCTGATGACCGACGACGCGCATGGCATCGGCGTTGTGGGCGAGGGACGTGGCTCAAGCTTCGTCACCGGCACCAAGGCCGATGTCCCGCTGCAAATGGGCACGCTGTCCAAAGCCATCGGCTCCTATGGCGGCTATCTCTGCGCGTCGAAACCCGTTATCGATTTTCTCCGCACCCGCGCCCGCACGCTGATCTATTCGACAGGCCTGCCGCCAGCCTCCGTCGCCGCCGCCCTCGCCGCTCTCGATGTGATCGAAAGCGCGCCCGATTACGCCGCGCTGCCGGTGCGCAAGGCAAACCTCTTCACCCGCGCCTTGAACCTGCCTGCCGCGCAAAGCCCCATCGTGCCGCTGATCATCGGCGATGCGGATGCAACGTTGCGCGCCTCCGCGCTGCTTGAGGCTGAAGGTTTCCTCGTCACCGGCATCCGCCCGCCCACTGTGCCTGCGGGCACCGCGCGCTTGCGCTTCACCTTCACTGCTGAGCACAAGGATGAGGACATAGCGCGGCTTGCAACGCTGGTGCGCGAACACATCCTGCCGCGTAAGGCCGCTGAATAGAATGACCACGATCTTCATCACCTCTTCCGGCACCGATATCGGTAAAACCTATGTGTCGGCCTTGCTGATCCGCCAGCTCTGCGCGCGCGGGCTTCCCATTCGCGCTATCAAGCCTGTGGTCAGCGGTCTCGACGAGACGACATTCCCGGCAAGCGATCCCGCCGCAATCCTCGCCGCACTCGGCGAGCCGGTCGAATATGAAAACGCCGAAGACATTTCGCGCTGGCGTTTCACCGCTGCCCTTTCGCCAGACATGGCGGCGGCGCGCGAAGGCGCGGAGATCGATTTTTCGGAACTGGTCAATCACTGCAAGGCGCGCAGTGCGCTCCACGATCCGCTGCTGATCGAGGGCGTCGGCGGCCTGATGGTGCCGCTGGATGCAACCCACACCGTTCTCGATTGGATGCTGGCGCTGAACGGCCCGGGTTTCGCGCCGCTCCTCGTCGTCGGTTCCTATCTCGGCACGATCAGCCACACGCTGACAACGCTCGACGTGATGGCCCGTAACAAACTGACGCCGCGCGCCATCGTCGTCAGCGAGTCGCTCTCGGAGCCCGTATCGCTTGAAGAAACCGTGGAGACCATCGCGCGCTTCGCAGGCGTAAAGGTCATCGCCCTGCCGCGAAACGGCGAACCCGATCTCGCATCACTGTTCGTTTAGCCAGCCCCAATTCTCATCCCGGCCTTGTGCCGGGATCCAGGGGCGTCAAATGCTGAGCCAGCGGCTATTGGACCCCGGCACAGGGCCGGAGTGACAGGCAGCGGAAATTGCTAGCTCTTCTTTGGAAAACAGACGGCCTCGATAGTTCCCTTCAGCCCTTTGGGCCGAACAGCCACCACAAGATCAAGCCGAGTACCGGCAGGAACAGGATCACAACAACCCACACCGTTTTGGAGATGGTCGTAGCGTTGCTCTGCACCACTTTGATGATGGCATAAATATCCGCGATCAGAATGATCAGGCCAAGAAACCCGCCGTAACCATTGCCCAACATTTGCGCTGCCTCTCAATAAACTGAACCAGCCTCTAATCTAGCGGGTCCAGTGGTGGCGCGTAAGAGTCATTGCGTGATGTGTGTGAGAGGTCGTGGCAATCCATTCGTCTCGCAACGGATGGTCATCCAGGGGCTGGCTCCTCGTCAGGAATTATATTTTCGATTGAACTCATCATCGCTCATGACGAGGAAAACGATGAACTCGATGAAAGCGATGATGGAAGGAATAAAGGTCCAGCAGAAAATCAGATAGAGAAAACCGAGGCCGATATTCCCGAGATAGAAGCGATGGACGCCGAAGCCACCGAGAAAAAATGCGAGCAGCGCCGCCGCTATCCGGCTTTTCCCGCCCGTCGGCGCTTTCTGGCGAACGCCGCATTTGGGGCAGATTTCTGCGCGTGGATCGATTTGTGTGCCGCAGGCATAGCAAAACTTCGACGGCGCGCCCTGTGTCAGCGCGTTTTGTGTTTCTGTCATTGCTACTCTATGCCTTCGCGAGATTGTGATCCGGCGTCGATTCTATTCCGTCCTTGCCCTGAGTGTAAGGCCTAGATCAGCCTCGGCGTCGAAATCCCTTCATGCTCCAGCAGCCATTTCTTTGTCGGCAGTCCGCCGCCAAAGCCCGTCAGCGAACCGTTCGTGCCGATCACCCGATGGCACGGCACGATCACAGGAATGGGATTGCGCCCGTTGGCGAGCCCCACGGCGCGCATGCCCTTGGGGTTGTCGATCTGGCGCGCAATATCGGCATAGGTCTTAGTCACGCCGAAGGGGATTTTCAGCAACGCCGCCCACACGCTGAGCTGAAACGCCGTGCCCACTGGTGCCAGTGTCAGATCCTTGAACTCCTTGCGATCGCCCGCGAAATATTCCTTCAGAGCCGCGATCGCCTGATCGAGATGCATCCGTGCCGCCACGCTGCCGCGCGCATCGCCATAGGAGCGTCTCGTCTCGATGGGAAAGACCACCGCGCCCAGCCCTTCTTCGCTGGCGACGATCCGCAGATCGCCGATGGGTGTCTTGATGCTCTTTGAGGCGAGATCGCTCGCCGCTGTCGCTGTCTTTTTCATGTCGCTCTCCTCACTCCGCCGCCATCGCGAGCGGTTTGATATCAGGCTGCATCCACAGCAGCAGCGCCGCATAGCCGCGCCATGGCCGCCAGCTTTGCGCCATCTCTTCCAACGCTTTGGTTGAAATCATCCCGCCGTCTCCCGCCGCCTTGCGTAAACCCAGATCGGCGGCAGGAAAAGCGTCCGGCTCGCCCACGGCCCGCAGCGCAATATAATGTGCAGTCCACGGACCAATGCCAGGCACCGTACAAAGCTCTGCAACCTTGTCTTCAAGGCTCGCCGCCGGGCTGAAGCTCACCTCGCCATCCGCCACCGCGCGCGCGAAATTTTTCAGCGCTGAAATCCGCCCGCCCGTCAGGCCAAGGCCCGAAAGATCGCTCTCCGCCAGCGCTTCCGGCGTCGGAAAATAATGCGTCAGTGCGCCGTCCGGTTGCGCCAGCGCCTCACCGCTGCGTTTCACCACGCGACCCGCCAGCGTCGAAGCGCCTTTCACCGAGACCTGCTGGCCGAGGATCGCGCGCACACCAAGCTCGAAACCATCGAAAGCTCCCGGCACGCGAATATCGCCCGCTTGCGCCAGTCTCGGCCCCAGCACGGGGTCTTGCGCGAAAGCGGCGGCGATTGCCGTTGGCTCCGCGTCGAGATCGAAAATCCGCCGCGCCCGCGCTGCGATCTGGCGGATCGGCGTGGAGGTGTTGCTGCGCGCGCCATCATTGCGAATGGGCGCATCGGCGCGAATGGAAATGTCGAGAGTGTTCGCCTTCTTGCCCGCCGTCACGCCAAGCGTGCCGTGCGCAGCGCCGAGGCGGAATGTGCGCCTGTATTGCGTGGACGAAATATCTTCAACGCCCGGTATAGCGCGAAAGGTGAGGTAGTCGAGCATCCGCGCCAGATCGAAAGGCGGGCGATAGCCGAGCCGCAACACGATGGCATCGCGGCTCGTCTCGCGCGCGGCTCCGCGCCGCAGCGCCGTCGGCGCGACGCCATAGCTTGCCCGCACCGCATCGTTGAAACGTCGCAGGCTTTGAAAGCCCGCCGCGAAAGCGATGTCGGCAAAACTCATATCGGTCTCGCTGATGAGTTGCTTGGCCGCGAGCAACCGCCGGTTCGCGGCCACGGCCTGCGGCGTCGCGCCGACGTGAGCGATGAAGAGCCGCCGCAACTGCCGCGCACCCAATCCGACGTGATCCGCCAGCGCCTCGACACCGCCCTCGTCCAACGCGCCTTCTTCGATCAGCCGCAAGGCGCGCGCCACACTTGCTTGCGTGCCCGCCCATGCCGGGGTGCCCGGCGCGGTTTCGGGGCGGCAGCGCAGGCAGGAGCGAAAGCCCGCAGCCTCTGCGGCGGCGGCGCTGCCAACGAACCGGCAATTGGCTTTCTTGGGCACCCGCGCCGGGCAGACCGGGCGGCAATAGATGCCTGTCGAGGTGACGCAGACGAAGACGCGCCCGTCGAAGCGGGCGTCCTTGGCTAGAAAGGCGCGGTAGCACAGGTCTGGATCGAGGTCTGTTGTCATGAGGCCAGTCTATTCTTCGCCGTCAAACCTCGCTCGCCAAAAACGGACATCTCCGTCGCCTCTCCGATGCCCCTGCGGCAGTTTAAAAATATTCCGACATGCTGACAGAAATGTATGTGCTTCCAAGGGTTTGCGTCAGTGTCGCCGCTTGCGTCGCCATAAGCGCCTGATACGCTTTAGCTCAAATGCGGCCACGGGCGGGGAGCCCGCAGAGCCGCAAATCGCGGAGGGGACAAGGGATGACCGATCAGGTGAGCGGCGGAATTACCGTGCGCGCGGCGAGTGCGGTGCCGGCGGCGGATTTCACGCCTGCCTATCGCAGCTACGCGCTGATGGTGCTGATGCTGGCCTATACGGCTAATTACGTCGATCGCCAGATCCTCGCGATCCTGCTCCAGCCGATCAAGCTAGACCTCGGCCTCTCCGACACGCAGCTCGGTTTTCTCTCAGGTCTCACATTTGCGATTTTCTACGCAACGCTCGGTGTTCCCATCGCCATGTGGGCCGATCGCGGCAATCGCCGCAATATCATCACGCTGGCGCTGACAATCTTTTCCGGCATGACGGTGGTGTGCGGCTTCGTGACGAATTTTGCCCAGCTTGCGCTGGCCCGCATCGGCGTGGGCGTCGGTGAGGCGGGGTCCAGCCCGCCCGCCCATTCGATGATCGCCGATATGTTTCCGCCCGAGAAGCGCGCAGCTGCGATGGGTTTTTATTCGCTCGGCATCAATCTCGGTATCTTGATCGGCTTCCTCGTCGGCGGTTGGGTCAGTCAATGGTATGGCTGGCGGGTTGCTTTCTTTATCGTCGGCGCGCCGGGCCTGCTCATTGCACTTCTGGTGCGCTTCACCTTGAAGGAGCCACGCCGCGGGCAGGCCGACGGGTTGATCACGCAGGGCGAGGCTGATGCGCCAAAGGTCGGCGAAGTCTTTTCGTTGCTCTGGTCGCAAAAATCCTTTCGCCATATTTCTTTCGGCGCGGCGCTGGCTGCCATCGGCGGCTATGCGGGTGTCACATGGCTCCCCGCCTTTCTCGCGCGTTCATTTGAAATGTCGCCCGGTGCCATCGGCACATCGCTCGCCCTCATCATCGGCTTTGCAGGCGGCGCGGGTACTTATTTCACCGGCTATTTCGCCGACAAGCTCGGCAAGCGCGACATCCGCTGGAACGTCTGGGTATTCTGCATCATCGGCGGTCTCTGCTTTCCCTTCTCCGTCGCCATGTATCTCTCTGGCGACAAGGTGATGGCGCTGATCTTCTTCGTCTATCCAGCCTTTGCCGGTGCGGCCTATGTCGCGCCCGCGCTCGCCATGACCCAGGCGCTCGTCACCGTGCGGATGCGCGCGCAGGCCTCCGCCGTTCTCTTTCTCATTCTGAATTTGATCGGCATGGGCCTTGGGCCGCAGCTTGCGGGTATTCTCAGCGATCTCTATCACCCGGCCTATGGCGAGGAATCGCTGCGCTATTCGCTGCTGACGATTTCGGTCGTCTGGATCTGGTCGGCCTTCCACTTCCTGCTCGCCGCCCGCACCCTGAAAGATGATATCGAGCGCGCCCGTCTCCACGGGTTGCGATAGATCAGGCCGGAATGGCGAGCAGCTTGCGCAAGGGCTGAGGCTTGTCGATGAGATCGGCCAGTGTCATCTCGTCGAGCACCGCATAATAGGCTTCCAGCGCCACTCGCAGCGCATGGCGCAATTTGCATGACGGCGATATCCGGCAGTTATTCGTCGCTGCCTGAAAACATTCGACATGCTGGCTGTCATCCTCCATCCGCCGGACCAGTGTCCCGATATTGATCTCTTCAGGCGCGCGTGCGAGCCGCAGCCCGCCGCCCCGCCCGCGCAGCGTTTCGATCACGCCAGCGCGGCCAAGCTCGGTCGCCACCTTGGTCAGGTGGTTGTGCGAAATCTCATAAGCGTCGGCGATTTCCTGAATCGTCGTCAGCCGTTCGCCCTTCAGCGCCACATAGGTCAGGAGCCGCAAGGCGTAGTCTGTGTAAAGGGTCAGTCTCATGGCGCCGCCTCGGATTATTTGTCGCAGTTAAAGGCACATACAGAATATTGCTTTTAGCGGGAAGGGCAAGTTAGATAAGAGGTATCTAATATGCGTCTTATAGACATGAACATGACCGACCTTCAAAGACCCCGCCGCCGCCCGCTTCCCCAGCCCCTTACCGATGAAGCGGAAATCGAGAATGTCGTGCGCACCTTCTACACGCGCGTCCGCGCCGACAAGGGCCTCGGCCCGATCTTCGAGCGTGTCATCGGCGACAATTGGGAACCGCATCTGCAAAAGATGTTCGCTTTCTGGTCCTCGGTGATGCTGTTGTCGGGCCGCTACAAGGGGCAGCCCATGGTCGCGCATATGCGCCTCAAGGCCGTGCAGCGCCCTCATTTCGAGCGCTGGCTTGAGCTTTTCCGTCAGACGACGGACGAAATCTGTTCCACTGAAACCGCCGACGCCTTCATGGAGCGCGCGGGTCGCATCGCCGAGAGCCTGCAAATGGGCATGTTCTTCAGCCCTGCTTCCGCCGATCCTCTACGCGCCCGCCAGGGAGAAAATCCCCAAGGAGAAAATCCATGAGTACCATCTTGCATCACGACGCTCCCGCCGAAATTGCGAATGGCCGCAATGAGCCCGTCTCCCACGATCTCCATCCCGGCGTCTATGTTGCCGCGTTGGCGGGCTGGGCCTGGCTCTTTGGTGCTTTCTGGCTAACCTTCGGCGGTCACGCAGAAGGCGCATTCGTGCTTGCCGTCGATACGGTATTCCTCGGTGTCTTCTTCGGCATCCCCTTTGCGATGAAACACACGGCCGATCACTTTCTCAACCGCAAGACCGATTGGAGTGGTTGGGCGGATTTCCTGCATATGGATGTGGAAACCTTCACAGGCCGCATCAGCGGTTGGAGCGCACTGATTCAGGTTGTGGTGGTGCCCTTCTCCGTTGCCCTCGGCATGATGGCCATCTTCTTTATCATCGCGGCGGCCCGCGCACCTTATGGCGGCTGACGGCTTCGCTTAGCTTTCCAGTTTCCGAGTTTCTATAAAACGGGATCGTCGTTCACACCGAACGGCGGTCCCGTAAATCTATTGTGCACGGGCGGGCTCTCGAAAGCCGCCGCTTCGGCCCGCCATTCTTGCGCGCAGGCCAGCGCCGCCGACGCAAAACTGTCACATCGTCGTTACAAAACGTTCGCGCGCCAGAATTAGCCTGCGCCTGCCCGAGATGAGCCATCTGAACCCGGATGGGCCGGGCGTGCTGGGGGCTTTCCATGAACATGGATGACCGGCGCCTCGCTTCCTTAACTGGAGAATGAACGTGAAACTCAAATCCCTGACGATGGCGGCCGCAGTCGCTGCAACCGTCTTTTCGGCCGCCGGTGCCGCCCAGGCGCGCGAACAACTTCAGATCGCTGGCTCCTCGACCGTGCTGCCCTATGCGACGATCGTGGCCGAACAGTTCAGCCAGGCTTTCCCGAATTTCAAGACGCCGGTCGTTGAATCCGGCGGTTCGTCGGCCGGGCTCAAGCAGTTCTGCCGAGGCGTCGGCGAAGGTGAGATCGACATCGCCAATTCGTCTCGTCCGATCAAGACGGCTGAACGCGAAGCCTGCGCCAAGAGCGGCGTGAGCGACATTATCGAAGTTCGCTTCGGTTATGACGGCATCGTCTTTGCCAGCGATGCGAAGGGTCCGAGCTTCGCGCTTTCCCCCACGACGCTATTCCTCGCTCTTGCCGACAAGATCGCCGTGGACGGCAAGCTCGTCGCCAATCCACACAAGACCTGGAAGGACATCAATCCCTACTTCCCGGATTGGAAGATCCTTGCCTATATCCCCGGCGAGAAGCACGGCACGCGCGAAGTTTTCGAAGAGAAAGTTCTGGATATCGGCTGCCAGGTTTCGGGTGCCATGGCGCTCTACATCGCCGGCGGCATGAACGAAAAAGACGCTGCCAAGGCCTGCAAGAAAGTCCGCAACGACGGTGCGTCGGTAGATATCGACGGCGACTACACCGAGACCCTGAACCGTCTGCAAGCCAACAAGCAGAGCATCGGCGTCTTCGGCCTCTCCTTCTACGAAAACAACACCGACAAGCTGCAGGTTGCTTCGGTCAATGGTGTCAAGCCGAGCGTTGCAACGGTCGCCAAGGGCGAATATCCCGTCTCGCGCCCGTTGTTCTTCTACGTGAAGAAGGCCCATATCGGCGTGATCCCCGGCCTCAAGGAATACGCCACATTCTTCGTCAGCGACCAGATGGCCGGCCCGGATGGCCCGCTTGCTGAATACGGTCTGGTGCCGCTGCCGGACAATGAGCGCCTGGAGGTCCAGAAGACGGTCGCCGACGGCGTCGTGCTTTCAAACTGACTTCGGCTCGATTTGAAGCGGAGCCGATGACCCGGTGTCGTCGGCTCCGTTCTCCACCCTTAAAGGCTTCAGAAACTCTCATCCCCAAGGATTGCCGGAATGGCCGCTAAGTGGATATTGCTCATCCTGCTCTGCATCGCGGCGGCGGCCTTCATCTATGGACATGGTCGCGCTGCGTCTCTGGTGCGCGCAGGCCTGCACTTTCATTCCCGGCCCGTCTATCACGGCATTCATCTCGCAGTCTGGACGGTCGTACCGGCCCTCATCGTCGCGCTGCTCTGGTCGCTGGCCGCGCCATCGCTCATTCATCGGAGCCTCGTGAACGATCTGCCCGTCGAAATACGCCAGCAGGGCCCCGATCAGCAATCTCTCGCCCTGTCGGTCATCGGCAATATCGCCCGAGGCATGCGCAAGATCGACGAAAACGAACACCGCCAGCTCATCAACGGCAATGTCGATCTCCAGTCGCTTTTCATGAGCAAGGGCGTGCTGCTCGGCAGCGGTGCCAAGCCCTATATGATCGGCATTGCCGACAAGCTGAATTTTCGCATGGCGATTGCGAGCCTGCTCCAAACGGCGGTTGTTTCGCTGCTCGTGCTGGCGGGATTTATCTATGGCCGCCGCAATCTTCTGCCGCAGAAGCGGGCGCGGAATGCGGTTGAGCGCCTCATGCTGATCGGGCTGATCGCGGCCTCGACTGTCGCCATTCTGACGACGGTCGGCATTGTCTTCTCCGTTGTTTTTGAAACGCTCCATTTCTTCAAGGCCGTTCCGCCAGCGGATTTCTTCTTCGGGACCGTCTGGGATCCGCGCTTCTCCGCGCCGGGCCGTTCCGGTGGCGGGGAGGGCCAGTTCGGCCTCATCCCGCTTCTTTGGGGTACGATCTACATCTCACTGGTGGCGCTTCTCGTTGCCGTTCCGATCGGCCTCTATTCGGCAATCTACATGTCGGAATATGCAAGCGAGCGTGTCCGCGCCGTGGTGAAACCCGCGCTCGAGGTGCTGGCCGGTATTCCCACAATCGTTTATGGCTTCTTCGCGCTCGTGACCTTCGGTCCCTTCCTGCGCAGCGTCGGCGCAATCGCGAATTTCGACATCTCGCCGTCGAGCGTGCTGACGGCAGGCATCGTCATGGGGATCATGATCATTCCCTTCGTCTCGTCTCTCTCCGACGACATTATCTCGGCGGTGCCCCAATCGCTGCGCGAGGGCGCTTATGGTCTGGGTTCAACGCAGTCAGAAACGATCAAGAAAGTCATTCTGCCGGCTGCGCTGCCGGGCGTCGTCGGCGCGGTGCTTCTTGCCGCCTCGCGCGCCATCGGCGAAACGATGATCGTCGTGCTCGCCGCAGGCATCGCCGCCAACATGACCTTCAATCCTGCCGAAACAGTGACCACGATCACCGTGAAGATCGTGAGCCAGCTCACCGGCGATCTTGAATTCGACAGTCCGCAGACGCTCGTGGCCTTTGCGCTGGGCCTGACCCTCTTTGCGGTGACGCTGGGGCTGAATGTCGTTGCGCTCTACATCGTGCGCAGATACCGGGAGCAATACGAATAATGTCAGACGACGCTCAAACGATGACACTCGCAGATAGCGGTTCGCGCCAGCGGGCATCGCGCGCCGCGCTGATAAAGCGCCGCTACAGGGCAGAGCGCCGTTTTCGCTTATACGGCGTCTCCGCAATTCTGATCGCACTCGGCTTCCTCGTCATGTTGTTTGCATCCATTGTCGGCAATGGATGGACGGCTTTCCTGCAAACTAGTGTGAAGCTCACGATCAATTTCGACGAAGCCGTCATCGACCCGTCGGGCAAGCGCGACGACATGCAGTTGCGCACGGCCAATTATCAAAAGCTTGTGCGCGACGCGCTGCTGGCGCGTCTCGGCGTTTCGCCGGAAGATCGCGTCGCGCGCACTCGCGTTTTCTCTCTCCTGTCGCGCGGTGCCGCCATTCAGCTACGCGATATGGTGCTTGATGATCCGAGCCTGATCGGCAAGAGCAAAGAAGTCTGGCTGCTCGCGAGCGACAATACCGACGCCTTGATGAAAGGCTCCATCAAACGGGAAACGCCGGAGGATCGTCGCCAGCTTTCCAATATACAGGTCGGCTGGATCGACCAGCTCCATGACGCGGGCGCTCTGGAGCTGCGGTTCAATAAGGGCTTGTTCGCCTATGGCGCTTCCAGCCAGCCGGAAACGTCAGGCGTTGGCGTCGCGATCATCGGCTCTTTCTTCATGATGCTGATCGTCGTGATACTTGCGGTGCCGCTGGGCGTGGCCGCCGCCGTCTATCTCGAAGAATTTGCGCCGAAGAATTATTGGACCGATATAGTCGAGGTGAATATCAACAATCTCGCGGCAGTGCCTTCCATCGTTTTCGGCTTGCTCGGTCTTGCGGTATTCATAAATTTCTTCGGTCTGCCGCGTTCCGCCTCGCTGGTCGGTGGCCTTGTGCTGACCCTGATGACCCTCCCGACCATCATCATCGCCACGCGCGCTGCGATCCGGGCGGTGCCGCCGTCAATCCGCGAGGCGGCTTATGGCGTCGGTGCCTCGAAGATGCAGACGGTGTTTCAGCATGTCGTGCCGCTGGCCATGCCCGGCATCATGACCGGCACTATCATCGGTCTTGTGCAGGCGCTCGGTGAAACCGCGCCGCTGATCATGATCGGTCTGGTCGCCTTCGTCGCCGATTATCCGGCAACGCCGATGGAGCCCGCCACGGCTTTGCCAGTCCAGATTTACATGTGGGCGACCGCCGCCGAGCGCGGCTTCATCGAACGCACCGCAGGCGCCACGATTATTCTCCTGGGCTTCCTCGTCATCATGAATGCGACCGCGGTTATCCTTCGCAAGAGGTTTGAGAAAAAATGGTAAACATGAGCGAGACGATGAGCTTTGCAACTCAGGCTGTGGCCTACCCGCAAGTTGAAGAAGCGATGGAAGTAAAAATCAGGGCAGAAAATGTTTCGGTTTTCTACGGACCGAAACAGGCGCTCTTCGATGTCAATCTCGATATCGGTGCACATCAGGTCACAGCGCTGATCGGCCCGTCTGGTTGCGGCAAGTCCACCTTTCTGCGCTGCATGAACCGAATGAACGACGTCATTCCGATTTGTCGCGTTCAGGGCTCCATCACCATCGACGATAGCGACATCTACGCCTCGAATCTCGATGTGGTCGAGTTGCGCGCGCACGTCGGAATGGTGTTCCAGAAGCCCAACCCCTTCCCCAAATCCATCTTCGACAATGTCGCCTATGGCCCGCGTATTCACGGCTTTGCCAGCCGCAAATCGGACCTTGAGGAAATCGTCACAGCGAGCCTCCAGAAGGCCGGACTCTGGAACGAGGTGAAAGACCGCCTCGACCAGCCCGGCACTGGCCTCTCAGGCGGCCAGCAGCAACGCCTCTGCATCGCCCGCGCGATTGCGGTGAAGCCCGATGTGATCTTGATGGATGAGCCCTGTTCCGCACTCGATCCCATCGCCACTGCAAAGATCGAAGAACTGATGGACGAGTTGCGCCAGCACTACACCATCGTGATCGTCACCCATTCGATGCAGCAGGCTGCGCGTGTTTCCCAGCGCACCGCTTTCTTCCATCTCGGCACGCTGATCGAGGAGGGCGACACGCACCAGATTTTCACGAGCCCGGTCAATACCCGGACGCAGGATTATATCACCGGCCGCTTCGGCTGACTTTTCTTCTCAGGCAGCGCTCTCACTGACCCCGCCGTTCCTCCCCGGCGGGGTTTTTCTTTGTCCAACTGAAAGTAGCGGCAGGAGGGCTCAGACAAAAACCCCCGCCGGTTTCCCGGCGGGGGTTTGCTGACACATCCTGCGAGGGTCGGATCAGAAGGCGAACTGTGCGCGAGCCGCCACGGCGTTGTACTTATGGCCGATATCAGCACCAGCGCCGTTCATGCGATCGACATCGACATCGAGATATTCGAGCATGAAGCGAACATTATTGATCGGGTACCAGTTGACGCCCGCCGTGATGATGTTCTGCTTGCCGCCACGGATACCGCCAACCGGCGTTGCCGTACCAGCCGAACCTTCATTGTAGTTCATGTCGGTCTGGCTGTAGCGGGCCGCGATTTCCCATGCGCCCATGCCGCCGCCATTGAGGCTGAACGGATTGGCGGGCTTCACGCCCTTATAGGCCGCGTCCTTGATGTCGTATTTATAGGCTTCGCCCGTGATCACCCAGGAAGCCTGCGCGTACCAGGAGCTGAAGTCGGGGTCCGGCAGCGTGCCCGTGCGATTGACGTTGTAGAAGTAATATTCGCCCTGGGCCTTGAAGGGGCCGTAGCTGGCAGCGAATTCTGGGCCATAGACGGAAGCATCGTCGGCGACCAGCGCCGTCGAGGTGACGAGACGGGTCGGGTCAACGCGCAGTTCCGGGCGGTCGCGGAATTCAACAGGACCATCGGTATCGGGCTTGAAAGTTCCCGACGCGCCAAGATGAATGTTCCAGTCCGCCGCGGGCTCAAAGGCATATGCCATGCGACCGACAAAGGCCGAGCCTTCGCTGCTGGTGTTCGCCGTCGTGCCGATTGTATTCATCGTGTAGAAGAGCGAACCGTAGAAATTGTCGGTATTGCCTTTCGCGCCGAAAGAAATACGGCCGTCGCCTGCGCCAAGGCTGGTCGCCAGGTTCGCCGCCGAAGCACGCTCGATGAAGGTGATGTCATTGGACGAGGTCGTATCGTCGAGCGTCATGGGCGTCTGGATGGCGCCTGCCATGATCGAGATGCCCTTGATACCGTCATAAGACAGATAGGCATCTTTGATTGTCGATGCGCGCTCAGCGCCCGAGTCGCCCCACTGCATGTTGAGCTTGTAGCCCCAGTCTTTCATGAAGGTGCCTTCGACGCCGAGTTCGGCGCGCCGGAAGTTCGCACCGGAATCGAGGCCGCCACCCGTCTGGGCCTTGCTGTTGGCGTTCTGGTTGTAGCTCGCAACGTCGAGATGCGCGCGGCCACGGATCGCCATGGTGAAGTTGCCGTCCGCCGTCTTGAAGCTCGGCTTGCCGTCCTTCAGCGAAACCGTGACAGGGTTCTTGTCTTCCTTCGTCTGTGCGATCTGCATCTCGGTGAGACGCTGCTGGATTTCAAACATCTGCTGTTTAAGCGTATCGATCTCGTTTTGGCTGGCGGCTGCCGAACCGGCCAAGGCCGGGCTCGCGAGCAGCGCCGCAGCGCCGAGCGCGGTGCCTGCCAGCAGAATTTGTCTCAACGTCATGCGACGTCTCCCTGTTGATAAAGAAATACCGTGCAGGATTGCGAGTCGCGAGCCCGTGCCCACGTCGCCCCCTGGGGAGCGAAGTAACAGAGCTGAATGACGGTTCGGATGCAGTTCGATGACAACGGCGTGACGCCACCCGCCGCGCGGCACAGAGGTTTGGATAGTGTTTGCGAGGCAACACTTCGCGCGTGCGGAGGGGCCGAAAGCGCGGCGTTCTCCTCGGCCACGGCGACCTATCGCGGCCCGCGCGTCGCCCATCAATCCTCAATCATCCGTGGAAAAATTGGTGCACCCGACAAGAGTCGAACTTGTGACCTCTGCCTTCGGAGGGCAGCGCTCTATCCAGCTGAGCTACGGGTGCCGGGTCGGGCATCGTGCCGACCGTCCAATCGGGCGCAAGTTAGTCGAAACCACCCGCCCTGACAATCCGCCGGGAAGATGGCTCCAAATGGACCCGCGCCGCCCTTCGAAGGCAGGTTACAAGTTCAAATTGTGCGGATGCACAGGTTCTTAAGACAATGGGCCCGGTCAATGGCCAAGAGATGCCGTGAGGCGCTTGTCGTAGAAAGTCCCCAGCGCATCAAGGGCGGCGGCGCAATCGCCGCTGTAGGACGAGCCGTGCATGATGGCGAGCGTCACCGGCTTCAATGCAGCCAGCCGCGCCAGCGTGGGCTTGATCGCCGGTGTGAGCGCCGTTGCCTGAAAGGCCTCCTCGGCGGCCATGGCCGGCCCCAGAATATCCGCGTTGGTCACGGGTGCTGGATCACCCAAATGTGTGAAAAGATCGCTGCACAGGAGGGTCTTAGTCTCTTCCTCAAACATCATGCCCGCGTCCCAGCCATGAGGTACATGAGGCGTATCGAGATAGCGAACTCTGCGTCCGCCAAGATCGAGAACCTCGCCGTCCTCCAGCACGCGAGGGGCCCGGTCGGCGAGGTCAGCTAGTGAGACGTTGCAGGCGGTGGCCCCATGGGCGACTTGAGCGCTGGGCGCCGCCGCCAGCCAGAGGTTCATTGCCCCGCATTCGTCTGCCTCAACATGGCTGAAGCTGATCCAGCGCAGCCGCTCGATCGGCATGATCGTTTTCATGGCCGCAGAGATGGCCGGAAACATGGCGCGCGGCCCGCAATGAAAGAGCAGGGGCTCATCGGCCTTGATGAGGAACTGATTGAAGGTGAAGCCTATAGGCGGAGCGACATCCGGCACGAAGGTCGAAAGGCGGTAGATGCGAGGCGCGATCTCGGCAACACGTGTTTCCATGACCAGATGGCCTTTTCACATTCCTCAATGTGCGAGCAATTTAGTGGAATGCGACTACCCTGCCAATCCGGCTGGCGGCCGCGGGAGCGAGCTTGGCGGGCGGCTCGATTTCGCCTATAGCAGGTTCTGGATGTTCCAGAACCTGCGCCTCGGGGCGGCAGGTCCCATGCGAGTAGGCGTTTCATGCCGGCGGCTCTGAGGCTTTCGCCCTTCGATCTCTTTATTGATCCGCTGCTCAATCTTCAGGACAGCCGCCTCCGTGCGATTCATGCCTATTGGACGGGCAAACGCGAAGGCCGGCCCATGCCCGCCCGCGCCGATGTCAGCCCCGGCGATATCGTCAGCCACCTGCCGACTGTTTTCCTGATCGACGTGGCGCCCCCGGCCGTCTCCCCCGCGCATTTTCAGGTCCGCTTGATGGGAACGGCCTTGAACGATCTCTTCGCGGGCGATTTCACAGGGCGGACGCTCGACCAAAGCCTGTCGGAGCGCAGCGCCTCGATGGTCGCAAAAGTGCTCGGCATCGTCTGCGAGCTGCGCCGCCCGCTCCGTCTTCATGGCGCGGCTACCTTCGCGCAAAGCAATATGGTCACGGAGATCGAGGCGGTTTTTCTGCCGCTTTCGGTTCATGGGGCGAAGGTTGAAATGGCGATGGGCGAACTCGTGAAGCGCGCCTCGGCCTAGCTGCCTTCGGCGTCCCGCTCAGTCTTGATGCGAGGTGAGCTGGAGAAAGACATCTTCCAGATCGGATTCTTCGGTCGAGATATCGGTGATCTCGATCCCCGATTTCTGCACCCGGTCCAGAATACCCATCACGCCGGTCTCGATCGGATTATATTGAATGGAAAGCGCACCCGAAGGCGTAATCTCGGTGCGCAAGCCTTCAATCGCGGCCATCTGTGGCGTCACCGGCGATGCCGACCGTATGATGAGCTTCTTGTCGGTCACGCGCGCGATGAGTTTCTGCGTCGGCTCGCAGGCCACCACCTCGCCCTTATCGATGATGGCGATGCGATCGCACAGCGCTTCGGCCTCTTCCAGATAATGCGTCGTCAGCACGATCGTCGTGCCGAGTGCATTGAGGTTCTTCACATAGTCCCAAAGCTGCTTGCGCAATTCGACATCGACGCCAGCCGTCGGCTCGTCGAGCACCAGCACCGGCGGATTATGCACCATGGCTTTGGCGACCAGCAGCCGCCGCTTCATGCCGCCCGAGAGCGAGCGCGCATAGGCGTCGGCCTTGTCCTCAAGCCCCATTGCCCCGAGGATTTCCATCGTCCGCCGCTCGCGCTTGGGCACGCCGTAAAGCCCTGCTTGCAGGTCGAGCACTTCAGCGGGCGTGAAGAAGGGATCGACGCTCAATTCCTGCGGCACGACGCCGATGGAGGCGCGCACCTGCCGGGGATTGGCGTCGAGATCGAAACCCCAGACCGAAACCGAGCCGGTGCTTTTCATCACCAGCCCGGCCAGAATATTGATAAAGGTCGATTTGCCCGCACCGTTCGGCCCAAGCAGGCCAAAAATCGAGCCTCGCGGCACCGCGAGATCAATGCCCTTCAGCGCCTCTTTTTCCGGCTGCCCGCCCGCCGCGCGGTAGATTTTGCGCAAGCCCCGCGCTTCGATGGCATTGAGCCTTTGTGCTTCAGGAGCGAGGGTGGAAGCGGGCTGAATGTCGGATTGCGCGGCAAGTGTATGGGCCATTCGGCGGCTCTTCTGTAAAGTGCGGGCCCAGGGGGCCAGGCAGCTTGGTAACATCGGGCGGGGAACAGGGTCAAACCTGAACCCTGGAACAGGCAATATAGGAAGGCGCGCGGCGTGACGAAGGCCAATACGGAAAAAAATGTGAGCCCGGCGGCCCCCACGAGGCCGCTGCGCAAGGGCGACCACCTCTTTCTGGTCGATGGTTCAGGCTATATTTTCCGCGCTTATCACGCTCTGCCACCCTTGACGCGCAAATCTGATGGGATGCCCGTCGGCGCCGTCTCGGGCTTCTGCAACATGCTCTACAAGCTGATCGAGGACACGAAGGACGAATTCGAGCCGACGCATCTCGCGGTCATTTTTGATGCCTCCGCCAAAACCTTCCGCAACGATATCTACCCGCTCTACAAAGCCCAGCGCCCCGAGCCGCCCGAAGACCTGCGTCCACAATTCGCGCTGGTGCGCGATGCGGTGCGTGCCTTCACCGTCCCCTGCATCGAGATGATGGGCTATGAGGCCGACGATCTGATCGCAACCTATGCCCGCCACGCCCAGAAGGCAGGGGCCCGCGTCACCATCGTCTCATCCGACAAGGACTTGATGCAGCTCGTCGGCGGCGGCATCGACATGCTCGACACGATGAAAATGAAGACGATCAACCATGCCGAGGTGATCGAGAAATTCGGCGTGCCGCCAGAAAAAGTCATCGAGGTGCAGGCGCTCGCTGGCGATAGCGTCGATAATGTGCCCGGCGTTCCCGGCATCGGCATCAAGACGGCGGCAGAACTCATCAACACCTATGGCGATCTTGAAACGTTGCTCGCCCGCGCGCCCGAAATCAAACAGAACAAACGCCGCGAAAATCTGATCGAGTTTGCCGAGCAGGCGCGCATTTCAAAACGCCTCGTGACGCTCGATGAAAACGTCCCCGTCGAAGTGCCCGTCGAAGACATGGGCATCCATGCGCCCGACCCCGAGCGCCTCATCGCCTTTCTCAAAGGCATGGAATTTTCAACCCTGACGCGCCGCGTCGCCGAGAAATCCGGCGTCGATAGTGACAAGGTCGCCCCAGCGGGCGCGCTCCCCGTGCAAGCGCAGACAGCGGCAAAGCCCAAAGCCACCGACGAAGCACCATCCCAACGCGGCGGCATCCCCGGCGCGCTGCGCAGTGACACGAACCCGCCTTTCGCCGATGCCAGACATATCGGTGTCACGACGCTCGCAGAGCTTCAGGCTTGCATTACCCGCGCGCGCGAGGCGGGCGTCGTCGCCATCGACACTGAAACCGACAGCCTCGATCCGATGCAGGCGCGCCTCGTCGGTTTTTCGATCTGCTCCGAACCGGGCCACTCTTGCTACGTCCCGCTGCAACACGGGAGCGGCGACAATCTCGATCTCGACAACAAAGCGAACTCCGAGCAGATCCCGCTGCGAGATGCGCTCGCTGCCCTGAGGCCGCTTTTTGAAGACGCTTCCGTCGTCAAGGTCGGACAGAACCTCAAATATGATCTCATCGTCTTCGAGCAGCACGGCCTGAAGCTGACGACGCTCGACGACACGATGCTGATGTCCTATGCGCTCGATGCGGGCCTGCACGGCCACGGCATGGATGAACTGTCTGAGCTTCACCTCGGCCACAAGCCCATTCCGTTTTCTGAAGTTGCAGGCACCGGCAAGGCGCGCGTCACTTTCGATCAGGTGCCGATCAAAAAAGCCATCGCTTACGGCGCGGAAGATTCTGATGTCACACTGCGCCTCTGGCATGCGCTGCGGCCGCGCCTTGTTTCCGAGCGCCGTATGGTCGTTTACGAAACGCTGGAACGCCCGCTCGTGCCTGTGCTGCTTGAGATGGAGCGCGCTGGCATCAAGGTCGATCGCAATGTGCTGGCGCGTCTCTCCGGCGATTTCGCACAGAAGATGGCGCAATATGAGGACGAGATTTACGAACTCGCCGGCCAGCGCTTCAACATCGGCTCGCCAAAACAGCTTGGCGAAATTCTCTACGACAAAATGGGCCACGAAGGCGGTCGCAAGACCAAGACCGGCGCATGGTCCACAGATAGCGACGCGCTGGAGGCGCTTGCCGCGCAGGGCCATGCTCTGCCGCAGCGCGTTCTCGATTGGCGTGGCCTCGCCAAGCTGAAAAGCACCTATACCGACGCGCTGCCCATGTTCATCCACCCCGAGACGGGCCGCGTCCACACGTCTTATTCGCTCGCATCGACAACTACAGGCCGTTTGTCATCATCCGATCCGAACCTGCAAAACATTCCGGTGCGCACCGAAGACGGTCGCAAGATCCGCACGGCCTTTGTCGCCGACAAAGGCAACAAGCTCATCTCCGCCGATTACAGCCAGATCGAATTGCGCCTCCTTGCGCATATCGCCGATATCGGCGCTCTACGTCAGGCGTTCGCCGATGGCCTCGATATTCATGCGATGACGGCGTCGGAAATGTTCGGCGTGCCGGTCGAAGGCATGGACCCCTCCGTCCGCCGCCGTGCCAAGGCGATCAATTTCGGC
>CAZLLB010000028.1:0-21417 GCA_964560165.1 uncultured Parvibaculum sp. | reverse complement strand
CTCGAGAGGGGGATTTACCCGTGCCGTTGACCGATACCGCCATCCGGGCGGCCAAACCTAAAGCGAAGCCCTACAAACTCGCAGACGCCAACTCTCTCTATCTGCTGATCACGCCGACAGGCGCAAAATGCTGGCGTTATGACTACCGCTTCAGCGGCAAGCGCAAGAGCCTGTCCGTCGGCATCTACCCGGACATGACGCTCGCAGGCGCGCGTCGCGAAAGGGACATCGCCCGAGAGACGATTGTCGCCGGAGAGGACCCTTGCCATCAGCGCAAGCTTGAGAAGATGACCAAGAAACTCTGCGGCGGAAACGCCTTCAGGGTGGTCGCCGATGAGTGGCTTGAGAAGCAGAAGCGGGAGGGGCATGCACAGGTCACGATCGACAAGTTGATCTGGATGTTGGGCTTCGCAAACGTCCTTATCGGCGATCGTTCGGTTGGCGAGATTAAAGCGCAGGACCTTTTGTTGGTGCTGCGTAAGCTTGAGATTCGAGGAAAGTTCGAAACCGCCCGCCGCCTTAGGAGTACATGCGGTCGCGTATTCCGGTATGCCATTGCAACCGGTCGAGCAGAGACTGATCATCGAAACCTACCAATTCCGGAAGGAGGAGGACCGCTACTCCAAGCGCATCGGCATGGAGCGGATCGCCGAGGAAGGCTACAACCTCAATATCTCCCGCTACATCAGCACAGCCGAACAGGAGATCGAGATCGATCTGTCGGACACGCATGACGAGTTAATCATAATTGAGAAGCAGATTCGAGAGTCGACAACGAAGCACAATGCGTTTCTGAAGGAACTGGGACTACCCTTGTTGCGAGGGTCCGATAAGTAACCAAGTGCTGATCAGGTTTCATCTTCCGGCGGGTAAACTTGGCAAGCTTGTCTTCAGATGAAGTCTAAATTTATCAGCCGACGTGGTCATAGTTTGGGAGCACGTTCAGAATTCTTATAGTCCCTCGGTTATTCTAGCTTGCAAGTCGGGGCCTACCCGTTTGAAGCCGAGCAGTCGTGCCACGGTCTTGACCAGATCGGCATCTTCACCCCCCGCATTGTCATTGCGAGCGATTTTGAGCGCTGCTCGGATTTCTAACAGAGAAATATTAGCGGCTTTGAGAGTGGCTCCTGATTCCGCTGAGCGATCACGCACAGGAGATGCATCTGCCTGATCTTGTGTATACCAAAATGTCCTGTCAGTGAGCAGGCCCGGCTTTTTAGACTGGGCATGTGACAGAGCTGTTCGTGTGGCCGTTAAAATCCGAGAGCCTGCCTTGTCTCGACCGAAGCAGGCGGCAACTCGCCGCGCAACCTCTTCCACATGGATCGGGCCTTCGACTTCTACGATTCTGCGAACCAGTTCCGCGAGGGCGGAAACCGGCGTTTCGTGTGGCTCATTCTGACTTTTGATTGCAAACACCGCACGTTCGTAAGGTGGCATTTGACGTTCAGCCACATCGGGAATTTCAATAACGGCAGCCCCAACTTCACTCTGGGCGACCGTGACTGGATGCGCGTCATTCGCGCCCTCTATCTGTAGCCCTTTTTCTGCTTTGTCACGCGCTTCGAACAGCGCGAGACGCAAACGTTCAATTTCTGCACTGCGATTGTAGAACCAATCTGTGCTCCAAATCCTGTGGAAGTGCCAACCAAGATGCTCGAGCACATCTTGGCGTAGCCGATCGCGCTCTCTCGCCCACAGGGCGCTATGATAAGTAGCTCCGTCGCATTCGACGGCTAAGATATAAGTGCCCGGCTTATCGGGATGTCGAATGCCAAGGTCAATACGGAACCCCGCTGAGCCAACCTGATGATCGGCGAGGAAGCCATAGCTTCTGACTACGTTGGCAACATCCTCTTCAAACGGTGAATCGGCATCTGCCCCAGTGGGGGAGCTTTCATCCAGCCGGCCATTCTTAGCAAACTCAAGAAAACGCTTGAGAATGCGCGGACCAGTTTTCGTCGTGTGGCTCAAGTCAATGTCGCCCGGATCGAAGGAAGCAAAAACTTCGCAACGAATGCGTGCCCGAGTGAAAAGCACGTTGAGACGCCGTTCTCCGCCTTCGCCGTTGACGGGGCCAAATGACATGCTGCTCAGTCGCCCACCCGGTGTAGATGGGCCATAGCCAACACTGATCAGAATAACGTCGCGTTCGTCACCCTGCACATTTTCGATATTTTTAACGAAAAGATCCTCTGATTGTCCTTCGCGAAGAAAACTATCGAGGGCGGTATCCTGGCGGCGGCGCAATTCCAATATTTCGGTGATGAGGTTACGTTGGGCAAATGAGAAGGTGACGATTCCGAGAGACTGCGAAGGGTTCAGCCGCGAATGCTCTGCAACTCGATCAACAATCGCCTCACCTTCCTTTCTATTGTTTCGTTTGCCGCCCTTGTCGTAAACGCCATCCACTCTCGTGAAGCAAAGTCCATAGGCAGGGTCTTTTTGTAGTGGCGATGGCGGCAGAACGAGATCACCGTTGTAAAACTCCAAGTTTGACACCTCAATCAGCGAAGGGTCACGTGAACGATAATGCCACATGAGCATGCGACCGGCTAAGCCGCGCGCTTCGCAAAGGGTGAGGATGCTCTCCATGGAGCCAATCTTGGCAGCGCCCTCCAGTAGATCGGGGCCGACGTTTTCGTCGTCTCCCTCAGTCTCATCTTCCTCGTCAGCCAACAGTCGGTCGAAAAAAGACGACGGGGGTAGTTGTTGCTTGTCGCCTACGACAACGATTTGGTTGGCTCGCGCGATCGCGCCCAGTGCATCCTCCGGGCGGACCTGTGAGGCTTCGTCAATCACAAGGAGGTCGAACGAAACGGTTCCCGGAGGTAGGTATTGCGCTACCGATATCGGACTCATAAGCAATACTGGTTTGATGCGCTGAATGGCGGTGCCCGCTCTGTTGAAGAGCTGTCGTAGTGCAATGTGACCTCGTTTTTTGCCTATTTCTCCACGAATGACTCCCATCTCGCCCATCGCGCCCTGAGGCACCTGCGCAAGATGCCCAGCCAGAATGCCGGTCACGTTGTCTTTTAGTCGCTGGCGTTCAAGTGAGGCGAAGGTGCTCACCAGATCATGGCGTCGCTCTTGAGCGATGCGACGTAAATCTGGGTTTTCAGCAAGGGCATGTTTCCAGAGACTTTCAACGCGAGCATAGCGCAATTCAACGGCAGCGGCCGCGCCATTTAGATCTCCGTACCGCATGCGTGTTTCCAGAGAGGACATTCCCGTTGAAACAAGTGTTTGCTGTAGTCGGGCCTGTCTAGCCCATGAAGCGTATCTGTCCATTGCCTGGGACATCATGCCGAAACGCGCGGCCATGGAATCCAGATCGACGGCATGGAGCTCTTCTTCGCCAAATATGGCGAGGTCAAGATCAAGCGTCTTCACAGCACTTTGGATTGCATTCTGGGCGACGGCTACTGTTTCTCTCAGTTCTTTGCGCATTGCCGCAACAGCGTCGGCCCGGGAGGCCAGTTCGAGAACTTTATTTAAAGATGGTTTTATTGAGATTTCGGACAGTCGGACGCACCATGCCGCAATTGCTAGTAGCTTTGTAAATTCTGTTTTTTCATTACGCCAAGCATCTCGTAGGATACGGCTGCAGTAGTCGCCATCACCTTCCCAATTTGCTTTGAGTGAAGCCACTGTCGTTAGCTGATCGACCAGCTGTACTCGTTCCGCTGCAGTCTTCGGCAGGCCTTTCCGCAAAAGGCCTGCCAGCTCTTGTGACGCACCACGATATCGACGACCCCAGCGGGCAAAGAATGAATGAACGCCCGCAGTGAGTGCTCCGCGCAGATGGGAAGCCGAGTTAGCTAAAGCCGTATCCACAAACACAGCGGAAGCGACTTCGTGAGCATCACGCCATGAGGCACCAGCCTGTAAAGCTTCCTGAAGTCGGGGAATGTCGGGCGATTCAAGTACTGAGCGCGCCACATCGGTACTGCCGACTGAGAACCCTTCCAGCCGTTCTAGGACGTCGGCCAATGGAACTGCGTCGCTGAGAGTGAATTGATTGGGTAAGCCTAGGGCCTCAATCGATCTACGCATCGACGAGGTGAAATCGGAAATGGACGATTGAGCTTCGGATAACGTGTTTGCTAAACGCGCAAGATCTACGGGCTGGAGGTTGAGATTGCGTGTGCCTTCGAACGGGTGCGGTGACGTTCGCCTCTCTTGCGCCAAAACAGAGCCATACTCCTCGATTGTTGCTAGAAGAGCGGCTTCTGTCTCTCGCGACATCGAAGTCAAATTCTCGACACTTAGACTTGGAGGGGGGCAATTGTTTCCGATGAATAGGGATTGCCGCCCGAGCAAACTGTATGGTGTTTCACCGGAATTACCGATTTGACGATGCAAGACCGCTGTCAGATCATTCAGACGGTCTCTGTTTTCTTTGAGTGCAGTTGGTGCACCCGGCAAATCCGGCACGGCTGCGGATTGCGATAGAGTGCGGGCAAGCTCGCTGAGAACGGATTTCTTGTTCGCACCTCGTGAATGTAGCTCAAGGCAAACGTCGCGCAGCCCGACCTTAACCAAACGATCATGCACCACCGAAAGAGCCGCCATTTTTTCTGCTAAGAACAGAACTCGTTTCCCATCTTGGGCCGCGGCGGCGATGATGTTTGTGATCGTTTGTGATTTACCAGTTCCCGGGGGCCCTTGGACGACCAGGTTGCGCCCCGACCGAACTTCCTCGATCACCTTTGTCTGTGATGCGTCTGCATCTACGACGTGAAAGATTTTTTCGGGTGGCAACACTTCGTCCAACCGATCATTAGGTTTGAATAGTGGCTCTTCGCGATCAAAGCCTTCGTAGAGAAGTCCTTTGGTAAGTGCGTGAGTGGCAAGAGAGCCATCGGGCCAAGCGCTGATTTCTAGGTCACGAAACATGAGCAGTTTATTGAAGCTGAAGAAGCCAAGTTGGATGGCATCGGGGTCAATTTTCCAACGTTCACGCGACTTAATCACGTCGTTGACTTGTGCAAAGTAGTCAGAAGGGTTCCAGCCTTCATCGGTCTCAATTTCCGGGAAATTAATTCCAAAATCATCCATCAAACGTTGCTGCAGGGGCAAGTTTGTCATCGCATCTTCGTCGCGAGCGCGGATGTCATATGTCGAGGTGCGGGAGTTTCGCGACAGCCCGACTGGAAGTAGGATGAGCGGTGCTTCGCGCGGGATGCTTGATGATTTGTCTTCGTACCAAGTCAGAAAGCCCATTGCGAGATAGAGCATGTTGACGCCGGATTCTTCTTCGGCCGTCTGTGCTTCCCGAGCGATCTTCAATAACTTTTTCTGAAGAGAGTCGGGCCCAAGTCGAGTTTCAAGCTGCCCATCAATATATCGTTCTTCATCGAAGTGGCGTTCACTGACTTCCGCAAGGACCAATTCTCCGCGATCCTCCTTCTTGTCGCTCCCTAGAGCCAGAAAACGCATGGATTTGCCGCCGGACAGTAAGCCATAGACGTCATTCGAACGCTCGTTGACGATATTCAGAACATTGCCGCGCGTATTGGCCCGGTTGACATGGATCAAACGATTGCGCGTACCGGTTTCAACCAGCCTGCGCCGTGTTTCATCAAAAAGTTTGATGACTGCATGTCGAGTCGCCTGATCCGTATTTAGGTTCGTCACCCGAACATCCTCCGTGTCAAAACTGTAGGCATCGCAATTTGGTCGATATTGACGCGTAAGAGAGCGCAATAACTGCAAGACTTCGCTAGCTCACTGGTTCTCACGCCAATCTGGCTGGTGCGTTTACTAGCAAGCCAAACACATTCGAATTTTACGCTGAAACGAAGAGGACGACGCAGTGCTCGCGCTTTTCAGTTTGCTCTGGTTTATCGTTGCCATATTGATCTCTAGGCTGAGTTCGTTCTTGGCGGGCAGCAGCGCCCCATTTCTAATGCGGTGCATTATGATGAGTAAGGTGCGGGCAATCTATGGCGAAATATATATTTTAAACAATTAAAAAGTGGGCTTGAACTCAACTGGATTTATAAGCCCACGTGACCCTAGGTTGGGGCTTGCTCTGTCCCAATTTCTGTAAATGGGATTGTCGGTTCGCCATAGATTTTTAGTGCAGTTCGACAGTCAAGAAATTGAGTGGTGAGGAGTCGTTCGACAAATGACTTACAGTTCGTGTTGGGTAGAGATCGTCGAGTTTAATGCCGTGGGATTGGGTGAAACGACTTCAGAGAGGACGGAGATGCTGCGCCAACCAGTGAAAATGTATTGGTTGCCGACCTTAAAGAAGTGGGAGACAGCTCGGAATCTAGAGATCGACTATGTCGACAACAGCTGGATACGAGTCGATGTTGGTCGCAGTGATTTAATGGACTTTTTGCAAACTGAAGTAGTGAATGGCGAGGCCCTGGTACCAAAAATTGAGGCGTCTGAGAATTTTCGCTACGTACTCGTGGCTGAAGAGTTTTGACGTCTTGATCTGTCGTTGGTTTGTCGGACACGAAGTTTAGGCGTCGTGATGGAACCGGAGTTTACCATGGTGCTAACGGCATTCAGCCGAGAGTTTAAGTTTGAGCCAATGAAATCGGTACCGGATCGCCGGGTGGCAAATGGAGCTACGAAATGTGATCCACCCCCAAGGCCGGTGTCGTCATTGTCGATTGCCTCATCCTCGACGCTGTTCTCTGGATCTATGTCAAGATTGTGGACGAGGCTTCTGCAGTGCCCGGCAATATGGCGGGTAATGTTCCTGTATATCGGTGACGGGAATTCAGCCTCGCATTGTTCAATGACGGCAGGCACGGCCGCGCGGATATTCTCTGACAGACGCCTGACAAGACGTTTGACGCTGACCGCGGAGAACCCGATGTCGTCGGCAAGTCGTTCCCAGTGCCGACCATGTAGTCGATCACCACGATCTTTGTTCTCGCTGGGCCGGCGCCGTTTTATCTGACACGAAGATAGGGGGCATGACCGCTTCCAGCTCTCACGTTCTTGCTCGTGGCGTCGGATCTTGGGTGGATTGCGGGCAGGTGGCTTTCAGGCGGCAAAACTGGGAGAGCTGTCATCTATTGAATCAGCTCAAGCCGTTAACACAGCTAAAGATACGCCTCATTCGTCCGGTGGCGGATTGCATGCCGCTATCCAGTCTGGCGTCCTAAGATGGTTAGTTGCAGTGTAAATTCTCTTTTCCGACGCCTGCGAGGCTCCAGCGACATGGTGGTGAAGTTTCGGACGGAGACCGTCCATAAGCATCTTCCCGTGAGTGTGTTCGAAGGAAACGGCGGTGAGGCCGTTGATAGGCACGAAGTCGCCTATAGGGGGAGCATTGTCGGGCATACCTGAGGCAGCCCATTCGGGCTTCCCGCGCTTGCGCGGGCTGCCATACAGCGATGAGTGGACCTGCTCACGAGCAACGCGCGCAGCATTCACTAGGTCGTCTCGCTTAAAGGCGGTCACGTCTGTGATCGCGGCGTCGACCAAGTCTGGAGCGAGGTTATTGAAAACCTCTTTAAGATGCGCGGCTTGGGTGAACGAATGCTCGACGTCATTGAGGGGCGTAAAAACCTCATTGACGCGGGTCACGCCGCTCCGCTGGCGCTCGGCGGCAGCGATGGATATCTCAAATCGCATCTCTGGGTCGGTCCGAAAATCGCGGTCTCGGTGTAGGATAATCCGAGCGTCGGGCCGCATGTCGGTGATCATATTCGCAAGAAGTCTTGCCGCCGGTAGGTTTCCGCACCCATTGTAAGAGAGGACAGCAAGGTTCTCAGGCGCGCCGTTCGCTTTAGCTAGCACCGTTACCGGCTGCTGCAACTTGTCCTCGGTCAAAAGGATTACTGGCCGTGCAGGATCGAAGGCGTCAGCTCCGGCCGATAGCGCGCCGAGCGTCATGAGGATTGGGATTGCGGGCCGCTGGGCGTCGTCGACCGGAACCTTCTTGCCCTCGCTCATCCAGACTACCGATGCATTGGGGTCGTACATGAGACGTTGGATCAGCTGGGGCGAGTGGCTAGCGAAAAGAATTCGGGTCTGCGTCTCCGATGCAACTCCTCTCAGCGCTTCGTAGAGTCGGGACTGGCTGTCGGCATGGAGGTGTGCGTCGGGCTCGTCTAGCAGTAGGAGTGGCGGAGCGTAGAAGCAGGCATATGCAAGTATCTGGACCACTTGCAGCATGCCGGTTGACGCCATGTCGATCGTAACTTTCGCGTCGGGTGTTTCGACATCAACATTTACGTAACGATCATGAAACGGGTCATGATCCACGACGATACGGGTGCCTTGGTAGCAACGATCGAGCAACGTGGAGAAGGTTTTCCACCCGCCATCTGGCAGGAAGTCAATGTCCCGTCCATGACGCCATGCTGTCCTTGCCGATTCATCCAGATCCCGAGTGAAAAGGTGGTCGAGCACGGTACGGAGATATAGGTTTGCATCGCCATGCATAACGGCGGCATCCATAGAGCCTTTAGTTCTCCATTCCTCACGCATCGGAATACCTGAGAGACCCGGTGTGAATATTGAGAATGGGTGGTCTCCATTCGCGAGCACAGCAGCTAAGTCGTCGTCTCCCTGTCGAGTAATGGCAATGTTCGCGTTTTTTCCACGGCGTATCTCGATCGTCATTTCTTTGTTTGTATTAGTGTCGAGATCCACGCCACGATAGGTGATGGAATAACCGAGATTTTGTGTCGCCGAGCCCCCGCGCCTAAGACCCAACAGCTTCTGTGTTGGACGAAACAGCACGGCATCGTTCGCGACCGTGCCCGCAAAATCTGGACTGCCGTTGCTGTGGGTGCCCCGGAGCGCCGCTTGCAAGATCGGGACTCCAAGCTGCGCAGCCTGCAGTGCGCTGCTTTTGCCGCTGGTATTGCCACCGACCAGCGCAGTCACTGGTGCCAAATCGATTGTGAGCGTTTCAATCCGCTTGAATTGATTGACCACAATTCGATCAAGTCGAATTCGCATTCTTTCTACTCCCCAAATGCTTTGACTAGACGTGTTTGGACGATCAAATGCAACGCCGATCATGTTGGGATGCTGCGGCCATGAAGTCTGAAGCTGAATGGCAGCAATTTTACTTTGCTTCTTAGAGTCGGTCGGTCTGGAGGCAGCCCCACCTCGGCCGTCATCGATTGCCTTGCGCGATGACCGCTTCCAGCACAAAGCAGACTACGACGTACACGGACAAACCGCACTGGACGTCACGCCATTCAGTGGTACAATAAATCGTCAAATATGTGTCGAAACTCGCCGCGTAGGATGCCCAAATACCGGCATTTTTGACGGTATCCTGAGAATCTCACAAAAATTCACTTTCAAATTCAGAAGGTTAGAGGGAATGAGTGTCATCGCCCCCGGGCACCATCATTTTATTTCTGGCATCCTCATTTTTCCACCGATGGCACCATGTGTCTGTCTGGAAGTTCTTGAGTCTTGTGTTCGCCATGTCGGGTCTGAAATATGGGATGCGGCGCGTCGTTTCGATAAGATAATATCTGTATACAGATGTTATCGTGTGATTGGCAGGTGTGCCGGTGGAGAGCCGATGAGCGGTAAACTCGATGGATTGAGAATACTGGTTCCCGAAAGCCGCGAGCTTGATCTGTTTGCGACGATGCTGGAAGCCGAGGGTGGGCATGTTTTGCGTTGTCCGTTGGTGAGTATTCTCGATCTTGATGACCGGGCGGAAGCCGATGCCTGGATCGATATTTTTCTGTGCGAACCTTTTGATGATTTGCTGCTGCTGACCGGCGAAGGTTTGCGCCGGTTGATGGGGCTTTGCGCGCGCGGCGACCGGGAGGCCGCCTTCCGCGCCGCGCTGGCGGATGTGCGCACCGTGACGCGCGGGCCGAAGCCAGCTCGCGTGCTGCGCGAATTGGGGCTGACGCCTTCGCTGGCCGCGCCGGAGCCGACATCGAAGGGCGTGCTCGACGCACTGGCGGGGGAAGAGTTGCGGGGGCACCGTATCGGCGTTCAGCTCTATCCGGGGGCAGGCGGGGTGCCGCTGGTCGAGGCGCTGCGTGAACGCGGCGCGGAGGTTTTCCCCGTTACGCCTTATCGCTATTCCTCGGGCGAAGAGGCGGCCCTTGTCGCCGATGCGATCCGCGCGATGGCGGCGGGCGAGATCGGCCTTGTCGCTTTCACCAGCACACCGCAGGTCGAGCGCCTTGCCGCCGTGGCGCGCGAATTCGGATTGCAGGACGCACTGGCGCAAGGCCTCGCGCGCGTGCCGGTGGCCTCCATCGGCCCGGTGATGGACAAGGCGCTGGAGGCGCATGGAGTGACGGCGGCAATCCGTCCCGCGACGAGCTTTCATCTAAAGCCGTTGCTGCGCGCCATCATTGCCTGGAAAGAGCAACGTCGCTGACCGCGGCGTCTATCGCAGGCTCACGCGGGCGGGAATGCGGCTCGGAACCAATCCTTCATCCGCGGATTGAATCGTTGAGGACTTTCCCCAGCGTGTCGGTGTGCCTTCCTGATGAAGATGTCGGCTGAACCCATGGCCAAGGCGGCGGTTCGGCCCGCTCGCAAATTCTGGCGCATTTATTCTTTTGATTCCTCGCTTCTCGGCGCGGCCGGCGATGTGACAGCGATGCTCGACCGTTGCGTGGCGATGGGCTTCGACACCGTTCTGGCGACCTGCCCGGACATGCCGTGCCGCACTTTGGGGAACGAAGACGCTGCGCCGCATGGTCATCTTTTCGATGACGATTATGTGGCCGTCATCGCCAATGCGTGTCGCGGACGCAAGCTTTCGCTCTATCTCGACCTCGCCATAAATCGCCCGCCATTGGAAGCGATCGGCGAGGGCAACGGCGAATGGTTCAGCCTTGTTGACAGCGACGAGGCCATCGACCCGCGGCAGATGGCGGAGTGCGGGCAGGTCGCGGAAATTCGCTTCGATATCGCCGCCGTGGCGCGAGCCGCCACCGACTGGTGGGCCGAGCGCATGGCGAAGTGGATCGAACTTGGCGTCGAAGGCTTCAGATGCCAGCGCCCGCATAAAGTGCCGCCAGCCGTCTGGCGCGAATTGATGGAGCTTGCGAGAGGCGTTTCCCGGCTCGATGCGATGTGCCGGTTTCTGGCATGGACGCCCGGCCTGTCGCGCGAAAGGCTCAAGGCTTTGCGCGGCTGCGGTTTCGACGCGGTATTTTCTTCGGCGCGCTGGTGGGATTTTCGCGCAGATTGGTTGCTCGACGATATAGCAGCCTCGCGCGCCGTCGCACCCGCCATCGCCTTTCCGCGCGCGCCCTCCGAGACGCAGCCCCCCACTGACGCTGCGCTGAAGGCGGCTTCCATTCGCGCGCTCTGGCTCTCCGCTTTCGCAGGCGACGGATTGCTGATTCCGATGGGCTTTGAAGACGGGGCAGGGCATCTCGATCTGGTGCAAGACATTGGAAGGGTCAATGGCTGGGCGGCGGAAAATGCGGCCAATGGCGGAGCGATATGGAATGTCGCTGCGCCCGGCTCGAGCGTTGCCGCGCTCTTGCGGCTGAACGGCGCGCAAGCGACCAAGGCTTCTCTGCTGCTCGCCAATGGAGATATGGTGCATGCCCATGAGATAGATGTTGGGAGCCTGCTCGAAAGAACGCCGGAGTTTGCACAGTTCGAGCCGTTGGGCGGCGGCGCGGCTCTATCGCCTGACGGCGCGAGTGTTCATCTCGGGCCGGGGCAGGTCGGCATTTTCACAAGCCGCAAGTCCCGCCCGGTCATGCGAGCAAACGGAGGCCGCAAATCTCTCGACGCGGCGACGAGCGCGACGCGCATCACCATCGAGAACATAGAACCGAGCGTCGATGATGGCCGCTTTCCAGTAAAGCGCATTGTCGGTGAGCGCGTGAGAGTGGAGGCCGATGTTTTTGCCGATGGGCATGACGTGCTCGCCGTGCGGCTGCTCTGGCGAACAGCGGAGGCGCGCAACTGGGTTCAGTGTCCGATGGAAAATATCGGCAATGATCGCTGGCAAGCGGAATTTTCTCTAGCGCGTCTCGGTGCGTATCAATTCACCATCGAAGCCTGGTGGGATGATTTTGCGACCGTGGTGAGGCGCTTCACCAAGAAACACGCCGCACAAAAGCCGCTGGCAAATGAGTTTGCCGAGGCGCGTGTGCAACTGAGCGCCGCGCGCGGGCAGGCCGCAGAGGCAGAGAAGACGATCATCGAGGCGGCGCTGGCGAAGCTCGACAGCGCGAAAACGGATGCAGCGCGTGTCGGCATACTCGCCGCGTCCGAACTTGCGGCGGCGATGGCGCTCGCCGCTCCCCGACATTTTGTTACGCGCTATCCGGCTACATTCGGCATATGGGCGGAGAGGCGGGAGGCGGGATTTGCAAGCTGGTATGAACTCTTTCCACGCTCACAAAGCGCCGACCCAAACCGCCATGGAAATTTTGACGATGTGATCGCGCGCTTGCCCGCCATACGCGACATGGGATTCGACATTCTCTATTTTCCGCCGATCCATCCCATCGGGCGTATCAATCGCAAGGGCCGTAACAATGCGCTGACGTCGGAACCGGGCGAACCGGGAAGCCCCTATGCCATCGGGAGTGCCGAAGGTGGGCACACGGCGATCCACCCCGAGCTTGGGACCCTGGATGATTTCCGGCGACTGCGCGAGGTTGCCGCGCGCTATGGTCTCGAACTGGCGCTCGACTTCGCCATTCAATGCTCGCCCGATCATCCCTGGCTGAAAGAACATCCCGAATGGTTCAAGTGGCAGCCGGACGGCTCGTTGCACTATGCCGAAAATCCGCCCAAGACCTACGAAGACATTACCAATGTCGAATTCTACGTGCCGGACGCGGTGCCCGAGCTTTGGCTGGCGCTACGAGACATCGTGCTCTTCTGGATCGCCGAGGGCGTGAAGATTTTCCGTGTCGATAATCCGCACACCAAGCCTTTTCCCTTCTGGGAGTGGATGATTGGCGATATTCGTGCTCGCCATCCCGATGTGATTTTTCTGTCGGAAGCCTTTACTGCGCCCAAGCGCATGTATCGTCTCGCCAAGCTCGGCTTCTCGCAGTCCTATAGTTATTTTACATGGCGTAACGACAAGGCGGAATTCACTGAATATCTGACGCATCTGTCGCGCGATGACGTGCGCGATTATTTTCGTCCAAATTTCTTCGTCAATACGCCCGACATCAATCCGCATTTCTTGCAGACATCGGGCCGCGCCGGACATTTGATCCGCGCGGCGCTGGCGACGTTCACCTCTGGTCTTTGGGGGATCTATAGCGGCTTTGAACTTTGCGAGGCGACGCCGCTGCCGGGCCGAGAGGAATATCTCAACTCCGAAAAATACGAGATCCGCCATTGGGACTGGGAGCGGCCGGGCAATATCATCACTGAAATCTCGGCGCTCAATCGTATTCGCAAGGCGAACCCCGCGCTGCATTCGCATCTCGGGATCACATTTCACAACGCCTATAACGACCAGATACTCTATTTCGCCAGAGAGACGCCGCGCCGCGACAATGTTCTGCTTGTTGCAATCAATCTCGATCCGTTTCACGTACAGGAAGCCGATATTGAAATTCCGCTCTGGGAATGGGGCCTGCCCGACGATGGCGCGATGGCGGCTGAAGACCTCATTCACCAGACCGCGTTCACCTGGCGCGGCAAGATGCAGCATATCCGCCTCGATCCGGCGGACCTTCCTTATGCCATCTGGCGTTTGCAGCCGGAGGCAAGCGCATGATGGAAAAGATCGATCTTGCCGTCAGGGGCGATCCGCTCTGGTACAAGGATGCGGTTATCTATCAGCTCCATCCGAAATCTTTTTTCGATATGAACGGAGATGGCGTCGGTGATTTTGCAGGGCTGACGGCCAAGCTCGACTATATCGCCGAACTCGGCGTCGATGCTGTCTGGCTGCTGCCGTTCTATCCCTCGCCGCGCCTTGATGATGGTTATGACATCGCGGGCTACAAGGCGGTGCATCCAGAATATGGCGTGATGGCGGATGTGCGGCGCTTCATCAAGCAAGCCCATGCGCGCGGCATTCGCGTCATCACCGAGCTCGTCATCAATCATACATCGGACAAGCATCCCTGGTTCGAGCGCGCCCGAAAGGCAAAGCCGGGCTCGAACCATCGCGACTATTATGTCTGGTCTGATAACGATCAGGCCTATGCCGGAACGCGCATCATTTTTTGCGATACCGAAAAATCGAACTGGACGTGGGACCCGGTGGCGGGTGCCTATTTCTGGCATCGCTTCTATTCCCATCAGCCCGATCTCAATTTCGACAATCCGGCGGTGCTGGAAGAAGTGCTGAGCGTCATGCGCTTCTGGCTCGATCTCGGCGTCGATGGGCTGCGGCTCGATGCCATTCCCTATCTGGTCGAGCGCGAGGGCACGTCGAATGAAAATTTGCCGGAAACGCATGCGGTGCTGAAGAAGATCCGCACACATCTTGATGAACACTATACAGGCCGCGTCTTGCTCGCCGAAGCCAACCAGTGGCCGGAGGATGTGCGCGATTATTTCGGCGCGGGCGACCAATGCCATATGGCGTTTCACTTTCCGCTGATGCCACGCATGTATATGGCGATTGCGCAGGAAGACCGTTTCCCCATCACCGACATTCTGCGCCAGACGCCGGCCATTCCCGACAATGCGCAATGGGCGCTGTTCCTGCGCAACCATGATGAGTTGACGCTTGAAATGGTGACGGACAAAGAGCGCGATTATCTGTGGGAGACATACGCGACCGACCGCCGCGCGCGCCTCAATCTCGGCATTCGCCGTCGCCTCGCGCCTCTGCTCCAGCGCGACAGACGCCGTATCGAATTGATGACGAGCCTGCTGCTCTCGCTACCGGGAACGCCGATCATCTATTACGGCGATGAAATCGGCATGGGCGACAATATTCATCTGGGCGACCGGCACGGCGTGCGTACGCCGATGCAATGGAGCGCCGACCGCAACGGCGGCTTCTCGCGCGCCGATCCTGAAAAACTCGTTCTGCCGCCGATCATGGATTCGCTTTACGGCTACGAAGCCGTGAATGTCGAGGCGCAAGCGCGCGATCCGCATTCGCTGCTGAACTGGATGCGCCGGATGCTGGCGACGCGCAAACAGCACAAGGCTTTCGGACGTGGCAGCCTGACCTTCCTGCGGCCCGGCAACCGCAAGGTGCTGGCCTATCTGCGCGAGCACGAAGAGACGACGATCCTCTGCGTCGCCAATCTCAGCCGCTCGCCGCAAGCCGTCGAACTCGATTTGTCGCGCTTTGCGGGCTATGTGCCAGTCGAAATGACCGGCGCATCGCCCTTTCCCGAGATCGGCCAGCTCACCTATCTGCTGACCTTGCCGCCCTATGGCGTCTATTGGTTTGAACTCTCGCAGACGGCAGAGGGGCCGAGCTGGAAGAAGCCTGCGCCGGAGCAGATGAAGGAATATACGACGCTGGTTTTGCGTCGTGGTCTTGCCGATGTGCTGGCCGAGCCCGCGCGGGCGGAATTGCAAAAAAACATCCTGCCGGAATATCTGGCGCTCCGTCGCTGGTTTGCGTCCAAGGACAGCGCGATCAAGGATATTTGTATCGCGGGGTCTGTCGCCTTGCAGCATGGCAAATGCGAAATGTTGCTGACCGGCATAGACGTCGATGTGGCAGGGCGAACGGAGCGTTACGCGCTGCCGCTCGGCATCATCTGGGAAGATGACATCGTCTCGCCGCTGCCTCAGCAAATGGCGCTGGCCCGCGTGCGGCAAGGCAGGCGCGTCGGCTTCCTTACCGATGCTTTTTCGCTTCAGGATTTCGCGGCGACTTTTCTCGAACGCTTACGTGCTTCGGGCAGCGTCGAAACGGATAATGGCGGCAGGTTGGATTTCCGGCCATCGCCGTCTCTGGCTGATTTGCCGCCTGATTTCGACGCCACCGCCTTGCGCTGGCTGACGACGGAGCAATCGAACAGCTCGCTGATCATCGACGCGGCCGCTGTTTTGAAGCTGATCCGTAAGATCGCGGGAGGCATTCATCCCGAAGTCGAGATGTCGCGCCACCTGACGAGGCTGGGCTTCAGGAATGTCGCGCCATTTCTCGGCGATGTGGTGCGGCGGAGCGCGGAAGGCGAGGAGGCGACGATTGCTGTGCTGCAAGGCTTCATCCCCAATCAGGGCGACGCCTGGGCATGGACGATTGATTTTTTGACCCGCACCGTCACTGATAGAGCCTTGACCGAAGGAGCGCCGGAAGACCAATCCGATCCGCTCGAGGAATATGAAAAATTCGCAGCGATCATGGGTAGGCGTCTGGGCGAGCTGCATGGAGTGCTGGCCGCGCCTTGCAACGACCCTGCTTTTGCGCCTGAACCTGTCGGTGCGGCCGATCTTGAGGGCTGGGCTTCGAAAGTGGCAGCGCTCGTCACTGAAGCGCTTGATGTTCTGATGGTGCATGAGAATTGGCCGGACGCGGAAACCGAAAACACCGTGGCGACGATTTTGGCGCAGCGCGGGGCGCTGCTGGCGTCGATCTCCGGGCTCGCGCAAAGCGGCCATGGCGCATGGCGCTGTCGCATTCACGGTGATCTGCATCTGGGTCAAATTCTTGTCTCGCAAGGCGATGCCGTCTTTATCGACTTCGAGGGTGAAACGGCTCGCCCGCTCAGCGAGCGCCGCACCAAGACGAGCCCGCTTCGTGATGTCGCCGGACTGTTGCGCTCCTTCGACTATGCCGCGGCATCGGTTGAAAGCTCGCCGGGCGAACCCTTGCCCCAGCACGCGCTCGAATTGCGAAACGCGCTGCTTGTGAGTTTCCGAACCCGGGCCACCGCTGCTCTGATGCGCGGCTATGACGAGGCGATGGCGGAAGCGAGCCGTCCATGGGTGCGCATGGAAGACCGCGCCGCACTGATAGATTTCTTCCTGCTCGAAAAGGCCGCCTATGAAATCCTCTATGAGGCGGCGAACCGCCCGCAATGGATCGGCATTCCGCTGAGAGGATTTGCTGCGCTCGCCGCGCGCATGGCGGCGCCCGCCAAGCAAGAGGAGGGCGTGGATGGCTAAGGCAAGCAGCCCCCACGAGATGCAGGATCAACATGCGCTGGATGCACTGGTGCATGGCCGCAACGGCGATCCGTTTTCATATCTTGGGCGTCATGCGACACCTTATGGCCTTGTGGTGCGCGCTTTCTTTCCAGGTGCGAGGCAGGTCGATGTGCTGGCGAGCCGGACGGGTGAAAGGCTCGGCACGCTTGCCTGCATCCACGGTGCGGGCGTTTTCTCCGGCATCGTTTTGAGCGACGCCCCTTACAAATTCGCAATCATCTGGCCCGAAGCGATACAGGAGATCGAAGACCCCTACGCCTTCGGCATGCTGCTGGATGAAGAAGATCTGAATCTCTTTTCAGCCGGTCATCACCCGAACCTCTCCGATTGTCTCGGCTCGCATGTGATGGAGATCGACGGCGTGCGCGGTGTGCGCTTCGCGGTCTGGGCACCGAACGCCAGACGCGTCTCGGTCGTCGGACATTTCAACGTGTGGGATGGGCGACGCCACCCGATGCGCCTGCGCCACGCGGCGGGGGTGTGGGAGCTTTTCATTCCGCGCCTCGAGTCGGGCGAACGCTACAAATATGAGATCGTCGGCCCCGACCGCAGCGTCTTGCCACTGAAGGCAGATCCTTTTGCGCGCCGAACGGAAGTGCCGCCAGCAACGGCTTCGGTCGTCGCCAATGCCGCGCCTTTCATATGGACGGATGGCGAGTGGCTGCAAGAACGCGGTGAACGCCAGAGCGCCGATGCGCCCATTTCGATTTATGAAGTTCATGCAAGTTCATGGTTTCGCGATGCGGAGAACCGTGCGCCGGACTGGGATGCGCTGGCCGCGCGTCTCGTGCCTTATGTCGAGCGCATGGGTTTTACCCATGTCGAATTCATGCCGGTCATGGAGCACCCCTTCGGCGGCTCCTGGGGTTATCAGCCGCTCAGCCAATATGCGCCGACGGCGCGCCATGGCGAACCCGCGGGATTTGCGCGGCTTGTCGATCGCTTTCACCAAGCGGGTATCGGCGTGATCCTCGATTGGGTGCCTGGCCATTTTCCGAACGACGCGCATGGGCTTTTTCGTTTCGATGGAACGGCGCTTTACGAGCATGAAGACCCGCGCGAGGGCTTCCATCCTGATTGGCATTCGATGATCTACAATTTCGGGCGTCAGGAAGTTTGCAACTATCTGATCGACAGCGCGATCTTCTGGATCGAGGCATTTCATATCGACGGTCTGCGCGTCGATGCCGTCGCCTCCATGCTCTATCGCGACTATAGCCGCGAGGCGGGCGAGTGGATTCCCAACATTCACGGGGGCCGCGAAAATCTCGAAGCCATCGCGTTGCTGCGTCGCCTCAATGAAACCATTCGTGAGCGTTGTCCGGGTGTTGCTGTTTTTGCCGAGGAATCGACCGCCTGGCCCGGCGTGACACGCGACGTGGCCGATGGTGGCCTCGGCTTTTCCTATAAATGGAACATGGGTTGGATGCACGACACCTTGCAATATATGAAGCAAGACCCGATCCATCGCCGCTATCACCACGGCGAGATGACCTTCGGCATGGCCTATGCCTTCGACGAACGCTTCGTGCTGCCGCTATCTCACGATGAGGTGGTGCACGGCAAAGGCTCGCTGCTCTGGAAAATGCCAGGCGATCGTTGGCGGAAATTTGCCAATCTGCGCGCCTATTTCGGATTCATGTGGGCGCATCCCGGCAAGAAGTTGCTCTTCATGGGCGGCGAGATCGGCCAGCGGCACGAGTGGAACCATGATCGCGGCATCGAATGGTCGCTGATCGATGACCCGATGAATGCGGGGTTGCAGCGTCTCGTGCGCGATCTCAATGCGCTTTATGTGGATGATCCGGCGCTTCATGCGCGCGATTGCGAAGTGGATGGATTTTCCTGGCTGATCGCCGACGATGGCGACAACAGCGTTTACGCTTTTGAGCGCAAAGCGGCGAACACGCCGTCTGTTGTCGTGGCCATCAACATGACGCCCGTTCCGCGCCACTTCTATCGCATCGGGGTGCCCGTTGGCGGAACGTGGAGCGAGAGATTGAACAGTGACGCCGAAATCTACGGCGGCTCCAACATCGGCAATGGCGGCGCGGTAGAAGCTGATGACATTCCCTCGCACGGAAGGTCGGCATCGCTGTTGCTGACCTTGCCGCCACTTGCGACCATCATACTGCGTCAAGGAGCCTCGACATGAAACCGCTGCGCGAGCGCCTGACGACGGGCCGCAACTATCCGCTGGGCGCGACCTGGGACGGGCTGGGCACGAATTTCGCTGTCTTCTCCGCCAATGCTGAACGAATGGACCTCTGCATTTTCGATGCGTCAGGCCGCCGCGAAATCGCGCGTCACACATTGCCCGAATGCACCGATGAAATCTGGCACGGCTATCTGCCCGGCGCGCGGCCCGGCCTTGCTTATGGCTATAGGGCGCATGGGCCTTATCAACCGCAGGCGGGCCATCGCTTCAACCCACATAAGCTGCTGCTCGATCCTTACGCGAAAAAGCTGACGGGTAATCTGCATTGGGCGGATTCCCTCTTTGGATACCGCTTGCATTCGGCGCGCGCCGATCTGTCGCTGGACAGGCGCGACAGCGCGCCCGCCATGCCCAAGGCGGTTGTCATCGACGATATGTTCAACTGGGGCGGCGACCGCTCGCCGGGCATCGCGAGCCGCGACACGTTTATTTATGAACTGCATGTACGTGGCGCCTCCATGCGGAGAGACGATCTCGCGCCGGGCGAGCGTGGCACCTTCGCAGCGCTGACCGATCCGCGCTTGATCGAGCATCTTGTGAATACGGGCGTCAACACCGTCGAGCTGATGCCCATCCATGCCTTTGTGCAGGACAAGTATCTTATCGACAGGGGCCTGAAAAATTACTGGGGCTATAATTCGCTGGCCTTCTTCGCGCCGGAGCCCGGCTATCTGCCTAACGGCTCGCTCGACGATTTGCGCATCGCTGTGCGTCGCCTCCATGAAGCGGGCATCGAAGTCATTCTCGACGTCGTTTACAATCATACCGCCGAAGGCAATGAGAACGGGCCGACGCTCTCCTTTCGTGGCCTGGACAATGCAAGCTACTACCGGCTGATGCCGGGCGATGAACGGCACTACATCAACGATACGGGCTGCGGCAATACGCTGAACATTTCTCATCCGCGGGTCTTGCAGATGGTGATGGATTCGCTGCGCTACTGGGTGAACGCTTTCCACATCGACGGTTTCCGCTTCGATCTCGGCGTCACGCTGGGCCGCGAGGGCGATGGCTACAATGTGGGTTCGGGATTTTTCGATGCGATACGACAAGACCCCGTGCTCTCGCGCGTCAAACTTTTTTCCGAGCCTTGGGACATCGGCCCCGGCGGCTATCAGCTCGGCAACATGCCGCCCGGTTTTGGCGAATGGAACGACCGTGCGCGCGATAGTATTCGTCGTTTCTGGCGCGGCGATCCAGGAGAACGCGCCGAACTTGCAGGCCATATTTCCGGCTCGGCAAATCTTTTTGAGCGGCGCTTTCGCAAGCCCTGGGCGTCTGTGCATTTTGTTGCCGCACATGATGGCTTCACCTTGCGCGATCTCGTCAGCTATTCGGAAAAACACAATGAGGCAAACGGCGAGGGTAACCGCGACGGCCATGGCGAAAATTTCAGCGCCAACTGGGGTGTGGAAGGGCCAAGCGATGATGACGCCATAGAGCAGCGCCGCCACCGCTTGCAACGCGCGATACTCGCCACAGTGATGGTTACCCATGGAACGCCGATGCTGCTGGCGGGCGACGAATTTGGTCGCACCCAGCACGGCAACAACAACGCCTATTGCCAGGACAATGAGTTGTCGTGGCTGGATTGGGGCCTTGCCGAAGAGCCGGAGGGCAAACGCCTCACCGCCTTTGTCGGACGGCTGGCGAAAATCAGGCGTGACTTCCCGGTATTGCGTGCGGATCACTTTTTCCATTCGCACCGATTGGCCGCGCCGGATCTGCCGGAGATTTCATGGTTCGCGCCGGATGGGCAGGGGATGACGCCGGAGCGCTGGAACGATCCCGAGGAACGCAAGCTGGTTTTGCGCCTCGCCGGTCCTTCGCTGCGTCCGGCATCGGGTGGCGAGATCGACATTCTGTTTGTCGTCGCAAATGCGGGCGCGGAGGATGGCGAATTCCGCTTGCCTCCCGCACCGGAAGGCAAGGCTGTCGAATGGCGGCTGATCCTCGACAGCGCTCGGGAGGACCTTGTGGAGGCGGAGCCAGTAGGAGAGGTGATCCATGTCGCCGCGCATAGTCTTGTCCTTGTCACGTCGCGGATCGCTGCGGGGCCATGAGCAAAAATCTGCTGCATGAGCTTGCGCGAATCGCTGGTGTTGCAACAGCATGGACCGATGCGACGGGCGCGCCTCAGGAGGTTGCATCGGACGTTCTGCATATCG
>CAZLLB010000027.1:0-21798 GCA_964560165.1 uncultured Parvibaculum sp. | reverse complement strand
AATTGCGCAACAAGGCTCGAGCAGCCGGTTTGCAGGCCATTGACGAGCGCCGATGTGGGGACGGCCTGTGCGATAGGCCCGAGCGCGGGACTTGCAACATGATCTCCGAGGAGAGCACCGAGAAGACCATCATTGCCGCCCGCGAGGCTGGCAGGGATGACGCCCTGCGTCCCCAGCACTGCGCCGCTGAAATCAGAACCCATCAGATCGGCGAGAAGGCCATCTTCGCCGCCAATGCCGAGGCCGCCTCCCAACACCACCGCATCGGGGTCGCCCGCGATCGCGGCGGCAAGTTCGGGCACGAGGCCATTGCCACCACCGGATGTGCCGAGGATTTGGCTGACAATATTGCCCTGACCCAGCGCGCCATCAAGGATGCCGCCCAGCGGGTCCTGGCCGACGACGTTAGCGACAGCGCCATTGTTGCCAGTGATGCCGAGCCCGCCTCCAGTGGCACCGATCGGATTCGCCTCTGGGCCGACGATGCTCGGCACGCCGGTCGAGCGCAACTCCGTGCTGCTGCCCCCGCCACTCACCTCCGACGACATTGAAATCTTGTCGGTGACGCAGCCGGCGAGAACCAGACAGGTGGAACACAGGATAAGGGTCTTGGTGATCAACGGGCTCTCCTCCACCTGCCGCCGCGCAGGAAACCTCCCTCCCGCGCACACTTCACGTCAATTTGTAAGACAAGATTTAGAAATGAGGTGTGAGGATATGTACTGTTGTGTCAGGAGTTCTGGCACTCCGTGGACGGACGGCGGCAGGTTCCTGAGATGTCGCCACTTCACATAAGTGGCGTTTAGGCAGATCATCGCTGCGAAGGATGGCCTTATGACCGATTGCTTCAAAGAGAGAAAAGGCGTGAGCGCCGCCGGTCTTGCGAGGTTTTTCGTAAAAGATGAAAGAGGCGTCATTTCGGTGATGGCGGCTTTCTCGCTTGTTGTGGTGATCGCCATCGCCGCCGTCGTCATCGACACAGGCGCTCTGATGCTGACGCGGCGCGGGCTGCAAAACGCCACGGATGCGGCAGCGCTTTCGGCGGCGCAACATTTGCCGAACGGCGCGACAGCGGCTGTAGTGGAAGCTCTGCGCGAGAACGGCTATAGCGAGGACGACATCGATCTGGTCGAGACGGGCATATACACTGCCGACGAGGCCACACCCGCATCGGGCCGCTTCGCGGTGGCATCCGATCCATCCGACCCTCTTATCAACGCCGTGCGCGTCACAACGAAGAAACAGGCCGCGACCTATTTTGCGCGCGCGCTCGGCTTGAGCAGTTTCAATACGGTGCATACGAAGGCAACGGCGGCGACGATCGCCACCGCGAGTTTTTCGGCGGGTACACGGGTGGCGCAACTGGATAACGGAATCGCTAACAAACTGCTTGGAGGATTGCTGGGTGGCAATCTCTCCTTGTCGCTGATCGATTATCAGGCGTTAGCGGATACCCGGATCACTGCTCTGTCGTTTCTCGATGCGCTGGCAACTCGCGCCAACGTTAATGCGGGCACCTATGCCGACTTGCTCAATACGCAGGTGACAGTGGGGCAAATTCTGAACGCGGGCACTGATGTTTTGCAAAACTCTTCGAGCGGGGCCACTGGCAGTATCTCCGGTGCGATCTCGGCGCTGAATACTCTTTTCGCTCAGCTTCCATCCGGCACGACGCTCAAACTCGGCGACATGCTTTCGGTGCCCAGTATCGCAACGCGAACCATAGGCAGCATCGGCAAGGGCGGCGATGGATCACAATTCGAGCTATATACGCTTATTGCCGCCGCCGCTCGCACCGCCGGAGCAGGTCGGCAAATCGACATCAACACCGGCCTCACTCTACCGATCACGAACACAGCCCTTCAGGCAAGTGTTGTCGTTGGCGCACCGATGGCGCAGGTGATGAATGGGCCTGTCGGTGCTTCGATCCATACGGCGCAAGTGCGGATCGCGTTAACCGTGCAGCTTCTCAATTTGAATATTCTCGGAATCTTGGGGACATCGATAAGCGCTCCGATCTATGTCGAGATGGCGCAAGGAACAGCAACGATCAACGCTATTCCGTGCAAGAGCAATCAGATGGTGACGCTCGGGGCGCAAACCGGCGCGGTGACGGCTCGTTACGGTAGCGCCACGAGCGGTTTTGCGAGTTTTCCGGGGGCTCCGACCGTGAGCAATGTTCCGTTGGTGAATATCTCTGTGGCTGGCCTCACGCTTCCCGTCACAGCAAGCGGGACGTCGTCAGTCGCAAGTGGTTCCGGCACTGCTGATTTCAGCCAGACAGACATTGACGAAGGCAATCACAGGTCAGTCAGCAGCACCAACCCCGACATGCTTTTTCCAAATCTGGCTGGAGCGCTCAAGCTCACCATCGGCGGTTCCATTCCGGCCTTACTAGCCAGTGTCGTCAATCCAGTCGTCAACCTCGTGCTCAGCACATTGACGGGGCTATTGACCGCGGCTGTTAGCACGCTCTCGACGCCAATCAGCAATTTGCTCACGACGCTCGGTCTGCAACTCGGCGTTATGGACATGGGCGTCAGCGGCGCGAAATGCGGGGTGCCGGTTCTGGTGGGGTGAGGCCGGACGGCTCCCAGACAGTCACTCACACAATTAGACGCTTTACGGCGAACGGACATGATGCTTTGCAGCATACTGGCCGCATCGCAAACTCGGGCGCTGGAGTGGCTGGTTCAATGGATGTGGTGCAACAGGTAGAATCCGGCGGCTCGGCTGAGCGTCGCGCACTGATTTATGATGACGACGAAAGTTATGCTGAGGAATGCGCCGAGGCGCTGGGACGCCATGGCTTTACCACCGAGACAAGAGCCGGGCGGACGGACTTTCTGCGGCTGGTCGAGAATTTCTTGCCTGATGTGCTGATACTCGATCTGCATATGCCGGGGCGCGACGGCGTGGAGGCTTTGCGGGCACTTCGCGATTATGGACAAAAAAATGACGTTCTGGTCGTCCTCGTCTCGGCAGCAAATCATGTGATGCTTGCCGCCGCTGCCGATCTTGCCGTCGCTTACGGTGTGAGATTGCTCGGCACGTTTTCCAAGCCGTTGAAGATCGCCGATCTTGTCGCGCTTCTGCAGCAGGCATCGCCTGACGAAGACAAAACAGCACAAAGCTGAAGCCCTCCCGCGCCTCGTTTTTTACACCCTCTTAAGAAACGTGGCGCTTGATGAACGTGAGCGAAAAATCAGTTGCCTGAGGGAGTATCCGTCATGTCGAGAGTGCTTGTTGCAGACGATGATGAAGACCAGCGCCTGGAGATGAGCGAGTTTCTGGCCAATGCAGGGTTCGACGTCATCACCGCACATGACGGCTTTCACGCGCTGGAGCAAATCGCCGCTTATAGGCCGAAAGTCGTTCTGCTCGATGTCAACATGCCCGGCTGGGATGGCGTGCGTGTGGCGGATGCGGTGCGCAATCTCGATCATAGAGCCGTGATCATACTGATGACGGCGGATGAGGATGCGCTGAAATACGCGATTAAAAGTGAATGCGGCGCGGTCGGCGCTTTTGCCAAGCCGGTGCAGCTCGATAAATTTATGAGTTTTCTGGAATCCGTTGTCGGCCGTTCCAGCGTAGAAACAATGAAAGCATGAAAAAGGCGGGCCCAAAGCCCGCCTTCTTTATCTCAAGCCCAAGTCGCCTCAAGCGCCGATATTGCCGGCGCTTGCGCTCATATGCGAGGCGGGCGTTGGGTGTTCGCGCAACCCGGCAAGGTCTGCAAGCTGGTGTCTCATGCGATCAGCCATATCCGGCATCTTCTCGCGCAATTCATCAAGCCTCTGCAACATGCTCTTGGCCGTCAGATAGCTGACGCCAAGCTTGCGGCTGACCTGCGAAACGCTGAGACGCTGGCGACGGATCTCCTGAGCGTTGAACAACACAACCCAGGACGCGAGTGTCACGCGCGTTCCATGCAGCGGCGTACCGGAGGTGACGCTGTATTGGCAATTGCGACACGCCTTGCAGGTCCAGAGGCCTGGCCTCGTGGTCAAGCGGCAGGCCGCGCCGAGAGTATGGCAGCGCAAGCATTCGGGGCCTTGAGGCCAGCGCGCTGCCTCGAGAAGCTCCCGGCTCAGCTCTTCGGATTCGAACACCTCACCCAGGCTCGGCGCAGCGCGTATGCCGTCGAAGGCACCCGCCGCAGCCGCCCCATTCGAAGGCAAAGAAGAAAAATTCTCGGACATATTGGAATCGTCCTGTTTGATGATTTCCAGAAATGCCCCCTACCCGTTGCCCATTTAACGTAGGGAGGCTGGAAACGTTCCCAACAAAATGAGGCAGAAGGCGACGGGCGACCGTTTGGGAACTGGGAACGCTCGTCAGGATCATTCTCACTGGTACAGCGAAGCGCTGGACCACCTGACAAGTGTGTAATCAACGCCCATCGAGGTCATGGGGAATTGCGTCGATCTGTGTGGAAAACGGTTAAACGACGAAGTTCCATTGCCCGTAATGCCTCGCAGATTGTGCCAAATTTGGCGACTTATGTAGAAACCTGTTAATACTGCTCTCACACACGGATTTACTCTTCCTCCGATGCCTCGAAGATTGAACAGATGACGCCGACAAACCGCGCCCTCGTCTTCGCTCTCGTTCCAATTTTCATACTGCTCGGCCTTGTGGGTGGCCTTGCCATCTATTACGCGCAAGTGCTGCGCGAAAAGCAGGACTGGATCATCCACACCTACCGCGTGATCAATGCCGCCGACGCGCTGCTCTCAGATCTTTGGCAGAGCGCTGGCTCGCAGCGCGGCATTTTGCTTACTGGCAACGACATATATGTCGGCGCCTATAACGAGGGCCGCAGGCATGCACTGCAAGACATGGCGACGCTGCGCGAATTGTCCGCCTACAATGAACGTCGGATAAAGAAGGTAAATGAACTGGAGCCGCTGGTTCACAAGCGGCTTGAATTGCTTCAACGCGGTATCGACATTCGCGCAACACATGGCTTTGAGGCGGCTGCGGCATATAGCAGTAAGAACAACGGCGGAGTGGTGATGGACGAAATCACCTCCCGCATCGTAACTATGACGAACGAGGAAGAGCTTCTGCTGCAAAACCGCAGCCGAGACGCTGCCGGTCTCGAAAGTCGTACGACACTGGTCGCATATACGGGCGCTGTGCTTGTGCTGCTGTTCCTGCTCGCCACCACGACGCTTCTTCTGAAGAACAATTTCCGCCTCAGCCGCGTGGAGAAAACGCTGGCGGAAAAGGCGGCTTTGTTACAGGCGACACTCGACAATATTCGCGACGGCGTTGTCGCCTTCGACGCCAATGGGCGGTTGCGCGCCTTCAACAAGCACTTCTTCAACTTTCTGGATTTTCCGCGCGAGATGGCGACGGATGGTGCGCCACTGGAAAAATTTCGCGAGATCGACACGCATCGCAGTCATCCCGTTCTCGAGGAGCTTTCGATGCCAGGCGGCGACAGCGGGGAAGGCTATCAGCGCGTCGCACTCAACAACCGCGAGATGGACGTCTATCGCAGCGTGCTTGCCGATGGCGGCTTCCTTGTCGCCGCCGTTGACGTGACGGCGCGCGAGAGAGCTGATGCGATTATTCGCCAGGCGCAGAAGATGGAGACTATCGGCCATCTCACGGGCGGGCTTGCACATGACTTCAACAACCTGCTCCAGATCATCAGCGCCAATCTCGATCTGATGACCGGCGACGTGCAAGGCGATCCGCGCGCCTCGGGCCGGTTGCAGAATGCAATTTCCGGCGTCGAGCGCGGCTCGCGACTAACGCAGCAGCTTCTCGCCTTTGCGCGCCGCCAGCCGCTTAATCCGCAGGCCATCAATCTGGGGCGCACCATTCGCAGCATGATGGATCTTCTGCGCAGCACTTTGGGCGAGCGCATCGATATTGAAGCAGTGGTGTCGGGTGGCTTATGGAATACATCGGCCGATCCCGTGCAGATTGAAAACTGCATCCTCAATCTCGCCATCAACGCGCGCGATGCGATGGCCGATGGCGGCAAGCTCACCATCGAGGTGTCGAACGCGGTGCTGGACGATTCCTATGCAATGGGACATTCGGAAGTGACGCCGGGCCAATATGTAATGCTGGCAGTCAGCGATACGGGTCACGGCATGAGCCCGGAAGTGGCGGCGCGGGCCTTCGAGCCCTTCTTCACCACCAAACGCGAGGGTGAAGGCACGGGGCTTGGATTGAGCCAGATCTACGGTTTCGTCAAGCAATCGGGCGGGCATATCAAGATTTATACCGAGACCGGGCATGGCACGAGCGTGAAGCTCTATCTGCCGCGCGCGCGCAAAGGCGTGGATGAATATTCCAAGCCCCTCTCTCCGGCGGCAGGCGGAACGGAAACGATCCTTGTCGTTGAAGACGATGCGGGCGTGCGCGCCGCCGCCATCGACCTGCTGAAGGAACTGGGCTACAGCGTGTTGAAGGCGGAGAATGCCGACGAGGCGCTGGCGCTGCTCGAGAGTGGCGCAAGGCCCGACCTGTTGTTCACCGATGTCGTCATGCCGGGGACGATAAATACGCGCGACTTCGCGCGGAAGGCGCAGAAAATATGTTCAAATTTGCGGGTGTTGTTCACCTCGGGCTATACGCAAAACGCCATCGTTCATAATGGACGGCTCGATGATGACGTTTTCCTGCTCAGCAAGCCCTATCGCAAGGATGAATTGGCGCGCAAAGTTCGCAGCGTTCTCGATACGGGCAGCAATTTAACGACGCGAGCGCCAACGGCGATCGCCACCCCGGCACTGAAAGACGCCAACATGACGCTCCATATTCTGGTGGTTGAAGACGAGATGCTGGTGCGCATGAGCACTGTGGACATGCTCGAACAGCTCGAACATCGCGTCATCGAGGCCGAGGATGGTTTGTCGGCGCTCGCTATTCTTCAGAGCGACAGCAAACTCGATCTGCTCATTACCGATCTCGGTCTTGCAGGCTTGTCAGGGCAGGAACTCGTCGTGCAGGCGCGGCTGCTTCGCCCTGGGATCAGGATCATCGTTGCAAGCGGTTACGACCTCCCCGAAGGCATGACGGACGCCGTGCATCTCGGCAAGCCTTTCCAACTTGGCGATCTTCGCAAGGCCATTGCGGACACCACTATCGAGTAAGGCTAACTCGCCTTTTTCGTCTCGTGCGACTTGTGCGTTGCGGCGGTCTTGCCTGCAGATGCAGAACGCGCAGCAGTCTGGCCGCGCCCCGAACCCGATTTCTTGCCGCCGCCGCTTCTTTTGAACGCCATCCCACCGCTTGCAGTTCCCTTACCTGCGAGATAGGCGCTTCAGGAATGGCTCCATGATGCGCGTCCATTCGGTTCTTCAGCGCGTGGCCGACAGCCGCTAGCATCGGCCTTCCTGTGATCGACCTGAGGAAAATGCGCCATGACGCAAGACATGCTTGAGACGCTGCGGAAGATGCCCCTTCCCTTTGCCGAATATCTCGGCATCGAACTGACCGTCGCCAATGCCGAGTGCGTAGAGGCACGGATGCTGGTGAAAAAGGAGCTATGCACCATTCCCGACATTCTGCATGGCGGCGCAATCATGGCTTTTGCCGATACGCTGGGCGCTGTGGCGACATTTCTCAACCTGCCGAAGGGCGCGACGACCACCACGATCGAGAGCAAGACCAATTTCCTCGCCGGTGTGCCGCTCGGCGATCTCGCATTGGGGCAATGCACGCCTGTGCATCGCGGGCGCAAGGCGATGGTCTGGCAGACACGCATCACACGCGCCGATGGAAAACTCGCAGCACTTATCACGCAGACGCAGTTGGTGCTTTGAGGCCAGCGGATCAGCGGGCGATGTGGTTCAGCGCCTCGATATGGTCGGCGGCGGCGATGCGGGCTCTGGTTTCGATGGCGCGATAGGCGCGGATGATATCGTGGCCTGTCTGGGTCAGCGTCGCGCCGCCACCCGAAACACCGCCTTGCTGGGTCTCAACGACATGGTGATTGAAAATCCGATTCAACTCGTCGATCAGTTGCCAGGCTCGGCGATAGGACATGCTCATGGCGCGGCCTGCGGCGCTGATCGATCCATGTTCGTCGATCAGTTCCAGCAAGCGAACCTTACCGGGGCCGAGACGGCCTTTGTCTGGAAAATCGAGGCGGAAAGTCAGTGTTGTATCGGCAATCGGTTCGGACCTGGTTTTAGCGCGCGGCATGACATCCCCCTTGCCCGCATATTATAGCCGCGCGCGCAGGACCGTTTGAATTGTTTCCTCCAGCACTCGCAGGAAGCGCGAGCGATCTTCCTTCGTGAACGCGGGGTTGGTGCCCTTCACGTCGCCAGATTCGCGAAGCTGCTGCATGAGCTCGCGCATCGCCAAGGCCATTCCAATGCTTTCCTGCGTGAAAGGTTTGCCATTGGAATGAAGGGCATGGGCTCCTTTTTCAATGGAACGCGCGGCCAGCGGTATGTCTGCGGTGACACAAATATCCTGCGCGGCGATGCGTTCGGCAATCCAATCGTCGGCGGCGTCGGGCGTCTGCGGCACGACGATCTGTCGCACCATTGGATTGCGGCTCGGCCTCATGCCGCTGTTGCTGACCACATAGACCGACAGGTTGTGGCGTTCGGCAACGCGCAGAACCTCATCCTTCACCGGACAAGCATCGGCATCGACATAGATCACGGGATGTAAAGTCTCAGACATGGAATCTCCGGCGCCCAAGGGCGGGCCGGGTCTTTATGCGGAGTTTATACGGCTTGCGCAAATGCGCCTCGGGCACCCTCAGGGAGAGATCACCTCGAATGTCACTTCCCTTGCGTCAGGCGCTGCCTCTCGCTCGCCACCTGTCGGTGCCTCGCGAAAGCTCTGCGGCGAACATCCATTCCAGCGACGAAAGGCCCGGCGAAAATTCGCAGCGTCTTCAAAGCCAAGAAGCCCACCGACTTCGGCGATGGAGAGCCGCGTGTCGCGCAGATATCCGCTGGCAAGCTCATTGCGCGCATTGTCGAGGATTTCGCGAAACGAGGTGCCCTCGCAAGCCAGGCGACGACGCAGGGTGCGGCCGCTCATATTGAGGCGGCTTGCGACTTCATATTCGCTGGCGACCTCGCCGCGAGCATTGAGGAAAACGCGGCGCACCTGAGCGGCGTAGCTCTCGACCCCGCCCTGCTCGCGCAACAGCTTGCCGCATTGCCGCACATACATATCGGCGACGACGTTGCCCGCCGCGACGAGCGGCAGATCAACAGCCTCGCGAGGGCCGATGAAGCGGTTGCCGGATTTGCCAAACGATACCGGCATGCCGAGAAGATGGCGGTAGTCTTCTTCCGGCATTGCGGGTTCGAAAGTGAACTCGATGCGACAACCCGCCAGCTCCGTGCCGACAAGCTCACGAATGGCGGTGACGGCGGCGGCAAAAAAAGCCTCGATCATAAAGTTGGCTATGCCAGGCATTTCAACGCCCGGTGTCATTGAAAGAACCGCGCTCTTCTGATCGAAAGCAAAACGGATGCTGCCTTGCGCTGCCTTGACCGGATTGTGCTGGACCAGAAATTCCGCCGCTTGACGGAGCGTGCGGCAACTCATCAGCGCGTTGCCGAGCAAACCGTGCGACCCCAGATGAAGCGCGGCACCGAATTTCAGCGCGAGTGTCGGGTCTTGTAGAAGCGTCGCTGCGTTTTCGCAGAGTTTGTAAAACTCATGTTCCTCAAGCACCGCATCCGGCGCTACGAGCTGCGACGCATCGTGACCCAGCGCCTGAATTGTGCGCGTAAGTGCGAATATGTAAGCCGGTTGGACTTTCATGCTCCGTCCACATTTGACCCCCCCATTGGCCGTCCCAGACCTCACCCCTTGGCGAGATTATTTCCGAAATAGAACCGTCGCAACTGCATGAGCCCGATTTACACATTTTACTACAAACCGTGTGAACAGAAGGCAGAAGAAAATCAGTTCGACAACGGACTAAAATGGAAACGTCGCAAAAGGGGAGAGATATGCGACTTCGCATCAGCCTTATCACCACAATCTGCCGCCCCAGCCTTGTGCTTCTGGGCGTCGTGATGATCGCCGGACCGGCGGCAGCAACCGAATTCACCTTTGGTGAAGTCAATATGAGCCTCGGCACGACTGTGTCGGCTGCAGCGAGCATTCGCACTTCCAAGCAGGGTTGCGACCATATCTCTGTCTATAACGGCGGCTGCCACGCAGCCAACGGCACCGACTACGACGCGAATTCCGACGATGGCAATGTCAATGTCGAGCGCGGCGAGTTGATCTCCGCGCCGCTCAAAGTGCTCGCAGAACTCGACACCAAATGGCGTAACTTCGGCTTCTTCGCCCGTGCCAAGGCGTTCTGGGATCCTGCCGCTTACGATCTCGGCGATGGCAGCGGCAATTACGGCCCGACTTCCGCGCCGATAGCACAGCGCCGCAGCCTGCGCGACGCCTATCGCGGCGACGATGCCTATAATCGCGAGTTGCGTCAGGTAAAGCTGCTCGACGCTTTCGCCTATGGCAATTTCAATGTTTTCGGCGACATGCCGCTCAATGTGCGCGTCGGTCGGCAGGTGGTGAACTGGGGTGAGAGCCTATTCATTCAGGGTGGCGTTTCATCCTATCTGCCGCTCGATGTGGCCGCCTTCACGAGGCCAGGCACGGAACTCAAAGAAGTATTCCTGCCCCAAGCCACGCTCTATGCGAGCCTTGGGCTGCCCGCCAATTTCACTTTCGAAGCGATGTATATCGCTGAATGGGAGAAAGATCCGCTGCCGCCTTGCGGGACTTTCTTCGCGCCGAGCGATGCGCTGGCGGATGGCTGCGGCTATGCGATGAGCAATGGCGAATTCTACTCCAACGCCGATGGAAGCCCGCGCTCGACAGCGGCCCTCACCGATCCGCTATTCGTGCCTCGCGGGGCGTCGCAAAATCCCGGCGAGCAAGGCCAGTGGGGCGCGGCGTTGCGCTATTTCGCAGACTGGCTCAATCAGGGCACCGACCTCGGCCTCTATTTCGTCAACTTCCACAACAAGCTGCCGATCGGCACGTTCACCTCCAACAGCAACCAGGCAGCCCTCACGGCGGTCTCCTTTCTGTCGGGTGGCAATATGCATAGCCCCGTCTGCACCCTCGCCGCGCTTAACAACGAAGCCGGCCAGCCGATCTCGACATGCGGCGCGGCGGAGGGACTCGACTCCCGAGGCAGCGGAAAACATCTGCTCGCCCAGTTCGTGAACGACATTCATATGATCGGGTCGAGCTTCAACACGACGATGAACATTCTGAACGGCACCGCCATCTCCGGCGACATTGCCTACTACCCCAACATGCCGTTCCAGATCGACACGACAGAATTGCTGGGTGCCGATTTCCAGAATGCCGGTTTCGTGGCCCAGCCGGGCGAAGCCGCACTCTATCAGGGCGCGCCCGTTACTCCGGGCGACATTATTCCCGGCTTCAGCAGAACGAAGGCGCTGGTTGCGCAGACCTATACGCTCAGCACCTTTACGCCGTCGAATTTTCTGGTGAAGGGGACGGGCGCCGATCTACTGGTCTTCGTAGCCAATGCGGGCCTGCAATACCTGCCCGATTCCACCGACAACCGCTTCATGGTGCCGCGCTCGGGTGAGACCCATCCGAATGCGGGCATGGCAGAAATACTCGGCGACGTTTGCACGGGATTGGGCACCTGCTCGCTCACGCCGCAATATGCGACATCGTTCTCCTGGGGTTATCGCGTCCTTGCGATGCTGCAATACAACTCGTTCCTCGGAACGCCTTACACGGTGTCGCCGCGCGTCTTCTTTGCGCATGACGTCAAAGGCTATTCGGCGGGGCCTGTAGGGCCGGGCTTTGTGGAAGGCGTGAAGACAGTCGGGCTCGGCGTCGATCTCGATTACAAGTCGGTTTACAAGCTCAGCCTCGATTACTCATCGAGCTTCGGGTCGGAATACCGCAACGCGATGTATGACAAGGATTTCGCCAGTATCTCCGCGTCTTACACGTTCTGAACTCCATCCGCGCCTCAGCATCCCCCCGCAGCGGCGCGGAAACGAACCGGCCCGGCTTCTCCTCAAGCCGGGCCGGACTCTTTCCGAGTTGGCCGATGAAGACCCCCTGGTTATCCTGATACGACCCTACGAGCCGCCAGATGAATTCCTACATTGATACCAACGAAGCGCGTCAGCCCGACAGGAGCACTGCCATGGCCTCCACTCAAGCATCACGCACGCCAGATGATATTTCGATCACGCCGCGCAATCTGCATTTCGACGTGGAGCCGCTGTCGACCGACTGGCATGGCGGCGATGCTTTCAAGACGGCATTTTACAACGCGCTCTCGATCATGTTTCCGATCGGCGAGCAGCACTTCATCGATAGCGTCAAATATTACCGCGACAGGATCACCGATCCGGCACTCGCCGCGCATGTGCGTGGCTTCACGGCGCAGGAATCCATTCATCGCCGCGAGCATCAGAAGTACAATGAGACATTATGCGCCCTGCGCGGCTACCCGCTCGACAAGCTCGAAAACCCGATCCGACGCAGACAGGCCTGGGCGTTGAGGACGCTGCCGCCGATTTCGCATCTCGCCTCAACGGTCGCCTATGAACACTGGACTGCTATGCTTGCAGATAGTTTGCTGCGCCAGCCCGAAGCGTTGGCGGGCGCAGCGCCGGAAATGGCCGCGCTATGGCGCTGGCACGCGATTGAGGAGAGCGAGCACAAGGCGGTCGCCTTCGACGTCTATCGCGCGGTGGGTGGCACGGTGAGCTTGCGGCGCTGGTTGATGGCCGCCATCACGGTGGAGTTCTTCTGGGATACGTTCCGCCACATGCGCATCATGCTGCGCGACTACCAGGGCTCGCGCTTCAAGCTCTGGACAGGCGGCCTGCGCTATATGTTCGGCAAGGGCGGCCCCTATAACGGTCTTCTGCGCCCCTACTTCGATTATTTCCGCGCCGACTTCCATCCATGGGACCACGACAATCGCGCTGTCGTCGCCCAAGTGGCGCGAGAACTCGAACTGGAAACGCAGCCTGCCTAGGCGAGCGGCGGATGGGCCGTATGCCAGTCGGTCGCCTGCTGAAACGCATGACCGGCGCGGCAGAGAATATCTTCCGACAAATGACGCCCGATAAGCTGGAAGCCGATGGGAAGCCCGTGGCCATCGCGCCCACCGGGCAGCGTGATGGATGGGCTGCCTGAAGCGTTGAACGGCAAAGTGAAACGCAACAGAGACGGCAGGCCCGCGACGGGATCGGCCATGGCGGCCTCGGCGGCAGCAAATGTCGGCACAGTAGAGCCGATGGCCGGGACAATGATCATATCGACATCGCCAAACACTGCGGCGAGGCGGCCTGAAAACGCCCACCGCTCCTTCTGTGCACGGAAGAGGTCAGTGCCGCTGATCGTCCGGCCAATATCGAGCAGACCAGCAAGGCCGGGGCTGTATTCGGCTCTGCGCGAAGGGAACGTGGCAGCGTGACCTTCGGCAACCTCCGCCGTCATGAGGGTCAATGCATTGGCGAGAATGTTTTCTGGCGAGGGAAATGCGATCTCCCTGATTTCAGCACCGAGCGCGGCGAAGATGGCGAGCGCGTCTTTCACCACAGCGAGCACGGCGTCATCCGTGCCCTCGCCTGCATATGACCAGTCGATGCCGATGCGCAAACCCCGAATGCACCGCGCCAACTCGCCAAGGTAATCCGGCACGGGTGCCAGCAGCGCCGTGGGATCGTTGACATCGGCACCGGCAATGACGCCGAGAATGGCAGCCGCATCGGCCGCGCTTCGCGTCATCGGCCCGATGTGATCGAGCGATTCCGCCAGCGGAAAAATGCCATGGCGGCTGACGCGACCCCATGTCGGCTTGATGCCGGTGAGGCCGCAACAGGCGGAAGGAAAACGGATCGAGCCAGCCGTGTCGGAGCCGAGAGAAGCAAAGCAAAGACCCGCCGCTGTTGCGACGCCCGAGCCGCTCGAAGAAACGCCGGTCCAGTGATCGGCGTTCCACGGGTTGACCGGCGGCGTGATGTTGGTGTGGTGATGGCCGGTCGCGCCCTCGGTTAATTGCAGCTTGCCGAGGATGATGGCACCCGCACGTTTCAGCCGCTCGACCACGGTCGCATCGTAATCGGGCGTCCAGTCGCGATAGATGGTCGTGCCGGAAGCTGTGGGCGCATCCTTCGTGAAACAGAGATCCTTTACCGCGATGGGGACGCCATGAAGAGGGCCGCGATCCATGCCGCGTGAAATCTCGCTCTCCGCCACCCTCGCCTGCTCCAGCGCGGTTTCAGCCATGACAGTCGCGAAGGCATGAAGGGCCGGTTCCAGATGCGCGATGCGAGCGAGCAACGCCTCGGTGACTTCGACAGGCGACAGCAGGCCGCTGTGAATGTCGGCGGAGATATTCATCAGGCTGCGATAGTGAACATCCTGCATGGTTAGGCCTCCCCTTTTCAGCGCGACATACATTCGGGCGTTGCCGCTATGGGCGCATCATTGCAGGCCATGGGCCGCAGTTCTAGAGTGAAGGGAGAGCCTTGGGGGACACAATGGAATATGAAACCATTCACCTGACGGCGCTGCTGGCGGCCAATCTCGGTGCGGTGACAGCGATGATGCTGGTGCTCTGGGGCATCAGCATAATGCTGCGCGACGTGAGCTTCATCGACAGCTTCTGGGCTTTCGGTTTCGTGCTGATCGGCTGCGTCACGATAAGGCTATATCCCTTCGGCGGAATGCATCAGTGGATTTTAACCGTGCTTACCGTTGTCTGGGGTTTTCGGCTCGGGCTTTATCTGCTGTGGCGGTGGCAGCGCGAGGGCGCGGACGGGCGCTATATCGCGCTGATCAAAAAAGCTTCGGGCAATGTGCATCTCCATACGCTGAAAACAGTGTTCGCGCTGCAAGGCATATTGATGTGGATCGTTTCGCTTCCACTTCAGCTCGGACCCTATGGAGCGACGGGCGAGCCGGGCGCATTGGCTATTGCCGGTGTTGTGCTTGCCGTCGCCGGTATTCTTTTCGAGAGCATAGGAGATTGGCAGCTTGCGCGCTTCAAGCGCGATGCGGGCAATCGCGGCAAGGTGCTCGACAGCGGCCTATGGCGCTATACGCGGCATCCGAATTACTTTGGCGATCTCTGCTTCTGGTGGGGCTGCTATCTCATCGCCTGCGAAGCGCCCTATGGGTGGATGAGCCTGCCGGGGCCGCTGGTAATGACCTTTCTGCTGGTCAAATGGAGCGGCGCGCCGCTGCTTGAACGGCGTGTGCAGCGTTCGCGTCCTGCCTATGTCGATTACATGCGCAGGACCAGCGGATTCATTCCGTGGTTTCCGAAAGCATGAATTTTCAGGCCTTGCCTCCGACGCGATCGGCGGCCTGATTTTGCAGGGCCCGACCCGCGAAGATCACGCCGATGGCGACGACGACGACGATGATGGTCGCCAGCGCATTGACCTCAGGATTGAGGCCGAGGCGCACCTTCGAAAAAATGACCATGGGCAAGGTTGTCGCGCTTGGGCCTGACGCAAAGCTCGCTATGACGAGATCATCGAAAGAGAGAATGAAAGCGAGCAGCCAGCCTGCAAGAAGCGAGGGGGAGATCATCGGCAGAGTGACGGTGCGGAAGACGGTGAGAGGACCGGCACCGAGATCGAACGCCGCCTCTTCAAAGGAACGATCAAGACCTGCAAGCCGCGTCTGCACGACAATGGCCACATAGGCCGAAGAAAAAGTGACATGGGCGATGATGATCGTCATCGTGCCGCGCTGTGCGGGCCAGCCGATCATGCTTTGCAGCGAAACGAAAAGCAGCAGGATCGAGAGGCCGAGAATGACGTCCGGCAGGACGAGGCGCGAAGAAATCGACTGAATCAATATGCCGCGCCCCCAGAACCGACCGAAGCGGACCAGCGCGAAAGCGGCCATGGTGCCGATGATGACCGACAGACAAGCATTGATGAAAGCGATCTTGAAACTCAGATAGGCGGCGTCAAGAATCTGGTCGTCCTGCATCAGGGCGAAGTACCATTTGGTCGAAAAACCCGCCCAGACGGTGACGAGGCGCGAGGCGTTGAACGAAAAGACGATCAGCGTGACGATCGGCGCATAAAGAAAAATGAAGCCGAGGACCATGCAAATGAGGACGAAGGGCGACAGGCCTGACTTGTTCATGAGCCGACCCCGGACCGGTTCTGTGAATATTGATAGATCATGATGGGCACGACGAGGAACAGCATCAGTGCCACGGCGACGGCAGATGCCACCGGCCAGGCCTGATTGCTGAAGAACTCATCCCAGATGACACGGCCTATCATGGTGACGCCCGTGCCGCCCAGCAGCGACGGGATGACGAATTCACCGACTGCCGGAATGAAGACGAGCATCGCCCCGGCGATGACGCCGGGAATGGAGAGCGGCAGCGTGATGGTGAAGAAGGCGCGCGTGCGCGAGGCGCCGAGATCGCTCGCGGCTTCAAGCAGCGTGAAATCGAGACGCGACAGCGCCGCATAGAGCGGCAGCAGCATGAAGGGCAGATAAGTATAGACGATGCCGACATGCACCGAGAAAGCGTTGTTCATCATCGGCAATGGAGCGTCGATGATGCCGAGCCAGATCAGCACGTTGTTGATGATGCCGTTGTTCTTCAGCAGGCCGATCCACGAATAGACGCGCAACAGAAGCGAGGTCCAGAAAGGCAGGACAATCAGCAGCAATAGCGGATTGCGCCAGCTCTCAGGCGCGCGCGCCACGCCGTAGGCCATCGGATAGGCGATCAATATGCAGATGCAGGTGGATACGAAAGAGATGCGGACCGAATTGAAATAAGCGCCGATATAAAGCGGGTCCTCAAACATATAGCTGTAGTTCGACCAGTCGATGTGAAAGGCCGGTATCCATCCGCCCGCGCTCCAGTCGAGAAGCGAGGTGAATGGCGGGATAGCGATGATCTGCGTGGCAAAGCTGATCTTCAGGATGATCAGAAAAGGCAGAAGAAAGAACAAGCAAAGCCAGATCAATGGAACGCCGATAACGATACGCCGCCCGGTCAAGCCGACCCTGGCGAGCGCTTCCATGATCCGTTCCGCTGCTGTTGCGTTTTGTATTTGCGCGTCAGCCACCACTGCACCCTTGATATGAAAACGGCCCCGGAAGCTTCGAGCCTCCGGGGCCGCTCCGCATTATTCGCCAGTTCGGATCGTTGACCAGACTCGCGTCTGAAGCCGATTGAACTTTTCGTCCTTCGTGGGAACGGCGAAGAGCTTGTCCATGACGTCCTTAGGCGGATAGATCGTCGTGTTTTCCGACACAGACTTGTCCATCAATGGAATGGATGCCGGAACCGGATTTGCATAGGCGACATAATCTGAATTCGCCGCCTCGATTTCCGGCTGGAGAACGAAGTTGATCCAGGCCAGAGCAGCCTGAGGATGGGGCGCGTCTTTCGGGATGACCATGTTGTCAAACCAGATCAGCGTGCCTTCCTTGGGGATCATGTACTTGACCTCGACGCCGTTTTTCGCTTCCTCGGCGCGCGAGGCAGCCTGGAAGATATCACCGGACCAGCCGAGCGAAACGCAGACGTCGCCATTGGCGAGGTCGGTGATGTATTGCGACGAGTGGAAGTATTTGACGTAAGGGCGAATGCTCATCAGCAGAGCCTTCGCCTTATCGAGATCCTCGACCTTGGTGGAGTTCGGATCGAGGTGCAGGTAGTTCAGGGCGATCGGAATAACGTCCGTCGCGCTATCAAGCAGGGTAATGCCGCAATCCTTGAGCTTGGCGGCATTTTCCGGCTTGAAGATCAGATCGAGCGAATCGACCGGTGCGTTGGGAATCCGCTTTGCGACGGCCTTGGCATTGTAGCCGACGCCGGTCGTGCCCCACATCCAGATGACCGCATATTTATTGCCGGGATCGGCGGCGGCAACGCGCTTCATCAGGTCTGGATCGAGATTTTTGTAATTGGGAATCTTGCTCCGGTCGAGTTCCTGATAGACGCCAGCCCTGATCTGGCGATCGAGAAACGGAAATGCCGTCGGCACGACGATGTCATAACCAGAATTGCCCGCCATCAGCTTGGCTTCCAACGTCTCGTTGCCGTCATAGACGTCGTAGCGGACCTTGATGCCGGTCGCCTTTTCAAACTTCGCCACTGTGTCTTGGGCGATGTAGTCCGACCAGTTATAGATGTTGAGGACTTTTTCTTCGGCGTGGGCCGGTGCCGAAAGTAATCCGGCGACAGCCATCGCGACGAGACTTGCCCCGATTTTCCAGTTCATGAAGAAGCTCCGTTTTGGCTTCGTTTGCTTCGTGAAGGCAGTTCATCTGCCTGAGGAAGGGGGAACGCGGAGCGATCAGCGGCAGACGAGGCCCCCCTACCCCTCCGGATCATTTAACCCCATTCCCGCGCGGCTTGACACAGCAAATTAATGGGGCCGGGTTCCTATCTGGTTCGCAGGATTGAAACATACGAATCGAGATCATCCGTGGGCGCGTCCAGCTATAGAATATTGCGCCCGAGATCTGGGAAGACCTTCGAGACCTTGCCCATCAGGTAGTCGCCATAGGTTCCGCTGAAGGCGTGGACATTGGCCTTGTCCCAGCGCTCGGCGCTGTCGTCGCGGCCACGGAGCGCTGCGTGCGGCAGCGAGATGATTTCCGCATCGAAATCGGGGTCGAAGAAAAACGGGAAAGACAAACGACCCTTCCCGCCTGTATTGCGGACACGATGCGGCGTGGAGCGATAAATGCCGCCGGTCAAGCGGTCGAGCATATCGCCGATGTTGCAGACGAAACTATTGTCGAGCGGTGGCGCGTCGATCCAGCCGCGCGTAGTTTTGACCTGAAGGCCACCGACATGGTCCTGCGCCAGCAGCGTCAGCAAGCCGTAATCGGTGTGCTCGCCGACGCCCCAGCCATCGTCGCCGGGCGGCGGTGCCGGATAGTGGAAGATCCGGAAGAGAATGGTCGGATCGGCGGTGTAATGATCGGCGAAATAGCGCCGCTCCAGCCCCAGGGCGAGCGCGATGCCCTCCATCAGGGCATGGGCGGTGCGGGTCAGCGCGGCGAGATAGTCGAGGACGGCGGTGCGCAATTCCGGCACCTGGGCCGGGAAAAGATTTTGCCCATGCAGCGGCACACCGGCGCGGACGCGCGGATGATCGGAGGCAAGCTCCGTGCCGAAATAGACGCCCTCCTTCAGATCAGGTTTGCCCGATGTCAGTTCGCCGCCAACCGGAAAGAAGCCGCGCCAAGCCCGCCCGCCCTTTTCCATGGCGATCTCAAGTTTGACTTTTTCTGGCAGCGAAAAGAAACGCCAGCTTGCCGCTTCGAGGCGCGAAAGGATTTGCGGATCGACGCCGTGGCCCGTGACATAGAAGAAGCCGCTATCGCGGCAAGCCTCATCGATCTCGTTGGCGACGCGGGCGCTCGCTTGCGGTGTTCCACCGAGGAGCGGGCTCATGTCGATGACAGGCAGCTTTTCCATTGTCATGTGTGGATCATATCCGTTTCGGGCGGAAGGCGCCGACGATCCTGTCCAGCGCATCGAGCGCCGCGGCTTTCAATGCGGCGCGATCCTTCGCATCGGGCATGAGGAGCGCCGCCTGACATTCGGCTGCGGCGATCATGCTGCTCAGCAGCCCGATGTCGGCGAAGTCTATGTCGCCGGATTTCTGCATGTCTTTCAGCGCCAGAATGAGGAGGCCGCGGGTGTGCGCTTCGTCGATCTCGCGATAGCGCGCGAGGCCGAGCACGGCGGGGGCCTCCTGAATGACGAGGCGGAGATAGGCGGGCTCGGTGCACACGTCGAGAAAAGCCTCGGTTCCTGCGCGCATGGCAGCCCAGCGATCCGTCACCAACCCCACGCGCCTCACGACTTCCCCCGCCGCTTCGGTCTGAAGTTCGACCACCAGTGCATCGAAAAGGGCGCGCTTGTCGGTGAAGTGATGATAGAGCGCGCCGCGCGTGACACGGCTCGCCTGAGCTACCGCTTCGATGCCGGTTGCCTGATAGCCATTGGCCGTGAAGAGGCTCTTTGCGGCGGCCAGCAGGGCGGCGCGCGTGGCTTCTGAATATTCCTCGCGGCGGGTTTTTTCCGATTCGATACGCATGGAACGCAGGGTATTCATTGACATGAAACATACCAATAGTATGTTAAATACTATTGGTATGTTAAAGCCCAATCAACAACGGAGGAAAGCCATGCCCAATCGGGAAACCGTCCAGAAATTCGTGGATGTCGTTGTGTCGGGACGCCATGACGAGGCGATCGAGTTTTTCTATGCCGAGGATGCCAGCATGCAGGAGAACCTTGGCGAGTTACGCCAGGGCCGCTCCGCACTGGTTGAGCGCGAGCGGCAGGTGATGAGTGTGTTCAAAGAAATCCGCACCACCTGCGTCGGACCTTTTTTCGTTCAGGGCGACCATGTGGCGATCAACTGGATTTTCGAATTCGTTCAAGCGGATGGAAAAACTGCTGCGATGAACGAAGTCGCCATTCAGCACTGGCAAGGCGACAAGATCATGCGGGAGCGCTTCTATTACGATCCCTCACAGATGAAATAGAGCACGCTTGTATTTGCGAATAACTCTCAATAACCTCTCGCGAGTTGACCCGGGAGATTGTCATGAGCGAAGCCCTGAAGAGCGAAGAGGCGCTGCGTAGCGTCTATAAGGAACCGTCCAGCGGGGCGGTGAACAAGGAGCTGAAAAGCCTCGATCCGCATTGCCGCCGCTTCATCGAGCTTTCGCCATTCGTCTGCATCGGCACCAGCCGTCCCGACGGGCTCGCCGATGTGAGCCCGCGAGGCGGCGAACAGGGCTTTGTGCATGTGCTGGACGATACGCATCTGGCCATGCCCGACCGGCCCGGCAACAACCGGCTGGATACGCTGACCAACATCACGCATGTGCCCGCCGTGGGATTGCTGTTTTTCCTGCCGGGCTTTGAGGAAATGCTGCGCGTCAACGGCGTGGCGGAAACGGTGACAACACCCGAGCTGATGCAGCGCTTCATTGTCGATGGAAAGCCACCGCGCAGCGTAATGCTGATCGAGGTGCGGGAAGTTTATCTCCATTGCACCAAGGCGCTTCGACGGTCGGAGCTTTGGAATCCGGCAAAACATGTGCCCCGCGATGCGCTGCCAAGCTTTGGGCAAATGGTGAGGGACCAGATGAAGCTGCTGATCCCGGCCAAGATCATCGATATGGCACTGAAGAAAGACGCCAAGGACAATCTTTACTGAAGGGGAACGGGCCTCGTCCTTCGAGGCGCGAGCGGGCAAATACCCATTCTGACGCGAGGGGCTATTCCCTCCCCGCCTGCGCTCTTTTGTGATATTTGTTTCTTCAGGTCCGCGCGGATAAATAGAACCGCAGATGCGAGCCTGTAGGCCCCACATATATATGTGACGAGCCTCGCCTCCCGGACGAAAGGATAAATATCGTGCCTCCCTATCGGTCCCGCACATCGACTCACGGCCGCAACATGGCCGGCGCCCGCGGCCTCTGGCGTGCCACCGGCATGGCGGATAGCGACTTCGGCAAGCCAATCATCGCCATCTCGAACTCGTTTACGCAGTTTGTGCCAGGCCACGTGCATCTGAAGGATCTCGGCCAGCTCGTAGCGCGCGAAATCGAAAAGGCAGGCGGCGTCGCCAAGGAATTCAATACGATCGCGGTCGATGACGGCATTGCCATGGGCCATGACGGCATGCTCTACAGCCTGCCCTCGCGCGACCTCATCGCCGACAGCGTTGAATACATGGTCAATGCCCATTGCGCCGATGCGCTGGTCTGCATTTCCAATTGCGACAAGATCACGCC
>CAZLLB010000026.1:0-22178 GCA_964560165.1 uncultured Parvibaculum sp. | reverse complement strand
TCGTCAACGGTCTTGCGCAAGTGCCAGCGCTCGGCGTGACCGGGCAGGGCGGCGTCATCGCCTCGCTCCTGGGTACCGATCTTGTTGGCAATCTCACCGGCACGGGCGGCGTTCTCGGCGGTGGCAGCAGTGGCGTCATCGGTTCGCAGTTGCCACAGGGCGGCACACCGCCTCTCGCCCCCTTGGGCAGCGCGGTCGTCGGTGCTCTCAACATTGTGGCAGGCAGTGCGCCGAGCCCACTTGCCGGCACCGGACTTGCTCCGATCCTGAACAATCTCTCCGCCACTGTGCCGTCCTCCGCCGCGGGTTCTCTCGGCTCTGCCGCCGGTCTTGGCACGGTGTTCAACAGCCTCTCTGGCGCCGTCGCCCCTTCCGCCCCAAGTGGCGCACCTGGCGGCGCTGCCGCTCTCGCCTCCGTTCCCGTGGTCGGCCAAGTGCTCGGCGGCGCAACCAACACTCTCAGCGGTCCGGTAGGCGGGGTACTTGCTCCCGTCACCCAGGCCCTGGGTGGTGTGCCCGTTCTTGGCGGGCTTCTTTCCGGTCACTAACTGATCTGAGACGTCCTCCTGTTCCTCGATAACTTGAAAGCCCGAACGCGAGTTCGGGCTTTCCTTTATTCCGCAGTTAGCTGATGTCAATGTTAGAGACGAATCTCGAGCGAGAGATAGAGCCGCGGGTTGCGGTCGCCGCGCGAGGCGACGTCGCGGTTGAGAGGTTTGTCCATTTCAACGCCCACGGCCAGCCATTTGCGATTGGAGATCGTCACGCCGATGCCGGTCGAAACCAGCCGGTCGTTGCCTTGTCCATCGATGCTGGTATTGATGACGCGCGACTGATCGAGGAACGTATAAGGCACCAGCGTCCAGCCGCCTGCCATCTCCGTATCAAGGCGATATTGCATCTGGATCGACGTGCCATAGCCGCTGTCACCTGATGTTTCGGAAGTATCGAAGCCGCGCCCAAAATGCGCGCCACCGAAGTTGATTTCCTCCGACGAATAAAGCGAATCCGGGCTGTACTGGCCATCGGCCGACACGCTGATGCCCCATTTTTCCGTCAGTGCATAGCTGGCATTGGCCGCCGCCCGCACTTTGAAGAACCAGGGCGTCGTGCCGAGGCGTGAATGGAACTGGCCATCCGGTCCCGCACCCAGAATGTCGAGGCCCTGTGTCAGCCGCCCATTAGCGCCGAAGGTCATCTTGTCACTCAGGCGCGCGGTATAGTTCGCATCCACATAGGCGGCGCGAATGGCGTCTTCCGAAAACCGGAATCCGTTCAGGTCGTTGGTCGCCTGGATCGCATAGGCCCCAACGCTGCCGATCAGGTTTTGCGATACCGAGCGGAGAAAGGGATAACTCAGCGACGCATCTGCCGAGCGGCTCTGCGAGCTGAAGTCGAGCCCCGGCGGCAGATCACCCTGCTTCGATTTGGCGAAAGAAGCGCCGACATTGGCGCGCAATCCGTCCGCGCCGATATAGGTTGAATAGGCGAGCCGATAATATTGCTGGGTCTTGATCTCCGGCGTCGCCAGCACAGTCAGCGAGAGCTGCTCGCCATCGCCCAGAATATCGTTCACCGAGCCCGTGAGATAAGTCTGAAAGGGCGCGCTGTCGAGATTGGCGCGATTGTCCACCGCCGTATCCAGCGAATAAACATCATGTTCCGCCGTCAGCGCCATTGTTGCCGTGCCGGTATAAATATCCATGCCGGTTAGCTGGCCGCTGATCTTGATGCCGGGCGTATCGCCGATGAGCAACAGATAGCGCTCCATCGTCGCTTTGCGCAGCGGCTGCTCGGCCAGAATGCGCTTGGCAAATCGTTCCACAGTCGCACGCGCGGCCTCGCTCTTCGTCTCAATGGTGATCTTGCCGATATGGCCTTCCACCACGCGCACGATCAGCGTGTTGCCCTGCATCACCTGCACCGGCACGAAAGCGCGGCCCAGTGCATAACCCGCATCTTCATAAAGTGCGTTGACCCGGTCCAGCGCGGCCCGCAAGTCGAGCGCGGTGATCGGCTTATTCATTAGCGGATCGAATTGCTTGGCGATGAGGGCGTCGTCTATCACTGTCGCCCCCACGATCCGCACATGCGCCAGCTTGAAATTCAGCACTTTATCCGCGCCATTCGGCAGGCCGAGATTTTCGCGCAGGCGCGGCGCTTCACGTCGCGGTAATTCGGGCGAGGGCGGCGGTGGCGCCAGAATAGACCCGGCCGACGGTGCGGTCGTGGGCGTGATAGGCGCCGCCAGAGCCGGCTGCGCAATCAATATGCAGCCGGAAACGGTGGCAAGCAGCTTTTTCTTGTAGTTCATGTTCCCTCCACGGAGCACGAGGTCGGTCTTCCCCTCGTGTGAATGGTACAAGCGGGGAGGGACGTATAAAGACGATTCCTGTCTTTAATTTGAATAACACGGATGATGTCTGTATGTGCCCGTCGAATATTGTGAGTTCGCGTCGTTCCGCGCTCATGCGGGCTTGATTCCGCGTGATTCGATCCGTACACGCCTTGGATAGGTGAGGCGGGGGAGCGAAAGTCTACGTCTCGCGTCTGCGAAATAACTCCGCACAAAGAATCTGGTTCGATTATGTGAACATAATAAACGTGTGAGCTACTGGAACCAAATCAGAGGAACGGAGTTTGGGTACTAAGCGGGTTGCCGCTTCGCTATCGGCCTGTTTGTCGAGTTTTGTCGTTTGTGTTTAAGTTTGGAGAGGCGCTAACGCATTTGTAAGTAGTTGAGCCTGAACTGTACTAATGCAAAACCGGGATTTCTTCCTGGTGAAAAGGAGCGGGGGGCGACGGAGGAAGTATTCCGAACAAGTTTCGGAATGCGGGAGGGGAGTGACTATGAGCATTGCTCAAAGAATACAGCGTAATCCGCTTCTACTCCTGATCGTTGGGGCGGTTCTGATTGTCGCTGCTGCTATTCTGGTTTGGCTGAACATCAGCACACGCAATGCGTCGGTGAATGTCGCCAGTCAAACCAATGTCGCAGACGAGGCTCAAACTTCCACGACGCAAATCCTCGTCGCCGCCCGCGCAATTGAGCGCGGTGCCACTATCGCTCCGGAGGATGTGAAGCTTCACGGCATTGTGGCGCCTGCGCCGTCGGATAGTTTCACTAGCGCCTCGGCCGTTCTCGGTCACGTCGCGACTGTCGATATTCTCCCGGCGCAGATCATTCTCGGAGAGGCCTTGAGCGCGTCCCGGCAGGATGCTGGCGTTTCGGCGCTCGTCGAAACCGGCGCGCGCGCCTTTGCGATCAGGATTGCCGAAGATCAGATCGTGGGCGGCTTTCTGCGCGTCAACGATCACGTCGATGTCTTTGCCACCTTGCCTGATGCGGTTTTCCCGCAGGAATTGCTCGGCGGTCGCAAGGGTGCGGATCAGAGCCGCACGACGCTGCTTCTGCAAGACGTCGCAGTCCTCGCTGTCGGTGAAAAACTCCAGACCAAGGGCGCGGCACCGCTCAATAGCGCGCGCACGGTCACGCTGGCCGTCACGCCAGATGCTGTCGCTCGTGTCGCACTAGCCGAACGCTTGGGCAAGATAACACTCGCCATCCGCAATCCCGCCGACAAGGACGTAGCGTCCGCAACCACAGTCGGGCTTTCCGACCTCGGCATGATGACCGCCGACGCAAGGCCGGTTGATGTGCCTGTGCCGACTGCGCGGAAAGCCGACAGTTCCTCCGGTCACAGGGTCACCATTTTCTCGGGCGCGTCGGTCTCCACCGTCACGACCCGACGCTGAAGACGGACAGGTGAAGAAAAATGCGGCCATATATCCACATGAAAGCCGGAATCCCTCTCGTCCTCGCGTGGCTGTTCACGCTGGCCCTTGCGGCGTCCTCGCCGGTCATGGCCGACCAGAACGTGCAGATTTCCGTTGGCGGACAGAAAATTCTGAAGCTCGACCGCGCCATAGGCCGCGTTGCGCTCAGCGATCCCAAGGTTGTCGATGTCAAAGTCGTCAATTCGCGTGAGCTTCGCCTCCTTGGGCAAGGTGCAGGATCGACAGATCTGACCGTCTGGTATTCAGGCGACGAGGCAAGCCTCTCTTACCGCGTCGTTGTCGGCGCAGACATTGCGGGGCTGGAAAGCGCGTTCGGTGAAGAATCCGCTTTCTCCGACGTCAAAGTTTCCAACACCGGCAAATCGACTGTGCTGAAAGGCAAGGTCTATAGCCTTGAAGACCGCACCCGCGCCGCCGATCTCGCCGCCTCCTATGTCGGCAAGGGAGTTCGCAACCAGTTGGTCGTCTCCGATCAGCGTATGGTCGCCGTCGAAATACGTTTCGCCGCCGTCGAGGTGAATACGCTGAAGGCACTGGGCCTCAATTTCCGCACGCTTGGCGGCAATTTCCAGTTCGCTTCCATCAGCCCCGGCTCCGGCGCGGCCCCTACCTATACGACCGGTGTCCCCCGCGAGGGCATCGGCCTCGCGCCCACGCTTCCCATCGCCGAAGCCTTCAATCTTCTCCTCGCATGGCCGGGCTCCAACAACTTCCTCGGCGTAATCAGCGCCTTGTCGAGCGCCAATCTCGCCCAGATGCTGGCCGAGCCGACGCTTCTGGTGCGCAGCGGCGAGGAAGCTGATTTCCTTGCCGGTGGCGAAATCCCCATTCCCGTTCCCCAGTCGGGCGTCGGCACCGGCAGCGTCACCATCGAGTACAAGAAATTCGGCGTGCAACTGAACGTCGCCGCCACCGTCCTCGATAATGATCGCATCATCCTGAAGGTGAACCCGGAAGTCAGCGAACTCGATCCGGCGAACGGCATAACCGTGCAGGGCTTCAGCATTCCGGCGATCCGCACCCGGTCCACGCGCACCACCGTCGAGCTTGGCAATGGCCAGAGTTTCGTGCTGGCCGGCCTGATGTTCAGTTCCTCCGCCAATCTCGAGGACAAGGTGCCCGGCCTTGGCGATCTGCCCATCATCGGCAATTTCTTCAAGACGTCGATGAACCAGCAGACGCAGCAGGAACTCATCGTCATCGCCACGCCGCGTCTTGTGTCTCCGATGGAGGCAGGCACCGTGCCCCGTCTGCCGGGCGAGGGCCAGAAATACGATCCCGGTGTCGGCCATATGCTTCTCAATACCGAGCAACTCGACCAGCGCATCGTTCAATACGGGCTGATGAGGTAGCCATGCATCGCGTTCTTCTCATTTCGAGTGAAGCGGCCCTTGGCGAACAGGTGAAGCGCGCGCTTGAATCCGTCGCCACTGTTTTGCGCGCCGATCCGATGGCCGTGAACATCGTCGAAACGGCGCGCCAGTTCACGCCCGATGCGGTCGTGGTTGATAGCGATGCCCGCTCCGGTGCCGAGACCACTTATGAGCGCCTCTCCTCCATCCGCCAATGGTTTGAGCAAACGCCTATCATCGTTGTCGGCAATGAGATGGGCGCGCAATTGATCCTGACGGCAATGCGGGCGGGTGCGCAGGATTTTGTCGATCGCGACGCCAGCGACCGTGAGTTGAAATCCGTCATCCTGCGTCATCTCAGCGCCCGCTCCGCCGCCACGCCAGGACATGGCCAGACGGTTTGTATCTTGAGCCCGATCCCTGGTGACGAAGCCCGCGATCTCGCCGTCAACATTGCGACGAGCCTCGCCGCCGCCCGCCGCAGCGAAAGCGTCATCCTTGTCGATCTCGCTCTGCCCGCCAGCGATGCGGGCATAGCACTTGGTCTTGAGCTTCCATTCCGCGTCGGCGAAGCGGCAAAGGACATCGCCCGGCTCGATCGCGTGCTTCTCGATGGTGCGCTCGCGCGCTGTCCGCGCTCCGGCCTTTATGTCTTGCCGTTGTCGCGCTATGGCGATGCCGACGGCTGGGCAGTGGACATGCAGGATCTGCGCGCCCTGATCCAGATGCTGCAATCGCTTTACGAAGTCGTCGTCATCGACTACGGCCCCTTCTCACGCCACGAGGAACTGATCACGCTGCCCGGCCCCAATGCAGCTTTCTTTCTCTCCTGCAATCAGCGCTTTTCCTCGATCAAGGCGGCGGGCGAGTTGATGCGCGTTGTCGGCAAGCTGCGCCCCTCCGGTATCGAGCCGGTTCTTGCGGTACACGAATTCGCGCCCGCCCTTGCGCCGTGCTTTGAGGACATCAAGGTGGCGCTCGCGCCAGAACGCGCCGTCCGTCTCGCCGCGCGCTGGGCAGAGCTTGCCGATAGCGTCAATCGCGGCCTTCCGCTCAGCCTCGCTGGCCCCTCGCCCTATGTCGATCAGTTGACGAACATGCTGGCCGTGCTCGGCCTTCTCGATCGCCGGGCCGCAGCTGCTGCCGCACCCGCCGAGCAGCCCGTGCGCAGTTGGGCCCGCAAGCTCATCGGGATCGTGCCATGAGCAAGCCGCTCGAACCCTATATGCGCGTTTCGCCGGTCGTCGTAAGCGAGATCGGCGTCTCCGATCGCTATCAGCAGATCAAGTTCCGCGTCTTCGATCTGACGCTTGAATATCTGGAGCAGCAGGGCGTGCAGGGCGAATCCATTCCCCGCGCCGTCCTTCAGGACGAAATCGCCCGCGCCATCACGGTCGTCCTGATGTCGCGCGGTCTGGCGCTCAATCTCAAGGAGCGCGCCCAGCTCATCGAAGATGTGCAGAACGAAATCGTCGGCTTCGGCCCGCTTGAGCCCCTGCTCAACGACAGCACGGTGGACGACATTATTGTCAACGGCCCAAACAAGATTTACGTCGAGCGCGGCGGCGAGCTTGAGCCGGTCACCACGCGCTTTCGCGATACCACCCATCTGATGAACGTCATCCAGCGCATTGTCAGCCCCATTGGCCGCCGCGTAGATGAAAGTTCGCCCTATGTCGATGGACGCCTGCCTGATGGCAGCCGGGTCAACGTCATCATTCCGCCTGTCGCGCTCGATGGTCCCATTCTCTCGATCCGCAAGTTCAAGCGTATCCCGCTCACCGGCGAAGACCTTGTGCGCAGCCACACGATGAGCGAGGAAACGTTGCAGTTCCTCGCCGATGCCGTGCGCGGCAAGCGCAATATCCTCATTTGTGGCGGCACCGGCACCGGCAAGACGACGCTGCTCAACGTGCTCAGTTCCTATATCGGTCCCAAGGAGCGCCTCGTCACCATTGAGGATGCCGCCGAACTGCAATTGCAACAATCCCACGTCGTGCGCCTCGAAACACGGCCCGCCTCGCTCGACGGCGCAAGCGAAGTCAGCTCTCGCGATCTCTTGCGCAACGTCCTGCGCATGCGCCCTGATCGCATCATTCTCGGTGAGGTGCGCTCCAGCGAAGCCATCGAAATGCTGCAAGCCATGGGCACCGGCCATGATGGCTCCATGGCGACCATCCATTCAAACGGAGCACGCGACGCGCTGGAACGTCTCGAAATGCTGATCGGCCTTCACGGCTTTGGTAGCGAGCTTCAGGCTGTGCGCCGCTTCATCGCAGGCGCCATCGATCTCGTCGTCCATGTGCAGCGCCAGACTGGCGGCGCCCGGCGCATTGGCTCGGTCAGCGAACTCGTCGGCATGGAAGGCCCAACCTATTCCATGCGTGAACTCCACACGGCTGAAGAGGGCGCGGCTTCGCGCCGCATCGTTTGAGAAAAGGGTAGGGCAGATGCTTTTGCAGCTCGTCACGCTTTTCGGTTCCCTGCTCTGCTTTGCAGGCGGTGTCACCGCCTTCGCCATATGGCGGGGCCAGAACGGCGCATTGGAAATGCAGGACCGCCTTGTCGCATTGACGCAGGAGAGCCACACCATAGCGCCCGTTGCACCGCGCTACATTCTGCCTGAAATCGAAAAAATATTGCCCTTGATGCTGCGCCGCCGCCTTCTCCAGGCGGGCATCCACATCAATCCGACGCGCCTGTCTCTGTTTGCATTCGCGCTCGCCCTCATCTGGATCGTCATGATCTCCGTCTCGGGCCTCTTCGTTGCCGCCATCGTCGATGGCGTCATCCTTCTCGCCAGTTTCGCGATCATCGATCATTTGGCCACGCGCCGCATGAATGCACTGGCGGGTTGCATGTCGGGCTTCCTCGATCGTGTCCGCCAATTGCTCGTTGTCGGCAATTCACTCTCTGTGGCGCTTGCTCGCGCCACGCAAAGCTCGCCGCCGATCCTGGTCGAATTCTTCTCCCCCACCATCCGCCGCATCGCCAATGGTGCCGGCGTTGCCGAAAGCATCAACCAGCTCGGCGAGGAACTGGATCTGCATGAGCTGCGCCTCTTCGGCGCCGCGGTCGAAACAAACCTGCGCTTCGGCGGCTCTCTCTCCGCCGTTCTTGCCAATCTGATCGAAAACATTCGCCGCCGCTCCGCTATCGACCGTGAGGTGCGCGCCAACACCTCGCAGATCCGCGCCAGCGCGTGGATTCTCGGCATCCTGCCGCTCGTCGCCTGCGCGGCGGTGATGATCAAAAATCCGGATTACGTGCGCTACTTCATCGACACCACGACGGGCAACAAATTTATGATCTATGCCGGCCTCTCCGAATTGGTCGGCGCAATCCTGATGCGCTCCATCGTGCGCGTCAGTTATTGAGGACATCATGGACGCGCCCATGCTCAACGAATTGATGTGGATCGTAGCGGGCCTTTCCCTCGCCGCTGGGGCATTGGCGCTTGCCCTTTTCAGTTCCGCTTTCATGCGCGAGCGTCTGTCGGCCAATCGACTGTCATCGCTGCTCGCCAGTGGCGGCCCGCGCCCGAGCCTCATTGAGCAGGCGGCGGAATGGCTCGAATGGATCGGCCACAAGCTCGCCCGCAATGAAGCCGCTGTCGGCGAGGTTCGCCAGACGCTTGCCCGCGCAGGCTATTTCCGCTCCGCCGCTCTTTACATTTTCCTCGCCCTGCGCTTCGGCCTGACCTTGTCGATCTTCGTTGCCGTCCTGATGCTGCGCGATGGAAGCTTCAACGTCATCTCCATTGCGCTGGCGGCAATCTTCGCGTTCCTTTTTTATCGCTATGCGCTCATCGCGGTGCGTTATCAGGGTGAACGCCGCGCCCGTCGCATCCAGCGTGAATTGCCGCCGGTCCTCGACATCGTGTTGATGGTACTGGACAGCGGCGTCAGCATCGACCAGTGCCTTCAATATGTCGCCAATGCGGCGCGCCATTCAGCGCCCACAGTCGCGCCCGTTCTCATGCGCCACGTCGCAGATGTTGACAGCGGCGTCCCCTATGATGCGGCGCTCGATCGTCTCGGCCAACGTCTGGCGGTGGATGAGGGCATCGATTTCGCCAATCTGCTGAAGCAGGCAATGTTCCAAGGCGGCGAACTGGGTTCGAGCCTGCGCCGTTTTTCTGCCGAGCTTTCCGATCGCCGCCTCGCAAGAGCGCGAGAAGAGGGCGGTCGCCGGGGAACTTATCTCACCGTCGTCATGGTTTTCTTTTTCGTTCCCGTTTTGATGGTCGTCCTTGTCGGTCCGGCATTCGTCAATGTCGCCGGAACGATCCAGGCCGCCGCGCAGAAGGCAAAAATCCAATGAACCGTTTCATGGCGGGCCGTCATCTTTTTCTCGTTGCTTTTTGCGTTACCGCGCCGTTACTCGCTGGTTGTGACAAGCAAAATCTCACCTCTCTCGGAATGCTCGGCGCGCCATCTGGCAAGGTCGAAGCGCCGCCCGAAGCGTCAACTACGGAGCTTTACCTCACCATCGTCGAGGGGTTGGTTGATCAGGGCCGCTATCGCGCCGCCCTCGGCTATCTTGATCAATACGCCGTTTCCGAAAAGAAGAACCCACGCTTCAATATGATGCACGGCGAAGCGCTGCTCGGCGTTGGAAAATATGACGAGGCAGTCCAGGCTTTCTCCGCGCTGCAAGGAACGAACCTCGCGGCAGTCGGCTATAACGGCATCGGTCGCGTCGAAGCCAGCAAGGGACAATGGGCGCTTGCCGAAGGTCACTTCACCCAGGCCGTCGCGGCCCGCCCGTCCAGCGCGGATTATCTGAACAATCTGGGCTTTGCAGAAATTCACCTCGGGGACGAGCACTCGCTCTCCAAGGCGGAGTTCAATCTGCGGCAGGCGCATGAATTAGCGCCGACCTCGACATCCATTCGCAACAATCTCGTTCTCGCTTTGACCTTGGCGGGAAAGAAAGACGAAGCCCGAGCCGTTATCAATGGCATTGCCGCGCCGCGCGAACGTGCCGATGTCCAGAAATTTGCCGCCGACTGGGCGCGTGACAAGCACAAGGCTTCTGTCGAATAGGAGGGCCAGAAACATGCTCAAGAAATCATTAACGATCGCTTTTGGCGGCGCCGCAATCTCCGTCCTTTTTTTAGGGTGTGCATCTCATGCTCCCGTTACGACGGATACGAACGAGGTGCAAACAGTCATGGACGCTCAGTACACGGCTAAAAATGACGTTAAGCCGATTGATGGCGATGAGGCAGACATTATTTACAAAAATTATATCGCCAATATTGGCAAACCTGTGAAGCCGACAAGCAGTCTCAGCGAGAGCAATACCCGATAATTGTTTTTAGGGTGACAATGAACTTTGGAGTTTAGAAAGGAACTGAGGCGCAGACTGCAAGCTGGTCAATGTAGCTCACACAATTCCGCTATTCGCGACGCCAGCCGACAAGCGGATCGAGTGAAATGTGAGCAACGGGAGCGCCAGTAATGGGAGAAATTCCCACGCGATTCACCGGCGGCGATTCCACCGTCAGTAAATGGAGGAGAAAATGAGTTCAGTAGATCTCAAAGCGTTCGTGAAGCGTTTCGCGGCTGATGAAAAAGGTTTGTCAGCAGTCGAATACGGTCTGCTTGCGGCGGGCATCGTCCTTGCCATTTCCGTAAGCCTCACAGGAATCGGTACGAATCTGAGCACGATTTTCACCAACTTGAATACGGACATATCTACTGCAGCGACCGGCAGTTAGTGTCTGGTGAAAGACGTGATCACGATGCGTAAAGTGAAACCCGGCTGCGCAAAAGCGCTCGCTCAGGATGATCGAGGCACGGTCGCCATCGAATTCGCGATGGTGGCCAGCCTCTTTCTGATGATCCTCTTCGGCATCATCGCCTTCGGTTTTCAGTTCGCCGGACGTATCGCGCTGTCCTATGCCGTGGCCGAGGGCGGTCGCGCTGCCGTTGCGGGTTTGAACGATACGCAGCGCACGGCAGATGCAATCGCGGCAACAGAAGAAGCATTGAAGGGCTATTCCGGCCTCGTCAGGACGTCCACGCCCGTGGTCGAAATCACCACGGAAGCGGGCGGCAAGAAAATGATCCGTATCAGCGTTGCGCAAGCCAGTCTCGGCTTGCCATCCTTGCCTTTCGTGCCTGATCTTTCTTCCTTGCCGGATGTTTCGACGACCTTCATCGTCACCGATCCCTCGAGCTGAGCGGAGGTATGGCGCGATGCGCCCTTTGGAATCAGTGAGCCGTCCGGCCGCAGCGCAGGCGCGCTATTGCGATGCGCAGGCCCTCACCGAATTCTCGCTCATGCTCGCCGCTGCGCATGACACCGCCGAGCTTCGCGCTGCGCTCCATGCAGGCATCATGCTCTTTGCCAACGCCGAAGCCGAAACCCATATCGCGATTTGCGAAATCAGCGCTGCACCCGATGGCAAGCCGTTGATCGCATGGCAGGCTGTCGCAGGCGGCCCCGAAATCGCCGAGGAAAAGACCTTCACCGACTGGTTTCGCCGCGCGAAAGCCAGTCCGGGCTTCTTCGAGCCATGTGGCGACGATGCCTATTGGGGTTCACTTTCCGTCGTCAGTCACATATCCGGCTGGGAAAGTTTCGCGGGCTTCGTCGTCGCCGGGCCCGAGCCGCAGGGCGACCGTTTGCATATTCTTGCCACCGCCGCGCGCTTCGCCGCCGCCGCACTCGCCCGGATCGAACGCGGCACCGCGGAGGAGGCTGTCCACCGCCGCCTCGCCACCGTCAACGAAGAGGCGCTTGCCTGGCTCGAGTTCGGCGCGGACATTGTCTGGGAGGCCAATACCGATGGCGTCATCCGTTGCCGCCGTGTGCTGAACCGTCGTCAGGATATTGCTCGTCTCGTCGAAGGCGCGAACCTGCGCAGCCTCATCGTCGGGGGGAGCGGGCGTAATCTCTACGATCTGCTTCAGCGCGAGCCGCAAGTGCGCCATCTGCGCGGCGAATTTTCCACAGGCCCCGCCGCCGCTCTTTCCACCGGCAACGCTATTTATGTGTCGGGCATCGCGCATGAAAGCGACCTTTTCGGTCCGCCAACTTATATCGGCACGTTCACTTGCGCTTCGCCGCGCACCGCCTTGCCTTTCGCAGGGGAAGCGACCGCCGCGTTGGCCCAGATGCGGACCTCCCGCCAGCGCGAGGAGCGCTATCGCATCGAAGACGATGCGATGCTCGAAGGTTTACGCCTGTTGCTTGACAATCGTACCCCGCGCGAAAAGCTGGCGCGCCTCACCTCGCTGCTCTGCGAGAATATGGGCGGCGAGGAAGCCGTCATCGTCGAACCGGGTTATGATGGACGCCCGCGCGTTCTGCTGCCCGCTCCGTGCACCCTCGATCTGTTGGCGGGCGAAATCGTCGATGAAATTGCCGCCGCCACAGCCACTTCGCGGATGAAGCTTTACAGCGCCGAAGATCCTGAAACCTTCCGCATCGGCGATGCGCTGGGCTTGACGGGTGGCAACATCGCCGCCTTCGCTTTGCCGTTTCGCACCCAGACCGCCTATCTGCTTTGCGCCACCGGCGCGAGCACGGGCCTGAGCGGCGCGGGCATCATCTTCGCCGAGCGCTTTGCCTTCATCTTGCGTCAGGCGCTGCTCCTGCGTGAGGAGCAGGCGCAATTGGCGCAAACTGCCAAGATGGCCGCTCTCGGGCAGATGTCGGCCAGCATCGCGCATGAGTTGAAGCAGCCGCTCAACACGATTTCGTTGGCGACGCAAAACCTCGAGGCCTTGCTTTCCTCGCCGAAATTCGATCCCGCCGCCGCCGAAAAGAAAATCACCCGCGTTCTCGCGCAGGTCGATCGCGCTTCCCAGGTCATTGATCGCATGCGCCGTTTCGGGCGCAAGAGCCTTGGAGAAAACGCGCTCGTCCCCGTCGGCGATCTCGTTGAGGGCGTTCTGCTGATGATTCGTCATGTGCTTGAGCGCGCGGGCGTCGAGGTCGTCCTCGACGTGGCCCCTAACCTCGTGCTGCATGGCGACGAATTGCAATTCGAGCAGGTGTTGACGAATCTCATTCAAAATGCCGCCGACGCAATCTCCGGCATCGGTGCGCGCCCGCAGGGGAGCGAGGCTGGGAGCGGCGGAAAAATCCGCATCACTGCCTCCCTCGCGCCGGACGAGCCGGGCGAAGTGGTTCTGCGCATCGAGGACAATGGACCGGGCTTTCCCCCCGGCGTCGCCGAACGCGCGCTCGAGCCTTTCTTCACAACCAAACCGGCAGAGCAGGGCACTGGCCTCGGCCTTGCCATATGCGAGGCCATCGCGCGCGAAGGCGGCGGCCGCCTCGCGCTCGGCAATCATGAAAGCGGCGGCTTCGTCGCGCTGACGATGCCTGGCGGCCTCACGGATCCGTCGGAAAGCCGGTGAACAGATAGCCTTTGCCGCGAATGGTCTTGATCACCATAGGATGATCGGGATTGGGCTCCAGCTTGCGGCGCAGTTTCACGACAATGCTATCGAGACTGCGATCATAAGGTTGCCACGCCCGGTTGAAGACGCGACGGCAAAGATCCTCGCGCGTCTGCGGTCGTCCTTCATTCGCAACCAGCTCGATCAGCAGATCGCATTCCGCCGTCGTCAGCGGCACCAGTTCGCCCTCGGGCGAAAGCAGGTTGCGCCGCACCGGATCGAAGTGCCAGCTATTGCCCGCCGGATCGCCGCCGCTATTGGTTTGCCCCGCGCCGCCTCTTCCGTCGCCACCGCTTGGCGCGGACCGGCGCAATAATGCGCGTATGCGTGCCAGTAATTCGCGCAAATTGACCGGCTTCACCACATAATCGTCGGCGCCCAGCTCGAGCCCGACCACCTTGTCGGTCGCCTCACCATGTGCCGTCACCATAATGCACGGTGTTGAATGGGTCTGACGGATTTCCCGCAGAAAATCGAAGCCGTTATCCTTGCCGATCCATAGATCGAGCACCACAAGATCAAATTTTTGACTGCAAAATGCCTGTAACGCGGCCCGCTTATCTGCAGCTTCGCTGATTGCGAAACCATGTGCGCTCAAATATTCACGCAATTCTGATCGAATGTCAGGATCGTCATCGACGAGTAGAACGGAAACATTGTCTTCCGTGACCGTCTCATTTTGGCCCTCAGACGCAATGCCACTTGCCATCGCCCCTTCCTCCCTTCGCGTCACTTGCTCCGTATGCCTCGCGTCATCACGCGAGTCGCGTTGCAAATAAACGCTGCTTCGTCCGCATACTGCACGGCTCCACGTCCGATCACAAGAACTCGATAGCATTTCTCTCCCCTTTAATTTTGAGTGCAAGAAAAGTGCTCGGGCCCGTTCGCGTTTCGCTCTGACGAATTGGCACAGTTTTCAACAGTCACAGCCGCCGTTTTCCACCATCTTGAATACGGGAGTGATGAATCGGCAAAAACCGGGCAGGCCATAAAGAGGCACCGATCATGGACGACAATAGTTTTGCGACCGGCGAGTTTATGAATCCGCTGGATGATATGCTCAGCGATCTCGGCGGTGCCATCCGCAGTTTGAGCGACAGCGAACTTCGCAGCCTTCTGGTTGCGCTGCTCTCCGAATGGAGGGATCGCCGCACAGAGAGCGCCCCGCGCGCCAATTAAAGCCTGCCGTCGGCTTTTTTCATCGGCGCGCATTGCTAGTTTGCCGCCTTGCTGGCCGTAGCCTTGTCGCAAGCATATCCCCAGGCCAGGCTGGTGGCCAGATCGACGCTCGCTGGCATGTCGCGAATTTGCGGCTTCTGCTGCAACAGCGCGAGAAAGAGGACGCGCACTTTTTCGCCGCTCGTGCCCGTTGCCGGAAGACAAAAAGATTGCGCCTTCAGGTCTTTGCGCACCAGGCTGTAATGCGCCAGAAATCCCTGAATGTAGGAACCGCAAATCAACAACCGCTCGCGTTCCACGGGAGTGATGGCTTTCGCGTTCTGCGGATTGGCGCAAACCGTCTGCAAGTCGGAGCCGGTTTGCAGATAGTAGTGTTCCGCCCCCTCTGCGCCGCCAACGGCCAAAACGGATATGAGCGCGGCTGCTGCAATGCCATATGTGAGTTTCAATATGGTGTTCCTTCTTCCATTTGAAGCGGAGCGACAGAAATTCCGTTCCGTATGCCGATCACTTATCGACCGGACACACCCGGACTCTATCAACTTGGCTCAAACAAGCTGAATGGCATTGAGTTGAGTTTTGTCGCGCTGTGTGGGCAGGCGTTAACCCTTTCGGCGCACGGCCACGGCTTTCAGCGCTTTATTGGGCCGAAGCACGATGCGCGCCTGAGGCATCACCGCCCCGGCGTTCAAAACGCGAATATCCGCCCGCTGCGCGAAAGTACCCAGAATGAGAACCGCTTCCAGAAGCGCAAAGCTCGCTCCAATGCACACGCGCGCACCTCCGCCAAAGGGCAGATAAGTGTAGCGCGGAATATTTCTGGTTTTCTCTCCCAGAAATCGTTCGGGATCGAACCTATCCGGGTCGCGCCAGTGGCGACGATGGCGGTGCATCACCCATGGCGAGATCAGCGCCGTCCGCCCCCCGCGCAGGCTTGTCCCATCAGGCATTTCGTCGTCTTTGACGATCTTGCGCATGATATTAGCGACAACGGGATAGAGCCGCAGCGTCTCGTCGATCACCGCGCGCGTATATTGCAGGCGCGGCACATCGTCCGCCGTTAAGGATCGCCCATCGGCAACCTCATCTACTTCCGCCTGTATGCGGCGGAGCGCATCGGGATGTAGCGTCAGCAGATACCACGTCCATGAGAGTGTCGTGGCTGTCGTCTCGTGCCCGGCAAGCAGAAATGTCGCCACCTCGTCTCGCACCTGATCGACGCTCATCGCCCGGCCATTATCGGCCATCGCGGCTTTCATCAGTCGCTTCAATAATGTGGTCTCGGCTGCGTTGGCCTTGGCATCCCGAATGATCTTGCGCGCAAATATGTCGAGGGCGCGCCGCCCCGGTTGCACCAGCCGCTCTATAAATCCGTCGCGCAACACCGGCGGCAGAAAGGCGCTGGCCAGAAACATCGCCGGAAATTTGTCGAGCGTATGTGTCACCGTATCCGCGATGCCCTCAATGTCGTCGCTCAGATCGGCGCCCAGAATGCTTTCGCCGATAATCTCCAGCGTCAGCCGCGTCATCTCTCTATCAACCGCGAAGGGGGCGCCGCTCGCCAATACACGCTCAACCGAGCGTTGCGCGGCGTCAACGAAGAGCGGCGCGAAATCGCGCACACTGGAATGCTGAAATATGGGCGCTGCGAGCCTGCGTTTGCGCCGCCATGTCTCGCCCGCGGATGTCAGCAGCCCGTCGCCCAACAGAGGCCGCAGAATGGCAAGTTGATTGTCATCCTTGGGATAGTTTTCGGCATTGGTCACAAGAATATGCCGGATCGCCTCGGGCTCATTGACGAAGATGCCGCGCCCCGCGCTGGCGATGCCGACGCGAAAATCCGAATAATCGGCCTCGTACCAGAAGGCAGGAAAAGACGCGATGAGATTACCCAGGAGCTGTGGCCGCAACACGGCGGCGGCGAGGCCGGGCGCGCGGCGCGGCGCAAGTGGCCGTGCCGGCATCGGGCGCGTATCCGCCCTCATCGCATTTTCCACGGCCAATGAATGTCCTCCCTGACTGTCCCAAATCCGCTCATCATATTGGGCCGGAGCGGGCTCTTGCGGGGGTGTCGATCAGGCCATTCGTGGGTCGTTATAGGCCAATCGGTTTTTTTGCGTCTCCGTCTGCGGAACAATTCCGCACCGAAACACACAAGCCTCTACACCGTCGGCAAAAGTGAAAGCGTAACCTTCGCTCAGTCATTCGGATGGGAGGAGTTCATGTTGAAGTCGAAATTCGTTCAGGGCCTCATGGTTGCGTCTGCTGTCGCCATGTTGGCCGCCTGCTCCAGCGACGGTTCGAGCAGTCTTGGCGGCAGCGGCCCTGGCGGCGGTGGTGGGGGCGGGCTGCTCACCACCTTGTCCACCCCGCAGCTTGGTATCACTGGAGATGGCGGTGCGACTGACGCCATTGGCCTCGCGGCGCTTACCGATCCCATTCTCGGCACTGACGGCCTGCTCGGCGGTGGTAGCGACGGTGAGATCGGCGGCAAGATCCCGGCCGGTGCGCTCGAGCCTCTTTCAAGCCAGCTTGCGCCGATCGCCGACCAGATCGCCGGTGCACTGCCCCTCGGCATGGTCACCGGCCAGCTTCCCACGCTCGGCGTGGACGGCAAGGGCGGCCTGGTTCAGGATATAACCGGCCAGGATCTGCTGACCGGCATTGTCGGCAGCACCGGCGTCGTCGGTGGCTTGCTCGGTGGCGGCAATGCGGGCCAGCTCGGAGACATTGTCCCGCCCGGAACGATACCGGCGCTTCCCGGCATCAGTGACGGCGGCGGCGGCCCGCTCGCCGCTCTGACAGGCGCAATCCCCGGCGGCGGCAATGCCGATGTGTTGGGGCAGCTCCAGAACCTGCCCGGCCTTACCCAGACATTGGTGGGTGGCGCGGCCGCTAGCGATCCGCAAAAGCTGCTCGGCACCGTCACGGGTGTCGTCACAGATCCCGGCGCGCTCACTGGTGTTCTCTCGCAGCTAACGAAGGTCGGCTCCAAATAATCGGCCTGAAAAATCTTTCTGAGCGGGGCGGGCATTGTCCGCCCCGTTTTTATACTCGAGGCGCTGCCGCTCTCAGTTCGTTCCGGCGAAATAGACGCCGAGCGGCGGCAGTTCAATTTCACCGCCGCGCCGCACAGCGTTGAAGCCCGCGATTTTCATCTGCGGCAGTTCCTGTGCAGGCGTCTCGATACGCACTACATCCGCACCAAGATTAAAAACGCCGATTGCCGCATCGCCCGCGCCGCGCCTGTGAACGGTCAGCAGCGGATCGCCACAGGGCGGCATCGTCAACTCTCCATTGCGCAGTGCCCAATTCGATCGCCGCCACGCAAGCAAGGCCCGCGTCGAGGACAGGCACGAGTTGGCGTCACCCGTCTGCACATCCACCGCACGAGCGCGATGTTCATCAGGTATCGGCAGCCAAGGCCGCGCCGCTGTCGTGAAACATCCATTCGGCTTGTCGTGCTGCCAGGGCATCGGCGTACGCGATCCGTCACGCCCACGAAATTCGGGGTAATAGGTAATGCCATAGGGATCACGCATATCGGCAAGCGCTATATCGACATCGCTCAACCCCAGTTCCTCGCCTTGATAGAGGCAAACGCTGCCGCGCAGGAAAAACAGCAGCGCCAGCGCCAGCTTTGCAAAAGCGCCGCCATCGTCGATCTCCGGCTGGGGTGCCCAACGGCTTGCAACGCGCGCCACATCATGATTGCTGAACGACCAGCAGAACCAGCCTTGCCGCTCCGCTGCCATTGCATTCGCCAATGTGCGTTTCATCGCGGAGGCTGAAAACTCGCCCTTCATCACGCCAAGCGTATAGGCCATGTTGAGCCGTGTGCCGTTGCCACCTGTCAGCGCCTCAATGCGGTCGAACGCGCCGGGCTCGCTTGAAATTTCACCCAGCGTCATCCGATCCTTGTAGCCATCCATGAAGCTGCGGATGCGGCTCACCCAATGCGTCGTCTCGGGGCTCATCATGTCGTGTTGATGCTGCTGCATCCGAAATGGCCTGAGTGGCGTCTGCCCATCGGCAGGAATGGCAGGCGGGTTGTCCGGCAGCGCCGGATCGTTGAGCATGAAATCCACTGCGTCGAAGCGAAATCCATCTACCCCGCGCCGCAGCCAGAAATTCGCACTTTCAAACAGTGCCTCGATCACCTGCGGATGGCGCAGATTGAGTTGCGGCTGGCTCGCCAGAAAATGATGCAGATAATATTGCCGTCGCCTCGGCTCCCAAGTCCATGCGCAGCCGCCGAAGACCGAGAGCCAATTATTGGGCGGTGATCCGTCGGGTCGCGCATCGGCCCAGATATACCAATCGGCCTCCGCGCTGTCGCGCCGTCTGCGGCTCGCCTGAAACCACGCATGTTGATCAGACGTATGGCTCCACACTTGATCGAGGACGACCTTCAGCCCAAGCCCATGCGCCTTGGCCACCACGCGGTCGAAATCCTCCAGCGTCCCGAATAGCGGATCGACTGCGTTATAATCAGAAACGTCGTAACCGAAATCCGTCATCGGCGAGGCGAAGAAGGGAGAAATCCAGACTGCATCAACACCCAGCGAAGCGATATAATCGAGCTTGCCCTCAAGCCCTTTGAGATCGCCTACGCCATCACCATTGCTGTCGGCAAAGCTGCGCAGATAAATCTGATAGATAACGGCGCCGCGCCACCATTCGATAGAACTATGCATATTCATTTCCCGAAGGGCGCCTCACGCGGATTAGACCGGGAGTCGAGCGCAGGTTCAACCTTCGCTTCCGTTTCACTCTTCCTCGCGCCCTGTGGTACTCAATATGGAAACAAAGGGGAGGGCGCATGTCCGCGATCGAAGAGAAGGCGTTCCGTTTCACCGGTGCCGATGGTCATTCTGTTGCCGCCTGGGCTTGGTCGAAGCCGGTCCCCACCCGTGCCGTGTTGCAAGTCGCCCATGGCATGGGTGAGCATGCGTTGCGCTACAAACTCGCGCTGGAACCTTTGATGGATGCCGGTATCGTTGTTTACGCCAACGATCATCGCGGCCATGGCCAGACCGCGTCCTCCGCAAAAGACCTTGGTGACTTCGGCTCCTCGGGCTTCGCCGCGCTGGTTGATGACATGGCGCGCCTCACGGCCCGCGCCCGCGCCGACCATCCGGGCAAGCCGCTCATTCTCCTCGGTCACAGCATGGGCTCCTTTGCGACGCAGCTCTATCTTCTCGATCGCTCCCGCGACATTGATGGCGTCGTCATTTCCGGCTCCGCCGCGCTTGATCAGCTCGCCGCCACCCTCCCCACCGATCCAGATGCTCCCGCGCTCGAAAACTTCAACGCAGCCTTCGAGCCCGCGCGCACGCCTTTCGATTGGCTGAGCCGCGACACGGCTCATGTCGATGCCTATATCGCCGATCCTTTTTGTGGTTTCTCCGCTTCGCCGTCCTCCATGCAGTCGATGATGGGCGCGCTGGTTCGCACGCTTGACCCCGGAGCGCTCGCGCAAATCCGCCGCGACCTGCCGGTCTATATTTTCTCCGGCGACAAGGACCCCGTCGGCGGCCCCGATCTCGCCTTCCTGCGCCCGCTCGCCGACCGCTACATCGCGCTCGGCATGGACGTCACGACGGATTTCTATAAAGACGGCCGCCACGAAATGCTGAACGAGACCAATCGCAACGAAGTGGTGGCGAACCTTAAAAACTGGATAGAGAAAGTGATCGCATGAGCGTCGCGCCAACACTTGCCGGGTATAAAGCGGTCGGCAAAATCTACAACGCCCTGATGACCGGCCTTGTCCTCTCCCTCGTCACGCGCAAGGGCGCTGATGCGGCTGCGCAATTCGTCGAGGGCCATTTCCGCCGCCAGCATCTTGAAAAATTTCTGCCCGGCCTGAAGAAACTCGGCCTCGACGGTTTACCCGACGCGGTCGCCTGCGCCCAATACCACTATTTCTCCAATGCGCTTGGCGGCGTCAAAACCGAATATTTTGCCGAAAGCGACCGCAAGGCATGGGTGCGCTATCCCCCGCCGCGCTGGATATGGCAAGGTGCCGCCATTTGCGGCATCCCCACGCGTGTCAATGCGGGCATGCTCCACGGCTGGCACGGTCATAACGGCGTCTCGCTGGGCAATCCGCGCCTCGGCTTCGTCTGCACCGGCCAGACGGTCGAGGGCTCCTCCGGCCTCGAAGGCTATTACTACGACTACGGCCGCGAGATTGCAGAGAGCGAGCGCGTCCGCTTTGCCTATGACGAACCAACGCCCGACTACGATGCCTCGAAAGCGCCAAAGCTCGACATGGCCGATTGGCCGGAAGAGCGCCTGAAAAAAGTCGAACGCGCTTACGCCATGGAATATGTGCGCTCACTGGTCCCCACCATGCTCACGCTTTTCGGCACCGATGAAACCCTGAGCCATCTCGGCCATGCCGCGCGCCTCATCGGCATGCAGCTCTACGACGAAACCGCAGCCCTGCTCGGCACCACGCCGGGCGAACCTCGCGCCTTCGCCGATTACCTCGCGGGCATCGCCGCCGCGCAAGGCGAAAAAATAGACGTTACCGAGCAGGGCGGCGCGATCATCCTCCACCAGACCGGCTGGCGGCTGATGGACGGCCTCGACCCCCATCCCGCCGCCTTTGAAGCCTGGAATCGCCTTTGGGAAGGCGCACTCGCCGTCCACAATCGCCGCCTGAAACTCGTCACAATACGGACGAGTGACGGCATCGAATGGCGCGTGATCTGACACTTTTTCTCGTCATTGCGAGTGCAGCGAAGCAATCCAGAAGCCGCAGGTGCAGAAGAGCTGGATTGCTTCGGGCTTTCGGCCCACGCAATGACGATCAGGCGAATGCCTCAACCCGCCGCGGGCCTCTTCCCCTTTTCCGCAAACTCCTTCATCAGCCCCCCATAGTCCTCCATCGTCGGAAACTGCGCGTAACTATGCGCCACCGGCAGCGTCACCCAGGGCAGCTTTTCGCCCACGCAACTCTCGATGAACGGCTCGAACCACGTCGCATCATCCAGCATCGTCGCGCGCAGATTGACGAAGGGCGAAGCCTCGTCAAAGCGCGTGAAAATCCAGCTCATGCAATGCGGGCAGAAATAATGGATCGGCGATCCATGCATCCCACCGATCACCGGCTCGCCCTTCGTCACCTCAAATCCGTCCTTTGGCACAAGCACACTTAGCGAATAGGCGCTCGCCGTCATCCGCTGGCAGCCGACGCAATGACACGCCATCGTCACCATCGGCGGCGCACTGATCTTCATGCGCACTTGCCCGCATCGGCATCCGGCTTCCCACGGCAAATTCCAGTCGCTCATTATTCCGGTCCTCCCTGACCTCCGCCCTCAACCAAGCGAAGCGGTAAAAAGCCATCCTATCGTTTTTTCGTACCGAGGTTGAGACCTTCGGCGCTGTCGTGAGTTTACCCGAGAGTGCGCACCGG
>CAZLLB010000025.1:0-22365 GCA_964560165.1 uncultured Parvibaculum sp. | reverse complement strand
GCCGGCCAGAAGTTTTTGCAGGATCGGCAGCGCGAAGGCCGCCGTCTTGCCGGTACCTGTCTGGGCGAGGCCGAGCACATCGAGGCCCTGAAGCAGGGCGGGGATGGTACGAGCCTGGATAGGGGTGGGGTTCTCATAGCCTTCGGCGCTGAGGGCGCGGCACAAAGGCTCGACAATGCCGAGTTCGGCAAAAGTAGGGGTCGTCATTCGTTAATATGTCTTTCCAACAAGCACGTCGCACCGGCCCGGAAAGGGCGGAGTCCACGCGGGGTTTTCCGCGTCCAACGCGCTTGGATCGAGGGGGAGCTGACCGGCTCGCGGAATATAGGCGGCGTTCATGAAGAACAGCGCTCAATGCGCGCACACGAGTGCGATCGAGGCGGTTGATGCGCTTTTGCACTGCAAAAGTCAAGTGAAGGGCAGATTGTCGCCATTCTTCGCCTCTTAGATGGCGATGGCCGATTGTCCCGGCGACACAATCTAGGCATGATCCGGCGCAAAGCCGAGCCCAGACCGAGGAGATGCCATGATCACTGCCTATGTCCGATCGAATGGCATGCTCACACCAGTGCCTGTCGAGCCGCATGGCGTGATCCCCGAGGAAGTCGTCTGGATTGATCTACTGGAACCCTCGCCGGAGGAGGAGCGGTTCGTTGACGAAGCGCTCGGGCTTGATGTGCCCTCGGAAGAGGAGATGCAGGAGATCGAGGTGTCGAGCCGCCTCTATCAGGAGCGCAATGCCCTCTATATGACGGTGACGCTGATCACGGGCGCCGATACGGCGGCACCAGGGCGCACGCCCATCACGTTCGTTCTCGTCGGTCACAGGCTGCTGACGCTGCGCTATGCCGAGCCGCTGCCGTTTCGTGTTTTCGCGGCCAAGGCGCGGCGGCATACGTTCCCCTCGAGCACGGGCGAAGAGGTGCTGGCCGGTCTGCTCGACGCCATTGTCGATCGCGTCGCCGACATTCTGGAGCGCGTGCAGGGGCAACTCGATACGCTTTCGGGCGAAATCTTCGTGCGCGAGGCCGAACACGGGAAGATCGATTTCGACGAGGTGCTGCGCCGCGTTGGCCGCAATCACGCGCTGACAGCGCAGGCACGCGAAAGCCTCGTCAGTATCGCGAGGCTGCTGAGCTTTATCGGCCGTCCGGGCGATACCAAGCTCAGCAAGAATTTCGGGCGCGGCTTCAAGACCATTTCGCGAGACGTCATGGCCTTGAGCGACCATGCGAGCTTCCTCGCCAACAACATCAATTTCGTTCTCGATGCGACGCTCGGCATGATTAACAGCGAGCAGAACGGCATCATCAAGATTTTCTCCGTTGCTGCCGTGGTCTTCCTGCCGCCGACGCTTCTCGCCAGTATTTACGGCATGAACTTCAGGGTCATGCCCGAACTCGACTGGTGGTTCGGCTATCCTCTCGCCATCGGGCTGATGATCGTTTCCGCCGTGCTGCCTTACTGGTATTTCAAGCGGCGCGGCTGGCTCTGAGCGGGGTGCCTGCCGGCATGGCCCGGTGGGCAAATTCCCTTGCGGCGGGCGGCAAAACGAAGTTCACTACGCGCGAATTGAAACCGGGCAGAAATGCCCGAAAAACGGCTGAAATCTGCTATTTTTTGCCGAAAACGAGCATGGGCCACGGCTCATCGAAGAGGGACGAATGAGCCTCAAGATTCTGATACTGGGCGTCAATGGCTTCATCGGCAGTCATTTGAGCGAGGCGATCCTCAAGACGACGGATTGGGAGGTCTATGGCATGGATCTCCAGGACGACAAGCTGGAGACCTGTATCGGCGACCCGCGCTTTCATTTCGTTGAAGGCGACATCACCATCAATAAAGAGTGGATTGAGTATCACGTACGCAAATGCGACGTGGTGCTGCCGCTGGTCGCCATTGCGACACCGGCGATCTATGTCTCCGATCCGCTGCGCGTCTTCGAACTCGACTTCGAGGCCAACCTCGCCATCGTCCGCCATTGCGTGCGCTACAACAAGCGCGTCGTCTTTCCCTCGACCTCGGAAGTCTATGGCATGTCGCCGGATGAAGAGTTCGATGAGGAGACGAGCAACCTCGTTCTCGGGCCTATCGCCAAGCAGCGCTGGATTTATTCCTGCTCCAAGCAGCTCCTTGATCGCGTCATCCATGCCTATGGACTGAAGGGGCAGTTGCGCTACACGCTGTTCCGCCCGTTCAATTTTATCGGGCCGCGCCTCGACAATATCATGGCGGCCAATGAAGGCTCGTCGCGGGTGCTGACGCAGTTCCTCGGTAATATTTTGCGCGGCAAGGATATTCAGCTTGTCGATGGTGGCGCGCAGAAGCGTTGCTTCATCTATATCGACGATGCCATTCAAGCCTTGATGAAGATCATCGAGAACAAGGATGGCGTTGCCAATCAGCGCATCTTCAATATCGGGTTTCCTGAAGCCGCGCTTTCAGTGGCCGAGCTTGCCGAGATGATGCTCGATGTGGTGTCTGAATTTCCCGGCCATGAAGATGTGCGCAAGCACGTCAATCTGGTGAAGATCGATAGCGGCGAATATTACGGCAAGGGCTATCAGGACATGCTGGTGCGTGTGCCCTCGATCAAGGCGATCACGTCGCTTGGCTGGGCGCCCTCGACCGATGTGCGCACGGCGATCCGAAAGACTGTAGAGTTCTATATCGACCAGTTCGGGCCGGGCTCACACAGGGGATCGGTCGAGAAAGAACTTCTGTGAGCGGACCTCGATGAGCGCACCGCGCCTCGCTATCAAGATCGACGTCGATACGGATCGCGGCACACGCGAAGGCGTGCCCGCGCTTTCCTCATTGCTTCAGCGCAAGGGTATTCCGGCGACATTTCTGTTTTCGCTGGGGCCGGATAATACGGGGCGCGCCATCCGGCGTATTTTTCGCCCCGGTTTCTTCAGCAAGGTCAGCCGCACGAGCGTCGTCTCGACCTATGGACTTCGCACCCTGATGAACGGCGTCGTGCTGCCGGGGCCGAATATAGCGAAAAAGAATCGCGAGACGATGCGCGCTGTCGCAGCGGCGGGATTTGAAACTGGAATTCATTGCTGGGATCATGTTTTCTGGCAGGACAGGCTTTTCGCACTCAATGAAGCGCGCGTCGCAGAGGAATTTGGCAAGGCTGCGCAAGCCTATGAGGATGTTTTTGGCAAAGCAGCCAGAACGGCGGGCGCGGCGGGCTGGCAGGCCAATGGTGCGAGCCTTGCCGCCTATGATGCGGCGGACCTCGATTATGCCACCGACACGCGCGGCCATGCGCCTTTCTATCCTGTCGTTGCAGGCAAACGATTTCGCACGTTGCAGATTCCGACGACGCTGCCCACACTGGACGAATTGATGGGGCGGCCTGAATATCCAACCGAGACGCTTGCCGAGGAATTGCTTCGCCGTCTCGCGCCCGGACGGTTTGATGTTTTCACGATACACGCCGAAATCGAGGGCATGAGCATGATCGACTGGTTCGCAGGGTTTCTCGATCGGGCAAAAGCGGCGGGGGTCGCCTTTGTTTCGTCGGCGGAGGAAGCTGCAAACCTCAACGCGACGCCCGAGACGGTGCCCGTGGCCGAGCTTGCGCAAGGCGAGGTCGATGGTCGCTCCGGCACCATGGCGGTTGAAGGCCAGCAGGTGGCGGCATGATGGCGCGTTCGCTTCCGCTTATTTTTACCGGCGTCTTTCTCAATGCCATCGCCCAGCTCGCGCTGAAGCAGGGCATGCGCCAGATAGGGCATTTCGAATTCACGCCTGCGGTTCTCTGGGATATGAGCTGGCGCATCGGCACCAACCCTTATGTCATTTTCGGTCTTGCCTGTTATGTCGTTAGCGTCGCCGTCTGGTTGCTTGCCTTGTCGCGTGTCGATGTCGGCTTTGCCTATCCGATGCTTTCGGTCGGTTACATCGTCACGGCTATCGCTGCCTATTATGCTTTTGGCGAGGCGCTGACGCCCGTGCGCGTGGGCGGCATCGCCGTTATCATGGTCGGCGTCTATATGATTTCGCGCACCTGAACACGGCGGATTTCGATATGAGTGAAACCACCTTGACCTCTTCCGCGCCGGTTAGGCTTGTCGCCGAGCCAGAGATCAGCATTGTCGTGCCGGTCTATAATGAATCCGGGAACCTGCCTCTGCTGTTCGAGCGGCTCACCGCAGTTGCGGATAAAATGGGGCGGCGCGTCGAAATTGTCTTCACCGACGATGGCAGCAAGGACAATTCGCTCAGCCTGCTGAAAGGCTTTGTCGAGAAGCGCCCGGACTTGATCCGTGTCGTCGAGTTTGATCGCAATTACGGCCAGCACATGGCGGTGATGGCGGGGTTCGAGACGGCACGCGGCGAGATCATTGTCACGCTTGATGCCGACTTGCAGAACCCGCCGGAGGAGATTCCCAAGCTCATCGCGGAGATGGATGCGGGCCACGATGTCGTCGGCTCCTATCGCCGCGACCGGCAGGACAGCTTGTTCCGCACCTTGCCTTCGCGTCTCGTCAATCTGGTGCGTGAGAAGATCACCGGCATCAAGATGCGCGATCAGGGCTGCATGTTGCGCGCCTATCGCCGCAGCATCGTTCGCATCATCGTCGAAAGCGGCGAAACCTCGACGTTTATTCCTGCGCTGGCACAATTTTATGCCGAGAATCCTGCCGAGGTTGAAGTCGAACATGCGGCGCGTCATGCGGGCACGTCGAATTACAATCTTTACCGTCTGTTGCGGCTTAACTTCGATCTGATGACGGGGTTCAGTCTTGTGCCGCTGCAACTTTTCACGATCGTCGGCATGGGCGTTTCAGGTGGAAGCCTGTTGCTCGTCTTTTATATGCTGCTGCGCCGTATCTTTATCGGCCCGGAAGCGGAGGGCATTTTCACGCTCTTCGCCATTCTTTTCTTCCTGCTCGGCGTCATCATCACGGGGCTCGGCATTGTCGGCGAATATGTTGGGCGCATCTATCAGCAGGTGCGCGCCCGCGCGCGTTTCCGCATCCGCACCATTCACGAGAAGACCTGACGCATCATGGCTGGCGGAATTGTCGTCTTCGCTTATAGCGAGGTAGGCCATGCCTGCCTCGACTTTCTGCTGAGCAGAGGCGAGAAGATTGCCGCGCTCTTCACGCATGAAGACGATGTGGGCGAGCGGCAATGGTTTCAGTCCTGCACCGCGCTGGCCGAGGATCACGGCATTCCGGTCTTCACGGTTGAGCCGAAGGATGGCGACGAGGTGGAGCGCATCGTCGATGACCTCGCACCCGATCTCATCCTGTCCTTCTATTATCGCAAGATGATCCCCGAAAGGATCCTGGCGCTGGCGCGGCTCGGGGCGTTCAACATGCATGGCTCGCTGCTGCCGCGCTATCGAGGACGCGCGCCCTTGAATTGGGCGATCATCAATGGCGAGAGCGAAACCGGCGTAACGCTGCATGTGATGGTGAAGGCAGCGGATGCGGGCGACATCATCGACCGTGAGGCGGTCGCCATCGGGCCGGAAGAGACGGCGGGTGATGTTGCCCGGCGGATTCCCGCTGCCGCTGTCGCAATCATCTCCCGGCAAATCGAGGCGCTGAAGGACGGCACCGCGCCGCGCGAAGTGCAGGATGAGAGCAAGGTCAGTTATTTCGGCATCCGGAGGCCGGATGACGGGCGCATAGACTGGGCGCTGCCTGCGCGGCGCATCGTCGATCTCGTACGCGCCGTTACCGTGCCATTTCCCGGCGCCTTTGCTTTTGCGGGCAGGCACAAGCTGATGATCTGGCGCGCCCATATCGCAACAGACAAGGGCGCACCGGGCGAGGTTCTTTCGCTCGCGCCGCTCACCATTGCGGCGGGCGAGGGCGCTGTTGTGCTGACGCATTTTGGCTATGAAGGCGAAGATGAATTTGAGGCGAGCGCCGACGCTCTCGCAGGTTTGAGGCAGGGAGACAAGTTGACGTGACGGCGTTACGCACAAGGATCGAAGAAGCCATGAATCAGCGTAGCGCGCTGACGCTCATCATCATCCTGGCGCTGGCGGCCCTTTTCCTTTTCGACATTGGCGGGCGCAGCTTCTCATCGCCGGATGAGGGCCGCTATATTGAAATTCCGCGCGAGATGGTCGAGAGCGGCGACTATGTGCTGCCGCGCCTCAACGGCGTTCTTTATTTTGAAAAGCCGCCGCTTTTCTATTGGCTCGAAGCCTCGGCCATCAAGACGCTCGGCATTTCGGAATGGTCGATGCGTCTCTGGCCAGCGTTGCTCGGTCTTTTCGGCGCCTTGATGAGCTATGGCGTAGCGCGGCGTTTCTATGGTCGCAAGGCGGGGCTTGTCGCGGGCGGGGTGCTGGCGACGACGCTGCTTTATTACATGCTGGCTCGCGTCATTATTCTCGACATGGCCGAAGCCGTGTTGATGAGCGCGGCGCTTTTCTCCTTTCTCCTTTCGGCGGAAGAGAAGGACGAACGAAAAGCCATCTGGTGGGCGCGTGGCGGCCATGCCGCCGCTGCGCTCGCCGTGCTGACCAAAGGGCTTATCGGCGTATTGCTGCCGGGGCTTATCGGTCTTGTCTGGATCGCGGCTATAGGGCGCTGGTCGTTCATTCGCCGGGCGCTTTGTCCTTCAGGCATTGCAATTTTTCTGGCGATTGTTTTGCCGTGGCACATTCTCGCGGCGATGCGGAACGCGGATTTTCTGTGGTTCTATTTCGTCCACGAACATTTCATGCGGTTCACGACGACCGTGCATCGACGCGACGAGCCGATGTGGTACTTCATTCCCGTTCTGCTTATCGGGTTCCTGCCCTGGACGGGCTATCTCTGGCGCGCGATCAAGGATGCATTGCCCGCGTGGTCGCGGCGTAGCGAGCGGCCCGTCGAGATGTTTCTGCTTCTCTGGGTGGCGATCATCTTTGTCTTCTTCTCCGTCTCGGACTCGAAGCTGCCGCCTTACATTCTGCCGATCTTTCCGCCGCTCGCGGTGCTGCTTGGACGCACGCTCGGGCCGCGCCTCGACGCGCAGGATGATCTACCGCTCGGCCGCTGGTTTTTTGCCAGCACCTTCGGTCTGATCGCCGCCGCAGTGGTCGTCGCCTACAACGTGCCGTCGCTGCGAGAGAACGATATTGTGGGCGTTCACCTCGACAGCGTCGCACCGGTTGTCTTTGCCATGGCGGCGGTCTTTGCGCTCGGCGCTCTTGCAGCGATTTTCTTGCCGCGCCGTTTTGGTGGCACGGCAACGTTCGCCACTATCGCCATCACCGCTGCGCTAGGCTGGAGCGGGGTCAGCCTCGTCGGCTCCATCAGCGATCCAAATTCGATCAGGCCTGTTGCCAAAGCCATCGAGGCGCAGCGTCATCATGGGGAGACGGTCGCGAGCTATGGCACGTTCTTTTACGACCTGCCGGTTTATCTGAACGACAAGGTCGTGGTCGTCGATAACACGGCGGAATTTGTTTTCGGCATGACGCAGGAAGATACGAGCCGGTTCGTGACCAACGCCCACTCGTTTGCGAAGACGTGGGATGGGCCGGAACTGACCTTCATGGTCATGCGGGGGCGTCTCTTCAGCGAATGGGAAGCGCAGGGCAAGGCGAAGCGCATGTGCGTTCTCGCGCGGACCGAGCGCGCCGTTGCCTTGTCCAACAGGCCGCTGACGGAGCAGGGCAAGATGATCTGCGATCCGTGGTATGATGCTGATGGCGTGAAAGTCGCCGCACCGCTCACAACAGCACCATCGCCATGACAGTACCGAGCCGCACAGACTGGACCTGGATCAGACATGCGCCGGTGCAGGGGCAGGAGGCGCGTTATTTCGGGCAGCTTGATGTTGCAGCCGAGCCCGTTCAGGCAGGCATCGCCGCCGCGCTGAGCCGCCGTCTGCCACCCGTCGCACTCTGGATGTCGAGCCCGCTGGCGCGCACGCGCTACACCGCGCTTGCTCTTCGTGATGGTGTTGACCCCATTGCGATCCCTGATTTCACTGAACAGAATTTCGGACTCTGGCAAGGCCGCAGCCATAATGATGTCTATGCCGCCAATCGCAGCCTCGACTGGAACAATCCGGCGAAGATCCGCCCGCCGGAGGGTGAGAGTTTCGCCGATGTCACGGCGCGCGTCGCCGATGCGGTGGAGCGGCTGACGGCGCATTATGCCGGGCATTCCATCGTCGCTGTGGGGCACCAAAGCGTTATCCGTTCAGCTATTGGTTTTGCTCTCGGCCTTGATCCCGGCACGGCCATGCGCATCGACATTGCGCCGCTTTCCATGACACGGCTCACTTGTCGCATCATCGAAGGTGCTCCAGTGTGGAGCATTGGCTGCGTCAACGTGGAGTCCGGCCTGTCATGAGCGCCTTGCCGACATCCGCCGATGTGCGCGATGCGGCCTTGCGGCTTCGAGACGTGGCAGTGCGGACGCCGCTTCTCCAATATGCTGCGCTGGATGCGCTGACTGGCGGGCGCATTTTCATCAAGCCGGAAGTTCTGCAACGTACCGGCTCGTTCAAATTTCGCGGCGCTTATAATCGCCTCGCGCAACTGACGCTGGATGAGCGCCCGGGTGGTGTCGTGGCTTGGTCATCGGGCAATCACGCCCAAGGTGTTGCTGCCGCCGCCGCATTGCTCGGCATCAGGGCGCGCATCGTCATGCCCGCCGATGCGCCGCGCATCAAGACGGAGCGCACGCGGGCAATGGGCGCCGAGATCGTGACTTATGACCGCCTGTGCGACGACCGGGAGGCGATTGGCCGGGCGCTTGCCGCAGAACATGGCGCGAGCATTGTGCCGCCCTATGACGATCCGATGATCATAGCGGGGCAGGGCACAGTGGGGTTGGAGATCGCGGAGGACGCGGCGCGGCTTGATGTGACGCTGGATGAAGCATTGGTGCCAGCAGGTGGCGGCGGGCTGATCGCGGGCATATCGCTCGCTCTGGGCGACGTGTCTCGCGCGACTAGAATCCATTCCGTTGAGCCGGCGGGCTTTGACGACCATATGCGTTCGCTTGCCGCAGGCACACGTCTCACCAACGACAGGGCCGATGGTTCGATCTGCGATGCACTGATGGCGCCGAAGCCGGGGGCACTGACGTTCGAGATCAATCGAACGCGCCTTGCGGGCGGCTTTGCTGTTACCGACGCGGAGGTTGCAGCGGCGATGCGCTTTGCCTGCATGGAGATGAAACTCGTCGTTGAGCCGGGCGGCGCTGTGGCGCTAGCGGCTCTACTGGCGGGCAAGATTGATGCCCGTGGCAAGGCCGTCGCTATCGTCCTGAGCGGCGGCAATGTCGATCCGGACTTGTTTGCGAAGATCGTCTCGGCCTAGGCGACCGCCGCGTGGCCGCCCTGCGTCATGATGGCGACGATGCGCCGGTCGATATCTGTCAGCGCGCCGACGAGGCGGGCGATGCGCTGGCCTGTGATATCCTGAAAAGCCGAGGCCATGAATATGCCGCGCGCGTGGGTTTCGATTTCTTCGCAGAGGTCGCCATCCGCGCCGCCTGCACGCAACGTGTCGGCAATGTCCTGCAAGCGTTCGACGGCGGCGAGGATATCGAGCGTTGCGCGCTCGGAGGCAGAGGCGACAGCGGCCGCGTCTTCCTCGGCATTGGCGAAGTGCTCAGTCTCGCGCGGTTTGATTTCGGCCATGTCGCGACGCGCGATGTCGATGGCGTCACGCATCTCCTGAAGGCGGGTCCAGAGGGTATCGAGATCGAGGTCAGGTTTGGTCACGGCACTTTCGCCATGCGTTTCCATGACATGCTCGCGCGTTTCCAGCGCCGCGTTATAGAGCCGGTCGATGGCTTCGAGCAGGCGGTTGGTGTCGGCGGCGCGATTGCGGCGCGCATATTCGGTAAGGAACCAGCGCCCGCGCGGGTTCTGCATGATGGCCTCTTCGATGGCCTCATACTCGATGTCATTCTCCGACATATCCTGGTCGCTCATGCCTGTCCCCCGGCTTTTGAGGGTCGAATTATCGGCGGGATTGCTTACTTTTGTGTTTGCGCGGAGGGGCTTGCGGAGCCAATTCGGACGTGCGAGGCATGGGGGCGCGGCGGTTTGCTTCGGAGATAAACTCATGAAACTAGTCAGGTTCGGCCCCAGGGGCGCAGAAAAGCCGGGGCTGCTTGATGCGGACGGCAAGGTGCGCGATCTCACGGCTCATCTGCCCGACATTACCGGCGCGGCGCTCTCGCCCGAGGGGTTGGCGCGGCTCGCGAGCATTGATCCGCTGAGCCTGCCATTGGCGCCGGAAGGCGCGCGGCTCGGCACGCCGGTTGCGCAGATCGGCAAGGTCATGTGCATTGGGCGAAATTATCGCGAACATGCAGCCGAGTTGAATAACGACCTGCCGACCGAGCCGCTTCTCTTCATGAAGGCTAATAGCGCTATCAATGGGCCTTATGATGATGTTCTGATCCCGCGCGGCTCGGTGCAGATGGACTATGAGGCGGAGCTTGCCGTCATCATCGGCCGACCCGCAAAATATGTGAGCGAGGCGGACGCGCTTTCCTATGTCGCTGGCTACGCGATCATCGATGATGTGTCTGAGCGCGCCTTTCAGCGCGATCGCGGTGGCCAGATGACCAAGGGCAAAAGTGGCGACACATTCGCGCCCATCGGCCCTTGGCTTGTGACGGCGGATGAAGTCGCCGACCCGCAGAACATCCGCATTCTCACCGAGGTTGATGGCGAGACACGCCAGAACGGTAACACCGCCGATATGGTGTTCCCCGTCGCCGAACTCATCTCCTATTTGAGCCAGTTCTTCACGCTTTACCCAGGCGACGTCATTGCCACCGGCACGCCTTCGGGTGTCGCGGGCGGCATGAAGCCGCCGGGCTGGGTGAAGCCGGGGCAGGTGGTGCGCATCGCCATCGACGGGCTTGGCGAGCAGCGCTCGCGCTTTGTGCCGGACGCATGATGAAAAAACTTCCCATCGATATTGAAAGCATCAAGGGTTTCATGGATGCCGAAGAAGGCTGGGCGCTGCACGATGCGGCGCTTGAAGCCTCCAAGCTCGGGCCTTGTCTGGAAATCGGCTCCTATTGCGGCAAGTCCACCGTTTATATCGGTGTTGCCTGTCAAGCGAATGGGGCTGTGCTTTACGCGCTCGATCATCATCAGGGATCGGAAGAAAATCAGAAGGGCTGGGAACATCACGACGCGGCGCTCCATGATGCCGCGACAGACAAGCTCAACACGTTTCCGCTGTTTCGCCGCACAATGCGCATGGCCAGGCTCGAAGACACGGTGATCCCCATCGTTGCGCCGTCGAAGGTTGCGTCGAAACAATGGACGACGCCTCTCGGCTTTGTCTTCATTGATGGTGGGCACGGCATGGAACCGGCGATGGATGATTACCGTCACTGGGCGCCGCGCGTGATGCCGGGCGGCATTCTCGCCATTCATGATGTCTTTCCCGATCCGAAGGATGGTGGCCGCCCACCCTACGAGATTTACAAGCTGGCGATCGCCTCGGGCCTTTTTGCTGAAGAGCGCGCGGTGAAAAGCTTGCGAATTTTGCGTCGCGTCGCTTAGGCGGTTCTTCTCTCGAGCATCATACCGGCCAGCAAGGCGGCGATGAGTGTGCCTGCGCCGATCAGGAAGATGATCGCGTAATTCTCGTTCGTATGCGCGAAGATGAAGGCATAGCCATAGCCGCCCAGCGCTTGAAACAATGCGAAGGCCGTGGTCGCCTTGCTCCATGCCGCGCGTTGCGCAATGTGATTGTTCGGCAAGATTTCCTGAAGGCGCCCAAGCCCCAGCGCCACGATGCCCGGCGTGAAGATGCCGAGGATTACCGTCGCCACGCCGATGGCAATGGGATTGTCCGTCGCGGCGAGAGTGGCGGCGGAGGCGGCTTGCAAGAGAAGGGCGGCGCGGAAGCCGCGATCGAAGCCGATCTTGTCACCGACATAGCCGCAGAGCACGGGGCCTATCGTTGCGGCGAGGCCGTAGAGCACCCAATATTGAGCGCCGATTGCCGTGCCGCGCCCGAGGCCGCGCGCAATGTAATCGACGAGCAGCACCATGACCGGGACGAGGCCGAGGGCGGTGGCTGCGTATTGGCCATAGAGGATGCGGAGCGGCAGCTTGTTCTGCTTCGAGCTGTGATCGGATATTTCTTCAGCCGGGGGAGGTGGATTGGTGGCGGGCCAGCCGAACCAGCTTAGGGCGGTGAGCAGAAGGGAAAGCATGCCGAGCCCGATCCATGTGTCTCGCAATCCGAGCTTCAGCAATTCAGGGATCAGCGTGCCGGAGGCGACGATGCCGAGCCCGAGGCCAAGAAAGATCATGCCGCCGACAAAACCGCGTTTACTCAAAGGGATATGCGGCAGGATAGAGGACGCCACCACGACCATGATCGATCCGCCCGCAAGGCCAGAGAGAAAGCGCCAGACGAAGAACCACGCAATGGAAAGCGGAAAGGCGCAGGCGAAGAAGGCGACGGTGGCCATCAGCATCAGCATGCGCAGCGCATTTCGGTTCGACAGCACCGAGACGATAGGCCGCCCGAGAAGCGCACCGGCGAGGTAGCCCGCGAAATTCGCCGCGCCGAGGCTCACCGTATCGGCGACCGAAAACCAGTGCGCGTCGATGAGTTGCGGGACGAGCGGCGTATAGGCAAAACGCGCAAGCCCGATGGAAACGAAGGTGCCCGACATGCCTGCGATGGTTGCAAGCCAGTCTGCACGGCTAAGCGGCCTCGCCGCCATTTCGACAGTCGTGTTGCTCGACATGGAACTGCAATCTTACTTGGTGGGTGCGGTTTTCGATGTCTGCCCGAACAGCAGAGCCTTGCCTGCTTCGGTGACGGTCGGGCGATTGCTGAAAGGTTCGCCCTTGGCATAAGCCTTCGCGGTGCCGGGCCGAGCGGCGATTGCGTCGAACCAGCGATGCAGGTTGGGAAAATCGTCGAGGTTCTGCTGCTGGCGTTTCCACGGCACGATCCACGGATAGGATGCCATGTCGGCGATAGTGTACTCGTCGCCCGCGACGAATGTGCCTTTGGCGAGGCGGCGGTCCAGCACGCCATAGAGGCGGTTCGTCTCGTTCACATAGCGATTGATGGCATAGGGAATTTTTTCCGGCGCGTAGAGTCCGAAGTGATGGTTCTGTCCGGCCATCGGCCCGAGGCCACCGACCTGCCAGAACAGCCATTCGCTGACGATTTTCTTCGCGCGGACATCCCTGGGCAAAAAGCGCCCGGTCTTTTCCGCGAGATAAAGCAGGATCGCGCCGGATTCAAAAACGCTGATCGGCTCGCCGCCATCGGCGGGTGCAGTGTCGATGATCGCGGGCATACGGTTATTGGGCGAGAAGGCCAGAAACTCGGGCTTGAACTGATCGCCCGCACTGATGTCGACGGGATGAATGCGGTAGTCGAGGCCCGCTTCTTCGAGAAACATCGTGATCTTGTGCCCGTTGGGCGTCGGCCAATAATAGAGTTCGATCATCGGGCATTCCTCTTGTTGCGTGGCCAGGACAGGGTGAGCATGGCGAGAGCGGGGCGCACGAGGCCCTCAAGCAATTTCGCTTCGGGGCGGACACGCGCCAGCACGCGCATGCCGAGCAGGGTGGCGAGCAAATGGCGCGCGAGATCGGCTGCGGGGTGATCAGCGGGTATCTCACCGCTCTTCTGGCCCGCGACGATGTTGCGATGGAAGAAGCGCTCTATGATGCGCGTCTCTTCGGCGACGATATTTTGCAAATCGGGATCATCAGGCGTCACTTCGAGCGCCGTGTTCACCAGCATGCAGCCGCGTTGCAGCGGGTCGGCCAGTGAGCGATCCACCGTTTCGCGGAAAAAATCTGCTATGGCGCGGCCCGGCGTTTCCGATTTCTCGAGCCGAGCGATGCGGTCATGCAGGACCATATCGAGATAGTAGTTGAGCGATTGCAGATAGAGGCCGCGCTTGTCGCCAAAGGCGTTGTACATGCTGGCGGGCGTCAGGCCTGTGCATTCCGTCAGGTCGCGTGTGGAGGTGTTCTCGTAGCCGCGCGCCCAGAAGATTGCGCCTGCAGCTTCGAGGACTTTGCTCTCATCAAATTCTCTGGGACGGCCCATGGCGGCCTCGTTCTGGATATGGAGCGATTGCTCTAGAACGGCATATAGAAAAAAGGAGGCGAGAAAACAAGGGAGGGGTTTGAGGTTTTTTGAACTGGAGTTCGGGCGCGCGGGTGGGGGCCTCGTCCTTCGAGGCGCGATGCATCCGCATAGCTCCTCAGGATGAGGGGCTGTTGAGACCGATACTGAGACAAACCTTCATCCTGAGGAGCGAACACAGTTCGTGTCTCGAAGGACGAGGCCTCTTATTCCGCCGCTTCCGCCAGCGTACGCTCCGCAAACAAGCGAGACGCGGGCGTGGCGCCCGTCACCGCATCGGTGGCGAGGATTACCGCCGCCGCTGTCCATGCGGGTTTTTCAACCGGCCAGGCGACTTCATTGACGAATTGATAGCCCATCCAGTAAGCGCCGTCGGTGTCGCGCCATTGGTGCTGCCAGGCGAGCAGGGCTTCGGCTTTCTTGCGTTCGCCCGCGACGAGAAGCGCCATCACCAGTTCGGCAGATTCGGCAATCGTGACCCATGGCTGGTCGGAGACGCAGCGGCAGCCTTTGCCTTCAGCGACGAAGATATCCCATTTCGTCGCGATGCGTTTGCGCGCAGCCTCGCCTGTGACGACGCCTGCGAGGACGGGGTAGTACCAGTCCATAGAATAGCGCGCCTTGGATTCCCATGTGCGGTCGAAGCGGTGCGGCTTGTCGCGGAGCGCTTCGCCGAGGCGGGCGCGGGCGGCGCTCCAGCCATGTGAAGATTTCCCAAGCTCGCGCGCAATATGGATCGCGCATTCTAGGCTCTTGTAGATCGACGAGCAGCCGGTGATCAGCGCATCGTCCTCCGGCGTATGCGGATCATCCGCCGCCCAGCGAATGTCGCCATGCGAGGTCTGGTAGGAGACGACGAATTGCATCGCCGCTTCCACATGCGGCCAGATGTCGGAGAGCCATTTGCGATCGCGCGTCACAAGAAAGTGATGCCATGCGCCGGTCGCGACATAGGCGGCGAAATTCGTGTCGCGGATCGAATGGCCCGCGCCTTCGTCGCCGCCTTTATATTGTTCGTCTTCATCGAAGGGCACGGCAGAGCCGAGCTTGCCCCACCATGAGCCGTCTTTCAGTTGCGTATCTGTGAGGTAGCGAAAGGCGCGGCGCGCATGTTCGGTCTCACCCAGCACGGTGAGACCCATGGCCGCTTCCGTGTGGTTCCACGGATCGATGACGCCCCCGTCATACCAGGGGATAGCACCATTATCGCGCTGCAATTCGAGTATGCGCGCGCGCGAACCGTCGAAATGTCCATCAGGGATCGCATCGCCGAAGGTCAGATGCGTCATGCCGCCCCCTTCGTGAAGTAGAAGACGACGCTCTTGCCCATCAGGGGGCCTGCAATTTTCTCAAGCGTGCGCGTGAGAAGCGGGGCCTGCAAAATGTCCCATTCGAGAAATTTCTTGTAGAGATTGACGGCTTTCACATCTTCGCGTTTCACGCCCACGGCGCATTTCAGCCACCAATAGGGCGAGTGCAGACCATGCGCCCAGTGGCGATAGAAAAAGCTCAAGCCTTTTTCGGCAACGGCGCCCTTTAACACGCTTTCGCGGAAGATGCGCACATGGCCGCCTGGCTCATTGTGATAGTCGTCGGAGAGCTTCCAGCACACCCATTCGGGAAAGAAACGCGGCACGCTGATCGCCAGTGTTCCCCCCGGCTTCAGCACACGCTCGATTTCCGCCAAAGCCTGTTTGTAGTCGGGAATGTGCTCCATCACTTCAGAACAAACGATCTTGTCGAAAGTTGCATCGGGGAAGGGCAGCGCCAGCGCATTGCCGACCGACAGCGAGAAAGAGCGCTGCGTGTTCGGGTCCATATCCGGAATTTGTTCAAAGCCCGAGCGCGTACGCTTCACGTCCTCGAAGCCGAGATCGATCCCGACGACGTGGCATTTCGCGTAGTAATACATGGCATGGACGTGACGCCCCGCCCCGCAACCGAGGTCGAGGGCGCGCTCGCCGTCCTTAAGGCCCAGTACGTTGAAGTCGACGGTCTGCATCAAGAATTGTCTGCCTGTAAATGTCGGTTACTTCGCGCGCCGCGCGTTCCCATTTGAAATTCGCAAGAATGCGTTCTCGTCCGGCATGGCCGAGACGGTCGCGCAGGTCCTTGTTATCGAGCATCTCGCCGATGGCGCGGGCGAGAGCAGGCGGGTTGGAATGGGGCACGATGAGGCCCGCATCGCCCACGACTTCCGGCAGCGAGCCGCCCGTCGTCGCGATGACGGGAGTGCCGCAGGACATGGCCTCACCGCAGGGAAAGCCGAAACCTTCATAGACGGAGGGTGAAATGGCAATCGTCGCTTCCGCATAGATTTCGGCGATTTGCTCATCGGTAACGCCGCCGACGAACTCCACTTTGTCCAGAATGCCGAAAGCTTTCAACTCGTCGGTCGTGTTGCCTTCACGCAAACGGCCGATGACTTTCAGCTTCAGGTTCGGTCGCGTCTTGATCAGTTCGGCATAGGCGCGGATCAGATAGATCAGGCCCTTCAGCGGCACGTCGGCGCTGGCGCAGGCGACGATCAGGTCATCGCGACGCTTGATCTCCGGGATAGGGCGGAACTGGATATGGTCGATGCCGTGCAGCACGAGGCGCGTGCGCTCCGCCTTCACGCCGAATTCGCGCACCACGTCGCGGCGCGTGCTTTCGGATACGACGATCAGCGGGTCGAGTTCGCGCGCGACTTTGATCTGCATGTTGAGGAAGGAATACCAGCGGCGCTTCAGCAGCTTCAGCGACAACGTCTTGGCGTGTTGAATGTCGATGCGACGATCCATGGTGATCGGATGGTGGATCGTGCCGACGATGGGCAGGCCCATGTCGCGCAGCTTCAGCAGGCCCCAGCCAAGCGTCTGATTGTCGTGGCAGACGTCATAGTCCTCCACGGTGCCGCGCACATAACGTGCCATGCGTTCGCAAAACGTATAGGGTTCGGAGAAACCGCCCGTATTGTGGCTCCACCATTCGAAGAGATCGATGGGATAAGCGAACATCCAGGGACGCAGCGCCTTGATCGGGTGCGGGTTTGCGTAGAGATCAAGCGAGGGTAGCTTGATGAGCTTCACGCGCGGATCAAGAATGGGATAGGGCGGGCCCGAGATCACGTCGATCTGGTGGCCCATATCGGCCAGCGCTTTGGCGATATGGCGCATATAGACGCCCTGTCCGCCCGTGGTCGGGTTTGACCGATAGCTCGGGAGCAGAATGCGCAACGGGCGATCGCCCTTGCCTGCGGCGAGGCGTGGCGCGTCTTGTGTCGTTTTTATCGCGGGCATTGCCGGCGCGTCTTCGGAAGCCTCGCGCTCCAGCAGCTGCGACATACGTTGTTTTCCTAAAAATGGTCCGGGGTTTCCGGCGGCGGGCTTTACGGGTCCAGCTTGGTGTAACCCATGCTGCGCCGCGGTCAAAACGGCCGCGGATCATAACCACTTAGAGATATGGCAACAAGCGGGCTTACAATGCTGTAAGCGGGGTATTTTGGGTTAGTCGCGCCTCTGGAAAGGGGCTGACTTGCGGGTTTTACTATATCGCGAGGTTAAATTGCGTTCGCCTTTGCGATCTTGCCGAGGTGGATCGCGCTCGGTTTGGGCCTGCGTTCGAAGGTTTCGAGATCGACCTCGACCAGACCGAAGCGGGAGGCATAGCCGAATACCCACTCGAAATTGTCGAGCAAGGACCAGTGGAAATAGCCCCGCACGTCGATGCCATCGGCTCTGGCCTTGCTCACTTCGGCTACGGCCTGATCGATATAGGCCACACGCCTTTTGTCGTCATGCATAGAGATGCCGTTTTCGGTCACATAGACGGGCTTGCCCGTTTTGGCTGCCGCATCGCGGATCGTGACGCCGAGCGCTTGCGGATAGAATTCGTAGCCAGCGCCGGTCTTCTCGGCATCTTGCGGTGGGTGGATCGGTCCTTCAGGACCGACCAGCAAGCGCGTATAGGTTTGAACGCCGACGAAATCAGCATGCGACATGGCCTCGAGCCACGGGCCGTAAATATCGGCGCGGATGCGCTCGGCAATGTGCCCCGCGCCGACGCCTTCAACGGCGGGCAGGGCGAGGGTGATGCCTATCGGATAGTCACCCGGCCCGGCCTTCATAATGTCGAAGGCCTTGCGATGGGCGGCGATCATGTTGGCTTCAATGTCTTGCGGGCGGGAAAAAAGGATCGAGGAGAACTGGTCGGAGCCGCTTGCCGTCGCGCAGGCTTTGAGCATATCGCGAAGCCTGCCGCCGCCGCCAGATCCGGCGCCGAGACCCGGTGTGTTGCGCATCACGCGTGAGATATTGGCTTCGTTGAAAGTCGTCGCCGCCGCCATCAGTGGCCCGAGGCGCTCCGCGACCTTTTCAGTGAAGCGCGCAAAGTGGTCGATGCTTTCGGGCGTTTGAAAGCCGCCTGACGCTGCGAACCATCTTGGTGCGGACCAATGGCTCAATGTGACCATCGGCGCGAGATTGTGGTTGCGGCAGGTCTCCAGCACACGGGCATAATGATCGAGTTCAGCGTTCGAGAATCGGCCTTGTTCCGGCTCTATCCTCGACCACTCGATGCCCAGCCTGTGCGCGTTGAAGCCCAGCCCGGCGGCGAGTGCGATATCCTCGCCATAGCGGTGATAGCTGTCGCAGGCGTCTCCCGAGGGCTCACGAAAAATTGTGGGCGTCACACTCTCTGCAAGCCACATGTCGGAGCTGACATTGTTGCCTTCGCTTTGATGCGCGGAGATTGCCGTCCCCCAAAGAAATTTCGAGCTGTCGAACATCAGGCCCCCTCAGAATTCATGCAACCACACGATCCTAAAGGAGCCCGATGGAATTCGTCAGCCAAAACGGCGCTTCAGCCAGTCGGTCATCAGCGCGTTGAGTTCGGCAGGCTTTTCGGACTGGGTCCAGTGACCGCAATCGGCGATGATGTGCTTCTCGAGATCGGCGATATGGTTTTCCATGCCTGCCGTCATTTCCGGGCGCAGCACGATATCGTTGGCAGCCGAAATCATCAGGCAAGGCACGTCGATCTTCTCGGCCTGGCCTTCTGTCTGCTTCCAGTTGCGGCTGAAGTTGCGATACCAGCCGATGCCGCCTTCAAAGCCAGACTTCTTGAAAGCCGCCGTGTAATAGGCGAGTTCTTCTGCGTTCAGAAGCTGGCTGCCCGGCCAATTGCTCTCATCGCCCTGAAAAGCCTTCAAGAAAGAGAGGTTTTTTTCGGAGGCGGGCAGGGCGTCGAAATCAGCGAGTGTCGTGGAGGATTTGCGATACCAGAAGCGCATCGACTTCGCGACGTCGGCGTCGAACATTTTTTCGGCGACGCCGTATTGCTGGAAGAAGACGATATACATGTCATCGCCGAAGACCATCTTCATGCCGACGATGGGGTCGATCGGTCCGCGCGGCATGAAGGGCGTGTTAACGCCGATGACGCCGGCAACGCGGTCGGGATGGCGCAGCGCCATCTGCCAGACGACCATGCCGCCCCAGTCGTGTCCGGCGAAGATCGCCTTGTCGATGCCGAGCCCGTCAAGCATCCCGACGAGATCGCCTGTCAGATGCTCCATGTCGTAAAGCGGCACCGCGTCCTGCCCCTTGGGCCCGCCAGTATTGCCATAGCCGCGCTGGTCCGGCGCGATGGCGCGGAAACCCGCCGCCGCAAGCGCGGGGATCTGATGACGCCACGAATAAGCGAGTTCGGGAAAGCCGTGGCACATGACGACGGGCACGCCGCCTTTCGGGCCTTGTTCGTAAACGGCCATGTTGAGGCCGTTGGTCTTTACATAGTGCGGCTCTGGAAATGCCATGGTTCTACTCCCCGGTTTCATTTTCTAATTTCTGGATTGTCACCCAGGCGGCTCATCCCGGATGACATTTTCGACAAGGCTTAGGCGGCCGCCTTGAAGCGCTCGAAATCCGCCGTCGTGGACAGGCCGAGCTTCGTCAGCATCGCGGTGCGGCCCGGTCCCATCTTTGGCGGATAGAGATCGGCATTGCGCTTCTTGCCGCGCGCCCAGTAGAGCAGAACCGTCGCGATGTTGCGCGGGTTCTTCAGCCATTTGCCGGGATGATCGACCATATGGAAGCCGCGCATGAAAGCGCGAAGCAGCCAGATATTATCGCGGACCGCGGGCATGATCCCATCTTCGGCAAAGCTCTTGATGAGCCGCGCCTTGAAGCTCGGCACGTAATCTGGGTTCAGCGCATTGGCTGAACGACGGATCGCCATCGCATCCTGTTTCAGCATGTCGTTGTAATAGGGGCGCAGCTCCGTCTCCACATCGGCATGAAACGCTACGGCGCGCGCAACCGGATCGTTCGTCTTGTCGAGCACGTCGCGCAGGATATGCGCCTGCACAGCGGCAAAGGAGCAGCCGCGCCCGTAAAGCGGATTGGTGCGGATCACCGTGTCGCCGAGAGGGAAGAAGTTCAGCGCCAGCGGCTTGCCGTCCTTCACCATGTGACGCCAGCGAGCGAAAAGCTCGCCCATGCCGAAGACTTTGCTCTTTGGCTCTGAATATTCGGGCGACGTCCAGGCGGCAATGCCCGGCAGTTCGGCGCAGAGCGCATTGAAGGCTTCGGGATGGACGACGGCGCGGCGGATTTCCATTTCAATTTCCGGCACGGCCAGCGTGATTGAGAAGCAGCGATTGTCGGCGGGAAAGAGGCCATATTTTATATAGCCCATGTCGCCCGCGCCGGGCACCTTGGTGCGTTCCGGTTCCGCCTTACCGTCATGCAGGCGATAGTGGCGGGTGAAATAGATGATGCCGGTGGGAGCGGATTCTTCCTCGATCGACAGGCCCTTCTCGCGCAGCCAGTCGATGGCCTGGCTGTTCTTGCCGCCCGCGTCGATGACGACGTCGGCGAGGATTTCGCGCGTGCCATTGGCGTCTTCGGCGATGACGCCGCGCACCTTGAGGGTATCGCCAACTTTTTCAGTGATGAGATCGCGCACCAGCGTGCCGGTGACGAAGGTGACGTTGGGCTGGCGCGCTACATAGCGGCGCATCACCAGTTCCAGCGTCGTGCGGCGGCTGGTCAGGATCGTCAGGTCGCTGTCGCTCGGAATGGGCACATATTCAGCCTGCTTTTCCACCGGCATGTTTTCGCCGAACCGGATTTCGCGGCAGCCCGCTTCCAGCAGGTCTTTCATCAGTTCGGGATAATTGTCGCGGATGATCATGTGCAGGCGCGCGAGGAAAGCATGGCTGTGGCGCACATGGCCGACGCCCCTGCGCTCCCAGCTCTGGAAAGCCTCGTCGGCGGAGGTTTCGGGCGGGGGCGCATCGCGGTCGAGGATGATCACCTCGCGACCGGCGGTGCCGTTCTCGCGGCTAAGGGCCAATGCCGTCGAAAGCCCGGCAATACCCGCGCCCAGTACCAGTACCCGCTCGCCCATCAGGCTCTCTCCCTCGAATTAACCCGGAAATCCGGGCTCCCGCCGCACCGTGGTCCATAAATAGACCGTGGTACAGCGAGAACATAAGGAGCGCCGCGCCGCCTGTCCAGACGGTGTGGTGGGACATTTTGTGATTTTTGCCAAGAAACTAAGGAGGTCAGCCAGGGAGTTTGAGCGCCCGGACCAGCAGGCAGACCCAGCCGAAAAGGAAGGCGACCCCGCCCAGCGGCGTCGCCAGCACCAGCGCCCGGCTGCCGGTGATGCCCAGCACATAAAGCGAGCCCGAAAAAAGGAGAGTGCCAATGATGAAAGCCCAGCCCGCACTCGTCACCAGAGCGCTTTCGCCCTGCGTCGCCAGCCATGCCACCGCGATCAGCGCCAGTGCGTGATACATGTGATAGCGCGCGCCGATCTCATAGGCGTTGAGTTGCTCAGGCGTCACGCGGTTAACCAGCCCATGCGCGCCGAACGCACCAAAGGCGACAGCGAGAAAGCCCGAAAATGCGCCGAGCGTAAGCCAGAGTTTCATGGTCTTTTCCCTTTTCTATCGTCTTGCTGGCGGACATGCTGCATCAAGAACAATAGGGGAGAAAGAGATGATTGAACTCAGGCGCATTGTCACTTTGCCGGATATTTATCGTGTCTTCATGCGAAAGACTTTTGCTTGATGGCTGCGCCGGAAACATTCCAGACAGCCCGCCTAGATGCGAGGCGTCTCAGCGGTGGCGATTTCGCCGAGCTTTGTATCATGCACAAGGATGCCCGCGTGATGGCGGCGCTTGGTGGTGTGCGAAGCGATGAGGTGACGAAGGAGTATGCTCAAGCCAATGAACTTCACTGGTGTCAGTATGGCTTCGGCACATGGGCGTTACGTAGCAAGGACGGAGATT
>CAZLLB010000024.1:19332-22988 GCA_964560165.1 uncultured Parvibaculum sp. | reverse complement strand
ACGCCTCGCCTCGAAATCCTCATTGCCGAAATATTTGACAGTCTCGAAATTCAGCAGGCTGTCAATCGCCTTCGTGTTCGCTTCGGTATCGAGCGCATTCATCTCGCGGTGAAAGCGCGTGCGCCATTCGGTCAGCGCGAAGGTGAACCCAACATAGAAAATGATGGTCAATATCATGACCACGGCAAACCAGATGTCGAACGCCCAGGCAAAGATCGCAGTGACGAGGGCAAGTTCGAGAATGGTCGGAATGATATTGAAGACTGAAAACCGCAGCAGAAGATCGATGGCCTTGGTCCCGCGCTCGATCACGCGGCTCAATCCGCCGGTGCGGCGTTCAAGATGAAAGCGCAGCGACAGCGCATGAAGATGGCGAAAGGTCTGAAGCGCCAGCGCGCGCACAGCATTCTGGCTGACAGGGGCGAAGATGCCGTCGCGCACCTGCGCCAGCGCCACCATCATGAAGCGCCCCGCGCCCCAGGCGATCAGCAGCATCACCGGCACAGCCACGACGGCGTGGCCTACCGATGCCTGCGCCAATATGTTTGTCACATCGCGATAGAGGAACGGCACATAGACCGTGACGACTTTCGCCGCGATCAGCAGCACCACGGCGATAATGATCCGCAGGCGCAGGTCCATCCGGTTCGTCGGCCAGAGGTAGGGCGCGAAAGACTTCAGCGTTTCGAGGCGTTTTGGATGTGCGGGCGCGCCACCGCTTCCAGACGGCGGTAAAACGGGATCGGCACCAAGTTTCATCCTCGACATTCAAAAGCCCAATAGCGAGGCGCTCCGCCGAACCTTTCGGCTCGAACGGAGCGCCTGAAATAGCTGTCTCCTAGATAAGACTTTCGACGGGTGACGCAAGAGCGTCAGTTTTTCGGCGTCGCCAGCACTTGCCCCGGATAGATCAGGTTCGGGTCGCGAATCTGATCCTTGTTCGCCTCATAGATTACCGTATAGCTGAAACCGGAGCCGTAAAGGGCACGGGCGATGTTCCAGAGGTTGTTGCCGGGCTGAATGACGACCTTGCCCTTCTTGAGCGCTTCCAGAATAGCGCCCGGCTCACCGCGCTCAAAAGGCAGCTCGACACGGGCAACCACTTTGCCTGCCGCATCGAGTTGATCAACGCGCAGCACATAGTGGCCCGGCTCGATTTCGGCGGTCGGGCGCAATTCCCAATGACCCGCCGCATCGGCAACCGCATCGCCCACAGGCTTGCCCGCCAGATAGACGCGGATCGCCGCGCCCGGATCGGCCTTGCCGGACATGATGAGATTGCCCTTGGCATCGTAATCGACAGCTTCGAGAACCAGATTGCCCGCGTCTGACGGCACACCCGGCCCCTGAAGAATACGGCTCGCCTTGCCCGGCTCCGACATCACGACCAGCGCGGGTTCATCCTTTTTCTCCGGCACACTGACGGCGACCGTCTGCATCGAATCTTTTACCGAACCATCCGGGTTGGTGGCGCTCAGCGTGATCTGGATGCTGCCGGGCTTCAGCGGCTTGTCGAGCACGACAACCCATTCGCCGCGATCATCCGCTGTCGCTGTGCCGACCGTCTCGCCATTCGCCTTGATGGAAACCTTCGCGCCAGGCAGCGCACGTCCCGCCACGACCGCCGATCCGTCGCGCTCCACGCGGACAATGTCGAAAGTCGGGATGCTTTTGTCCTGTGCCTGCTCTTCCGGCTTAGTGTGTTCATGCGTCGCCGAGGGTGTTTCGGCGGGGGGTGTCGCGGGCTTGTGGGAGAAGAGCAAATATCCGCCAATGGCGATCACCACCAAGCCGGCCACCACGCCCGCTATCAAACCATTATTCCGCATCGCCCGTCCCCACATGGTTAAATGCCGTGCCACGTCGAAACAATCGGCAGGGCCGCACACTGATTTATCATCTATCTTGCAAATACGGCACCATAATGAATGCCATTTTTGAAACACGGACCTGCGGATCCCCCATGAAACTCGCCAATGTTTGCGTCTATTGCGGCTCCAGCGACGGTGCCGATCCGGCTTTCGTCGATGCGGGCACCCGCTTCGGCAGCCTGCTTGCCGATGCGGGCGCCGGCCTCGTTTATGGCGGTGCGAGCATCGGGGTCATGGGCGCGGTGGCGAAATCCGTGCTCGCCGGGGGCGGCAAGGTCATCGGCGTCATTCCCGAATTCCTCACCCGTGTCGAAGTTCAGCTCAACGATGTGACCGAGTTGATCGTCACCGACAATATGCACAACCGCAAGCGCGTGATGTTCGAGCGCTCAAACGCCTTCGTCGCCCTGCCCGGCGGCATAGGCACGCTGGAAGAGTTGATCGAGATTCTGACATGGGCGCAGCTTGGCCGGCACAATCACCCGATCATCATCGCCAATCTCAATGGCTTCTGGGACCCGCTGATTGAATTGCTCGACCATATGATCAAACAGAAATTCGTCCGCTCCAGCGTCCGGCGTTTCTACGGTGTGGTCGATAAGGTCGAGGATATTCTCCCGCGCATCGAGGCTGCGCTTTAGGCGGGCACGCGCCGCAGCCCTCGTTCGCGCCGCCACGTATCGACCGTGAAAATCGCCAGCCCCATCCAGATCAGGCCGAAGGTGACGAGTTGCCCCTGCCCCAGCGGCTCGCCGTAAATCCATACAGCGATGGCAAAGGATGTTGTCGGCACCAGATATTGCAGCAGGCCAAGCGTCGTCAGGCGTATGCGTTGCGCGCCATAGGTGAAGAGCAGCAGCGGCACCGTGGTTGCCGGACCTGTCAGCACCAGCAGCAGATCGGTGTAGAAGCCGTCATTGACCAAAGCGCTTCCGCCATGCGCTGAAACCCAGATCAGATAGGCGATGCCGAACGGCGCGATCACCAGCACTTCGACGAACAGTCCCTCCAGCGCTTCCACCCGGCGCAGCGTCTTCTTCAGATAGCCGTAAGCGGCGAAACTGACAGCGAGGAAAAGCGAGATCCACGGCACAAAGCCCAGCGCGATGGTGAAATAAAAGACACCGGCGGCGGCGAGAAGCAGCGCCACCATTTGCGGGCGCGACAATCGCTCGTCAAGCAACACGACGCCCGCGAGCACGCTGACCAACGGGTTGATGAAATAACCAAGGCTGGTTTCGAGGATACGCCCCGTATTGACGGCCCAGATGAAGATCAGCCAATTCGACCCGATGATCGCGCCTGTGACGCAGAGCGTCGCCATGGCGCGGCGGTCGCGCAACACGGTGAGGAGCCGCTTGCCTCGGCCAAAGAGAAACACGCATACGGCAACCAGCAGCAGGCTCCAGAGCGCGCGATGCGCCAGAATCTCGAAAGGCGAGACATGCGCAAGCTGGCGGTAATAGATGACCGAAAGCCCCCAGAGCACATAGCCGCCGCCAGCGGCCAGACCGCCCAGCATCGCCTGCCGCCGGAGTTCGGTTTCGGTGTGTGAAATTTCAGACATCTTGCAGGGCCTTCGATCGCATAATCCTCGCTTGCTCCACGCGCGGAGCGCCGGCGAGGAATGGCGCTCTGCAAATCAGCTAAGGGCTCCGGCTTTTCTGGTGTGTTTGAGCGGAGTGGGAGCGCCGTCGCGCAGCAGCTTATGGGTGATGCTGTCCACCAGCGCCTGAAACGAGGCATCGACAATGTTCGGCGATACGCCGACCGTGAACCATCGGT
>CAZLLB010000024.1:0-19322 GCA_964560165.1 uncultured Parvibaculum sp. | reverse complement strand
CCCTTGCCATCCATGCTTTCGATCAGCACGCGGGCGACGGCTTCCGTGCCGCTCGTCAGGATACGGACCTTGAAGTCAACCAGCGTCAGGTCTTCGATGAAGGGCGAATATTTGCCGAGGTCTCTGCGCAGCGCCTGATCGAGCGCATTGATCGGGCCATTGCCCTCGCCCACCGAGATCAGCCTTTCGCCATCAACAATCACCTTCACCGTCGCTTCCGAGACGGTGACGAATTCGCCCGTCGAATTATAACGGCGCTCGACAAGGACGCGAAACGACTCGACCGAGAAATATTCCGGTACCTGCCCCAGAAGACGCCGCGCCAGAAGCTCGAAAGAAGCGCCTGCGCCATCATAGGCATAGCCGAGGAATTCGCGCTCCTTCACTTCATCGAGAAGCCGCTGGACACGAGCATCCTTCGGATCGACATCGATGCCCGCCTTCTCAAGCGTCGCAAAAATATTCGAGCGGCCCGCTTGCGCCGAAACGGTGATCTTGCGCATGTTGCCCACCGTTTCCGGCGGCACATGCTCATAAGTCTTGGGGTCTTTCAAAATTGCCGAGACGTGAATGCCTGCCTTCGAGGCAAAAGCGCTTTCGCCGACATAGGGCGCATAGCGATTGGGCGCACGGTTCAGCACTTCATCGAGCGTGCGCGACACATGCGTCAGGCTTTTCAGGCGGTCGAGGTTGACGCCGATTTCATAGTGTTCGGCAAATTCAGCCTTCAGCAGCAACGTCGGTATGAGCGAGCTCATATTGGCATTGCCGCAACGCTCGCCCAACCCGTTCAGCGTGCCCTGTACCTGCCGCACGCCCGCGCGCACGGCAGCGAGAGAATTGGCCACCGCATTTTCGGTATCGTTATGGGCGTGAATGCCGAGGTTCGCGCCGGAAATACCCGTTGCGATCACCTCGCCGACGATGCGCGAGACTTCCTCCGGCATGGTTCCGCCATTGGTGTCGCAAAGTACGGCCCAGCGCGCTCCAGCATCGAGCGCGGTGCGGACGCAAGTAAGCGCATAAGCGGGGTTCGCCTTGTAGCCATCGAAGAAATGTTCGCAGTCGATCATCGGCTCGCGGCCCTTGCCCGCGATCGCCTTGACGCTGTCGGAGATCGACTCGAGGTTTTCCTCATTCGTGATGCCCAGCGCGACACGCACCTGAAAATCCCACGACTTGGCGACGAGGCAGACGGCATCCGTATCCGCATCGAGCACGGGCACAAGGCCCGGATCGTTGCTGGCGCTGCGGCCTGTCCGCTTGGTCATTCCGAAGGCGGTGAACTTCGCACGGATGAATTTCGGGCGATCGCTGAAAAAGGACGTGTCGGTGGGGTTCGCGCCGGGATAGCCGCCTTCAATGTAATCGAGGCCCAACTCGTCCAGCAGACCGCTAATGAGCCGCTTGTCTTCCACCGAAAAATCGACGCCCTGCGTCTGCGCTCCGTCGCGCAGCGTCGTGTCGAAAAGGTAGAGGCGCTCTCTGGTGCTCATGGTTCTGGCTCTCGGTTCCTGTTGCCGCACGCTTTCGCCCCGCCGCGACCGGACCCGTATCTCACATGATATTTAAAGCGAGTATGTACGGCGGCGGCAGACAGAAGTCAGCCGCGAATAATGACGTTCCAAATGCTGGCTGGCCAAATGCTGGCCGGGCGTTTTATCGCCATGATCGGTGCCACGTCGGTTGCCGTTACTAAAACTCAAGCCTTTTCAAGAACTTGAGCCTAAAAGCCGAGCCTCAGCCCGCTCTCTTCCGATGAGAGGTAACAGGTTTTTCAGTTCCGGTCCATGTTCGAGGCCCGTCAGCGCGAGGCGCAAAGGCATGAAAAGCGCCTTGCCCTTTGCCCCGGTTTTTTCTTTGACCGCGCTCGTCCAGGCGCTCCACACGTCCGGCCCCCAGGGCTCAGGCGGCAGCAGAGCGGCGGCGGCAGCAGCGAAAGCGGCGTCCTCGATCACAGGCATCAGCGGCCCGTTGACCACATTGGCCCAGAGCGCCACATCGCCAAAACGCGCGAGATTCGGCTTCACGGCTTCCCAGAAATCGGGGCCTAGATTGCAGTTCATCGCGCCGAGGCGACCCATCACCGCTTCATAGGGCAGCATATGCAGGAAGGCCGCATTGGCCTTGTCGAGGTCCACCGGATCGAAGCGAATGTCGGCGCGGCCCAGATGCGTGATCTCGAAACCGGCGGCCAATTCTTCGAGCAGCAGTTTCGGTTCAAAGGCATCCGACGTGCCGAGGCGCGCGAGCAGCGCATTGATCGCCATCGGCTCATAGCCTGCGCCGCGGAGTGAGCGCAGGGAAAAATCGGCATCTTCGCGCTTGGAAAGCGGGCGACCATCCACGCTCAGCAGCAATGAGTAATGCGCATAGACAGGCGGCATCGCGCCAAGCGCGCGGGTGATCTGCACCTGCACACCCGTATTCGTCACATGGTCGGCACCGCGAATGACATGGCTTATCTCGAACTCTATGTCATCGACAACGCTTGGCAGCGTGTAGAGGAACCGTCCGTCTTCGCGGATCAGAACCGGATCGGAAAGCGAATTGGGATCAATGCGCGTCGGCCCGTGAATGAGATCGTCGAAGGATGTTTCTTCGTCGGCGAGCTTGAAGCGCCAATGCGGGCGGCGACCCTCCGCTTCCAGTGCGCGCTTCTCCTCGTCGGTAAGGGCGAGTGCGGCGCGGTCATAAACGGGTGGTTTTTTCTGCGCGAGTTGGCGCTTGCGCTTGCGGTCAAGTTCGCCCGCCGTTTCATAGCAAGGATAAAGGCGACCCGCCGCTTTCAGCTTTTCAGCAGCGGCCTCATATTCGACGATGCGCTCCGATTGTTTGGCAAAGAGATCGTGCCGGAGGCCGAGCCAGGCCAGATCGGTTTCGATGCCCTTGGCATATTCCTCGGTCGAGCGCTCCTGATCGGTATCGTCAAGACGCAGCATGAAGCGTCCGCCAGCGCGCTTGGCAAAAAGATAATTGAAAAGCGCCGCGCGGACGTTGCCGACATGGAGATTGCCTGTCGGGCTCGGTGCGAAACGGACAGTGACCTTGCTCATCGTTCAATCCGCATCGCGAAACCCATTGGTGATCGGATAGCGCCTGTCGCGGCCAAAATTGCGCGGGGTGATCTTGACGCCCGGCGCAGCCTGACGGCGCTTATATTCCGAGATATAGAGCAGATGCTCGATGCGCTTCACCACGGCGCGATCATAGCCCATGGCCACGATGTCGCGGATCGACATTTCCTTTTCGACCAGGCCCTCAAGGATCGCATCCAGCATCTCATAAGGCGGCAGCGAATCTTCGTCCTTCTGGTCGGGGCGCAGTTCGGCAGATGGCGGGCGCGTGATGATATGTTCGGGAATAACAATACCGTCCGGCCCAAGGCAGCCCTTCGGGCGATGCGTATTGCGCCAGCGCGACAGCGCAAAGACCTTCATCTTGTAAAGATCCTTGATCGGATTATAGCCGCCGTTCATGTCGCCATAGAGCGTCGCATAGCCCGCCGAGACTTCCGACTTGTTGCCGGTCGTCAGCACCAGCGCTCCGAATTTATTCGACACCGCCATCAAGATGACGCCGCGCGTCCGCGACTGGAGGTTTTCTTCCGTCGTGTCGGACTGCGTACCCTCAAAGAGCGGCCCGAGTGCTTCGGTAAAACCGGCAACGGGCTTTTCGATCGGCACGACGTCATAGCGCACGCCGATCGCCTGCGCGCAGGCTTCCGCATCGGCCAGACTGTCGCTCGATGTATAGCGATAGGGCAGCATGATGCAGTGAACCTTGTCGGGTCCGAGCGCATCGGCGGCAATCGCGGCAACAAGTGCCGAGTCGATACCACCGGAGAGGCCGAGCACCACGCCGGGAAAACGGTTCTTCTTCACATAGTCGCGCAAGCCCTGCACGACGGCGAGGTAGATCGATTCAAGGTCTTCCTCCACCAGCGCCTTTTCGCCCGGCGCGCAGACCCAGCCCACATCGGTTCGCGTCCAGTCGGTGATGGTTGTTTTTTCTTCCCAGGCGGGCATCTGCACTGCGAGCGAGAAGTCGGAATTCACGACGAAGGACGCACCGTCGAAAACCAGCTCGTCCTGTCCGCCGATCTGATTGATATAGGCGAGCGGCAATCCGCTTTCGCCAATACGCGAGACGACAAGCTGGGTACGCGCGTCGAACTTGTCCGCATCGTAAGGCGAGCCGTTCGGTACCAGCAGGATCTCGGCGCCCGTTTCCTGAAGACATTCGACAATGTCAGACAGCCAAATGTCTTCACAGACCGGCACGCCAATGCGAACACCGCGAATATTCAGCGGTCCCGGCGGCAGGCCCGGCTGAAAGACGCGCGGCTCGTCGAAGACGCCATAGTTGGGCAGATGGACCTTGAAAGTGCGTCCCTTGATCTCGCCCGCATCAAGATAGAGCACGGCATTCATCAGCTTGCCGTCTTCCACCCATGGCGCGCCGATAAGGACGCCCGGTCCACCATCGCTCGTGTCATGGGCAAGGCTGTTCACGGCGGCAGCGGCGGCGCGCTGAAAAGCCGGTTTCAGCACCAGATCCTCAGGTGGATAGCCCGCCAGAAACATCTCGCTGAAAACAATAAGGTCCGCCCCAGCCAGAGCCGCCTCGCGGCGCGCCTCGACGGCTTTTTGCAGATTGCCCGCGACGTCGCCCACTATGGGGTTCAACTGGGCGAGTGCGATGCGGAGCTTGTCGGTCATTTGGCCTTGGAAATAGTGTTTCGGGCCAAGCGTTTCTAGCCTCTGGCGTCCACACGAACAATAGGGCTCGGGGCCGCAGGTGCGTCCGCCCGGCAATGTCGCTAAACTTGCCCCAAACGTATCCAAGGGAGAGACAAGACATGGCCACCAGCACGAATCGTCAAATTCTTCTGGTCGAAACCCCGAAGGGCAAGCTCACGGCCAGCAATTTCAAGCTGACCGATGGGCAGGTCCCCACGCCCAAGGAGGGCGAAATTCTGGTCAAGGTGAGGCTTCTGTCGCTCGATGCGGCGAACCGCGCCTGGATGCAGGGCGCCACTTACCGCTCTGCTGTGGAGGCGGGAACGGTCATGGCAGGCGGCTCCATCGCCGAAGTCATTGAGGCCAAGGCACCCGGCTTTGCCAAGGGCGATCTCGTCTTTACTGATACCGGCTGGCAGGAATATGCCGCCGTGCCCGCCAAGACCGCACAAAAACTCCCCGCGCTGGAGCCGATGAGCCATCTGCTCAGCGTCTATGGCATAGCGGGCCTCACCGCCTATCACGGGCTTCTCGACGTGGGTAAGCCCAAGGCGGGAGATACCGTTGTCGTCTCGGCGGCGGCAGGCTCGGTCGGCAACATCGTCGGGCAGATCGCCAAGCTCAAAGGCTGCACCGTCATCGGCATTGCAGGCGGCGACGAGAAATGCGCGCTGCTGAAGAACGAACTCGGCTTCGACCACGCCATCAACTACAAGAAGGAAGCGGTCGGCAAAGCATTGCGCGCCGCCGCACCCAAAGGCATCGACGTCTATTTCGACAATGTCGGCGGCGACATTCTGGAAGCGGTTCTGTTCGGCATGAACAACTATGGACGCATCGCCTGTTGCGGAGCCGTGTCGCAATATGACGGCGCGCCCGCCCCCCATGGGCCGCGCGGCATTCCCGGCCTCATCGTTGTGAAGCGCCTCACCGTGCAGGGCTTTATCGTTTCCGATTTCAACGACCAGCGCGAAAAGGCGCTGGCCGACCTGCAATCCTGGGTCAAGTCGGGCAAGATCAAGGTTCGCGAAGACATCATGAACGGGATCGAAAATGCCCCCCAGGCATTGATAGGTCTGCTGGCCGGCGACAACGTGGGCAAGCGGATGATCCGGGTCGCCTGACGGCCCTTGAACTTTGAGGCAAATTTGCGGCGGGCCGAAGGAAACTTTGGCCCGTTTCTTTCTCCCGATCAGCCGACGGAGAGTTCTCCGCTCAACGTAGAACAATCTGGGGAACGGCAAGCGCAACACGACGGGAACGATTTGAGATGAACTTCGGCGACTTCAGGAAAAAGGTCTGGACGACACTTCCCTCCTCCTATCGTGGTCTTTCACCCACTTTCCGCTGGGGCATCGCGGCCATTGTCGCTCTCATTCTTGTGGGCGGCGTCTGGTATGTGCTTTCCGTCGAGAGCAACAGCCCGAAATACAAGACGGCAACTGTCGAGGTCGGCAGCATCGAGCAGACCGTCACGGCGCTCGGTGCGCTTCAACCCAAGGACTATGTCGATGTCGGCGCGCAGGTTTCAGGCACGCTGGAAGTCGTGCATGTCAGTATCGGCGATATCGTCAAGAAGGGTCAGTTGCTCGCCGAAGTCGATCCCACGGTTTATGAATCAACTGTGGCCGCCGACAAGGCAAAGCTGAAGGATCTCGACTCGCAGATCACCGGACAGCAAGCGCAGCTAGCGCTGGCGCTCATCCAGAACCGGCGCAATCAGGCGCTCCTCAAGATCGACGCGGTGAGCAAGGACGCCGCCGATACCAGCGCGGCGCTGGTCAAGCAATATACCGCCGCCATCGCCTCGACCAAGGCGCAGGTCGAGCAGGCGCAATCAACGCTCGACGGCGACGAAGCCAATCTGAGCTACACGAAAATCTATGCACCGATGGCAGGCACCGTCACCTCGCAGACCACGCTTCAGGGCCAGACGTTGAACAACAGGCAGGCCGCGCCGACCATCATGCAGATCGCCGATCTCACCACCATGACGGTGAAGGCGCAGGTGGCGGAAGCTGATGTCAGCAAGCTTAAAGACAAGATGCCCGTCTATTTCACGACACTTGGCATGCCCGACCGCAAGTGGCGCTCGACCGTTCGTCAGATCTTGCCGACGCCGGAAACAGTCAATGACGTCATTCTCTATAACGCGCTGATCGACGTCGCCAACACCGATCAGGCGCTGATGACCAGCATGACGGCGCAGGTCTTCTTCGTGCTCGGTGCCGCCGACAATGTACCCATCGTGCCCGTCGCGGCGCTGCGCCCTTCCAAAAGCGGCGAAGAGGGTGCCTATCGCGTGTTGGTGATGAACGGCAGCCGCCCCAAAATGACGGACGTGAAAGTCGGCCTCATGAACCGGGTTTCGGCGCAGATCATCTCCGGCCTCGAAGTCGGCGATGTCGTGGTCACCGGCATTGAGAGCGCGCCCGCCACAGGCGCATCGAGCAACAATGCCCTTGGCGGACGCCGGGGGCCGAGACTATGAGCCCATCCGCCCCGGAGACGGATACGCCTCTCATCCAGATCGACAATGTCACCAAGGCTTACGTCACCGGCGAGAGCGAGGTGCGGGCGCTCGATGGCGTGTCGCTGACGATCCACGCTGGCGAATTCGTCGCGATCATGGGCCAGTCGGGTTCAGGCAAATCAACACTGATGAACATTCTCGGCTGTCTCGACCGGCCGACGAGCGGGCGCTATCTGGTCAACGGCATAGACGTTGCCGATCTCACTTCGGATGAATTGGCGGCGCTGCGCCGCGACACGTTCGGCTTTGTCTTTCAGCGCTACAACCTCCTGCCGACGATGACGGCAACGGAGAATGTCGAGCTACCCGCCGTCTATGCGGGCAAGCCTCATGCCGAGCGGCTTGAGCGCGCCCGCATGCTGATCGCGCGGCTCGGCCTTGGCGAACGCGGCGAACACAGACCCACGCAATTGTCGGGTGGCCAGCAGCAGCGCGTCTCCATCGCGCGCGCTGATGAACGACGCGCCGATCATTCTCGCCGACGAGCCGACAGGCGCGCTCGACAGCCAGAGCGGTGCGGAAGTGCTGGCGCTTCTCGCCCAACTCAATGCCGAAGGCCGCACCGTTCTGCTCATTACCCATGATGCGAACGTCGCCCAGCATGCGCGTCGTCTCATCCGGCTCGCCGATGGGCGTATTCTGGATGATGTCGAGAACGCGCCCTCCCCCGCCGCCCCGGCGCGCGCGCCCGTGGAGCCAGCGCCCGCGGTTTCCTTTTTCCGCGGCGATCTGGCCGAAGCCATCAAGATGGCGTTCCGCTCGCTGCGCATGAATATTTTTCGCACCGCGCTCACGCTGCTCGGCGTCGTCATCGGCGTCGGCGCGGTCGTCGCCATGCTCGCCATCGGCAATGGCAGCAAGGCCAATGTGCTGGAACGCATATCGGCCATGGGCACCAACCTGTTGACCATCCGTCCCGGCGCGCCGGGCGTGCGCTCCACCGGCGACATCGCGACTTTGACGCCCGACGATGCGGCGGCCATCTCCACGCTCCCCAATGTCGAGGCGGCCGTGCCCGAGCGCTCGACCAGCGTCACTGTGCGCTATGGCAATATCGACTATCGCACGCAGGTCACAGGCACATGGCCCGCCTATCCCATCGTGCGCGACTGGAATGTCTCCGACGGTGGCTTCTTCACCAAAGCCGATGTGGACGGCTATGCGCCTGTCATCGTGATCGGCGAGACGATTGCCGGAAACCTCTTTCCAGACGGCGGCAATCCGGTCGGCAAATATATTCTGGTGCAGAACGTGCCCTTCGAAGTCGTCGGCGTCATGGAGACGAAAGGCTCGTCCTCCTTCGGCGGCGATCAGGACGACGTCGCCTTCGTGCCGCTCTCGACCGGCTATATGCGCCTCTTCGGCAAACAATATGTCAGCACGGTATCGGTGAAGGTCACGGATTCCAGCACGATTGACGCAACGCAGGATAAGATCACGTCGCTGCTCACCGCGCGCCATCGCACAACCGACTTTCAGGTTCGCAACACCGCCTCGATCCTTGAGACAGCAACCGAGACGCAGAACACGCTGACGATCCTGCTCGGGTCCGTCGCCGCCATCTCGCTCATCGTCGGCGGCATCGGCGTCATGAACATCATGCTGGTCAGCGTCACCGAGCGAACGCGCGAAATCGGCATTCGCATGGCCACCGGCGCGCGGCAAATCGACATCATGCTGCAATTTAACACCGAGGCGCTTGTCGTTTGCGGGGTGGGCGGATTGATCGGCGTCATCGGCGGCATAGGCATGGCGGCCATTTGCGGCGCATTCGGCCTGCCTATCGCATATTCGGCGGCACCACCTCTCTTTGCCTTCTCCTGCGCCTTTGCGACGGGATTGCTGTTTGGCTATCTTCCGGCGCGCAAGGCCGCGAGCCTCGACCCTGTGGTCGCACTCGCTTCTGAATAGGAATTTTCGATATGCGTTCCCTTCCCCGTTTCACGGCCATGCTTCTACTCTCCTCGGCACTGGCCGCCTGTTCCTTCGTGCCGGACTATGAGCGACCGCAGATCGCCACGCCATCAAGCTTCGAAGGCCCGCAAGGTCAGTCCGGCGCGATCTCGGTCGCTGCCGACTGGTGGACCGCGTTCAACGATCTCGAGCTTCAGCAATTGATGGGCGAAGCCCTGTCGAAAAATCTCGACATCGTTGCGGCTCTGGCCCGCATGGATCAGGCGCAGGGTGCATTGCGCTCCACCAATTCCTCGCTCCTGCCGCAAGTCGATGCCAGCGGCGGCGCCTCGCGCAGCGACGATAGCAGCCGGGGCGTATCGAAGGGCGCGGATGGATCGCTCAGGATCAGCTACGCGCTCGATCTCTGGGGCCTCTATCGCGCGCAGAGCGAAGCGTCCGCCGCAGATTTGCGAGCCAGCACTTTCGATCACGAAGCGACGGTGCTGCTGGTCCAGTCCTCGGTCGCGACGACCTATTTCTCCGTTCTCAATCTCAATGACCGTCTCGCCATCGCCAACGAATCTCTCGCCGCCGCGCGAGAGACGCTGAAGCTCGTTCAGGCGCGCTACGATTTCGGTGCAATTTCAGCGCTCGATCTCGCCCAGCAAAAAACCGCCGTCGCCTCCATCGAAGCTGGCATTCCCTCGCTCGAAGATCAGCTCAATGCGAACCGTCACGCGCTGGCCATTCTGCTTGGCCGCCCGCCTGAAGGTTTCACCGTCGCCACCAAACCCACCTCGGCCCTCACCCTTCCCACCATCGCGGCGGGACAGCCATCGGAGCTGCTCGAACGTCGCCCCGATATTCGCCGGGCGGAAGCCCAGCTTCAGGCGGCCAATGCCGATATCGGCGCGGCGCGGGCAGCCTTCTTTCCGAATTTGAGCCTCTCAGCTTCGAAGTCCGTCGATTGGCTTGCCGGTGTTGGCACAAGCAATGGCTCCTCCATCGCCGCCTCGCTGCTGGCGCCGATCTTCTCGGGCGGCCAGCTTGAGGGCAATCTGCAAGTTTCCAAGGCGCGCAAGGCGGAGCTTGCCGCCTCCTACCAGAAAACCGTGCTGACCTCCTTTGGCGAAGTTGAGGACGCGCTGTCCAGCGCCGATGCCAATGCGCGCCGCGATGCCTCTCTCGCCGTTGCGGCGACTGAAGCACGCCGCGCCTATGATCTCTCACAGGCGAGCTATAAGGCCGGGGCGAGCGATTTCACCTCCGTGCTTGATGCACAGAGAAGCTGGCTCTCGGCTCGGGATTCCCAGGCTCAGGCGCGGCTCGCCCAATATAATGCGGCGGTCAATCTTTTCATCGCATTGGGTGGCGGCTGGAAGTCCTGAACAGGGCTTGTTCAGCGGCGACCTTCCGGTGGGCGGCGAAAGCGTGTTTACTCTCCTTAACAACAATTTCAGGAGAGAAACATGTCGAACCTCGTATCCAAGGAAATCCGTCTCAAGGCGCGCCCCGACGGCATGCCCAAAGCCAGCGATTTCGAGCTGGCCAGCAAGCCCGTCGCCCAGCCCGGCGAAGGCGAAGTGCTCGTCCGCAACATCTGGATGTCGGTCGATCCCTATATGCGTGGCCGCATGATGGATCGCGAAAGCTATGTGCCGCCGTTCCAGATCGGCGAAGTGCTGCAAGGCGGCGCGCTCGGCCAGGTGGTCGAGAGCAAATCGTCAAAGCTCGCCAAGGGCGATTTCGTGCAGAGCATGGCCGGCTGGCGCGAATATGAAACCGCCAAGGCCGAAACCTTCCAGAAGATCGACCCGACGCTCGGGCCTCTCGAAGCCTATCTCGGCGCGCTCGGCATGCCCGGCATGACCGCCTATGCAGGCCTGATCAAAATCGGCGAGTTGAAGGACGGCGACACGGTCTTCGTCTCCGCCGCTTCAGGCGCTGTCGGACAGGTTGTCTGCCAGCTCGCCAAGGCGCGTGGCTGCTATGTCGTCGGCTCGGCTGGCTCGGATGACAAATGCCGCTGGCTCGAAAAAGAAGCGGGCATCGACAAGGCGATCAATTACAAAACCTGCGGCGACTTGAACAAGGCAGTCGGCGCGGCTTTCCCCAAGGGCATCGATGTCTATTTCGACAATGTCGGCGGCGGTCATCTCGAAGCGGCGATCAATCACATGAAGCCGTTCGGACGCCTCGCGCTTTGCGGCATGATCGAACAATATAACGACACGACGCCGCGCCCCGGCCCCTCCAACATCATCATGGCGGTCGGTAAAAGCCTGAAGCTGCAAGGCTTCATCGTCTCGAACCACCTCGACATCCTGCCTGCCTTCTATGCGGAGATGGGCAAGCTCATCAAAGCGGGCAAGATGAAGTGGCAGGAGACAGTCGAAGACGGCATCGAAAACGCGCCCAAGGCTTTTCTCAGCCTCTTCACCGGTGCCAACACCGGCAAGATGCTGGTCAAGGTTGGACCGGACAAGGCTGTTTAAGGAGATTGCCACGATCCTTCGAGACGCGGCTTCGCCGCTCCTCAGGATGAGGTCTTAAAACATAGAACCTCACCCTGAGGAGGGCGCGCAAGCGCCCGTCTCGAAGGGCGAGGCCCACCGGCGAGGAGGAATAAACATGCCCACCAAATCCCGCCGTTGGGTGCTGGCCTCGCGCCCTGAAGGCAAGCCGAAGCTCGAAAACTTCCGGCTGGAAGATGCCACCCTCCCTGATCCGGGCGAGCATGAAATCCTGATCCGCACCGAGTTTCATTCCGTCGATCCCGGTATGCGCGGGCGGCTGTCGGGCGATAGCTACACGGCAGCGCTTCCCATCGGCGAGACGATCGACAGCGCCATGATCGGCATCGTCGAAGCCTCGAACAATGAGAAGTTCAAACCAGGCGACCGGGTGACGGGCGGTTTGGGATGGACGAGCCACGCGCTTTCAAACGGGCGCGGCGTGCAAATCCTCGATCCGAAAATCTATCACGGCAAACTCCATCCCACGGCGGCCATCGGTGTCCTGGGCATTCCGGGCCTCACCGCCTATTTCGGCTTGCTTGATCTCGGGCAGCCCAAGGATGGCGATACGGTCCTCATATCTTCCGCCGCCGGGCCGGTCGGTGCCACCGCTGGGCAGATCGCCCGCATGAAAGGCTGCAAAGTCGTCGGCATCGCAGGCTCGAAGGAAAAATGCGCCTACCTCAAAACCCTCGGCTTCGGCGGCGCGATCAACTACCGCGAGACGAAAGAGATCAAGGCCGCGATTGCTGATGCCTGCCCCGGCGGTGTCGATATTTATTTCGACAATGTCGGCGGTGCGATGCTCGACGCCGCCATCCTCAACATGAAGGATCATGGCCGCATCGTCGTCTCCGGCCAAGTCAGCGAATATAATCGCGGGCCGGACGACCTCGTCGGCATCCGCAACGTCACGCGTTTCATCACCCACAAGCTGCGCATGGAAGGGCTTGTCGTCTTCGATTACTTTAAGAGCTTCCGCATGGCGCAAACCGAGTTGGCTAGTTGGATTCACGAAGGCAAGCTCATCTATACGGAAGATATTTCCGAAGGGCTCGAAGGCTCGGCCAATGCATTCATCGGCCTCTTTGAAGGCGAGAACCATGGGCGGCGGTTAGTAAAAGTGAGCTGAGACGCAAGGGCCGCTGCTGCTCAAAAATCCTGACGCAGACCAACGGTCAGAAAATTCGATGCGTCCTGCACACCACGTATCGCTCCCAAAATACCTGAACGATGCTGAAGACGGAACAGAAGCGCCGTGTCGGGGTTACTCGGCAGCGCGAACGTCGTCTGAAGATTGAGTTGGTTGAGAACGCGGGAGCGGCTCGTTTCGTTCGGTCCGTATTCAAGTTTGGAATAGGCCGCCGTGTAGGAAGGGCCAAGCCCGAGAGCCGCAATCGTCTTCACATAATCGTTCCATGGAAAGCGATGCCAACGCGCGTAAACCGCCGTGCCAAATTCGCTGTAACGCTGACGGCCATAGTGAAAGGCATACATGCCCTCAGCTTCGAAACTCAGATCGTCGCCATACCAGCCAAGCATACGTGAGAAAGTGACAGCGGCAATCCGATCGCTCGACGCCTCTACATCGAAGAGATGCAGGATAATGTCGCTGAAGTTTCTTTCTGTTCCTTCGCCGCCGATAAAGGATACCGCGTAGAGCTTGTCTTGCTCATCTGGCCCGCGCCATTCCCTGTCGAGCGCCCAAACAGCCGTGGCATGGAAAAAAGCTATCGCGAGCAGAAGAGAGGTTCCGATCCGCGTCACAAAATCTCTCCCTGACATATCAACCCTTCCTCGAAAGTCTTTGCCCCGAGCGTTCGAAAAGGCCCGGTGAATCACCGGGCCTTATCTACTCAACGAATGTTACTGACGGAAATCGCTGCTTGTCGGCACGTTGTCAGCGCGCGCCAACGGCGGCGGCGGTCGCGTGTTTCTTCTGCGTCGCCAGCCGCTCGCGCTTCAGGCCCTCGGCCAGCATGAATGCCAATTCCAGCGCCTGGCTGGCATTGAGCCGCGGATCGCAATGCGTGTGGTAGCGGTCGGCAAGGTCCGTTTCGGTGATCGCCTGCGCGCCTCCGATGCACTCGGTGACGTTCTGGCCGGTCATCTCGAAATGGACACCGCCCGCATGCGTGCCTTCGGCACTATGCACAGCCATGAAAGACTGCACTTCCCTCAGCACACGATCGACAGGCCTAGTCTTGTAGCCGTTCGACGCCTTGATCGTATTGCCATGCATCGGATCGCAGGACCAGACGACCTTCTTGCCTTCGCGCTGGATGGCGCGAATAAGCGCCGGCAAATGCTTTTCAACATTTTCCGAGCCGAAGCGGCAGATCAGTGTCAGGCGGCCCGGCTCGTTCTTCGGATTGAGAATATCCGTGAGCCGCACAAGCTCTTCGGGATCGAGCGAGGGGCCGCATTTCAGGCCGATGGGGTTTTTCACGCCGCGCAAAAACTCGACATGCGCGTGATCGGGCTGGCGCGTCCGGTCGCCGATCCAGAGCATGTGGGCGGAGGTGTCGTACCAATCGCCCGTGGTCGAGTCGATGCGCGTCATCGCCTGCTCGAAGCCGAGCAGCAGCGCCTCATGGCTCGTATAGAACTGCGTCGTATGGAGCTGCGGCTGCGTGGCGCTGTCAATGCCGCAAGCGCGCATGAAGTCGAGCGCCTCGGTGATGCGGTTTGCCAGTTCCTCATAGCGCGCGCCTTCCGGGCTGTCAGCGACGAAGCCCAGATTCCAGCGATGCACGAAATCGAGATCGGCATAGCCGCCGGTCGCGAAAGCACGAATGAGGTTCAGCGTCGAAGCCGATTGCGAATAGGCACGCAGCAACCGCTCTGGATCGGGGATACGCGCGTCCTGCGTGAACTCGATACCGTTGATGTTGTCGCCGAGATAGGAAGGCAGCGTCACGCCATCGATCGTCTCCTCAGCCGAGGAGCGCGGCTTGGCGAACTGGCCCGCGATACGGCCCACTTTCACAACAGGCGACGAAGCGGCAAAGGTCAGTGCCACTGCCATTTGCAGCAGCACGCGGAAAGTGTCGCGGATATTGTCAGCAGAGAATTCGGCAAAGCTCTCCGCGCAGTCGCCGCCCTGAAGCAGAAACGCACGGCCCTCGCATACCTCGGCAAGATCGCTCTTAAGCCTCCTCGCCTCACCTGCAAAAACCAGCGGCGGATAGGAGCGCAAGCGGCCTTCAACGGCCTTCAGGGCCGCATCGTCCGGGTATATGGGCAGATGCTTTGCAGGTTTTGCCCGCCAGCTATCCGGTGTCCAGCTCTCCGCCATAATCGTCACTCCGAAAACACAAGAAGGCGCGCCCGGACCCTTCGCCCGGCCCACGCCGCCCACTCTCCATATAGAGCGGCGTTTATAATCCACAATGGTTCCAGAGGGAAGCCTAAGCCCTTGAAAGGGCTCGACATGGCGGGAAACGCGGTTAATTCCGATTGCCAGCGTTAGAACCCGCCTGGCTCATCCAGCGGCAAACAAAAGAAAAAGCGGACCTTTCGATCCGCTCTCCCCCGTGAGGCTCATGGGCATAAGCCTCACTCTCTACCCATCAGGTCAGACCGCGACGGCCAGCTCCCTCGCAGCTTCGCGAACGCGCTTGTTCGATTTGTCGGCATCCTCTGCGGCGCGGGCGATTTCGCTGATGTTCTGCGTGATGCTGTTCACGGCAGTCGATGCGGACTGCATGTTGAGCGACATTTCGTTGGCGACCGTGCTCTGTTCCTCAACCGCGCTGGCGGCGCTCGTCACATATTCGCGCAACGTGCCGATCGACTCGCGAATGGCGGTCAGAGCATCAACGACATCCACGGATACGGCGCGCGTGTCGTTCACTTCCTGCGCGATCCGGTCCGTGGCGTCTTTCGCCTGCCGGGAGAGGTTTTTAACCTCGCTGGCAACGACAGCAAAGCCGCGTCCCGCTTCGCCCGCTCGCGCCGCCTCGATGGTGGCATTGAGAGCGAGCAGGTTGATCTGGCCGGTAATGTCATTGATGAGATCGACGATCCCGCCCATCGACTGCGTGGCCTGCGAGAGGCGCACAGCAGCCTCGTCCGCAGCCTTGGTGCTCTCCACAGCGGTCTCGGCCACAATGCGCGACTTCGCCATGCTGCTCGCGATTTCGCGCACCGACGCATTGAGTTCTTCGGCACCCGCTGCCACGGCCTGCACATTGCCTGATGTCTGCGTGGACGCGCTTGCGGCATTGGCGGACTGACCCGTCGTCTCCGAAATGGCCGCGTCGATCAAGACGAGGTTCTCGTCGATCACTTTCTGAATGCGTTCATTGCGCAGTCTGGTCATCACTTGTTCCGTGATGTCCGTTGCAAATTTCACAACCTTGTAGGGCTTGCCGTTGAGATCGAGGATTGGATTGTAGGAAGCCTGAATCCAGATTTCCTTGCCGCCCTTTCCAAGCCGCATGTATTCGGCCGCCTGAAACTCGCCCCGATTGAGGCTCTCCCAGAAGGCGGCGTACTCATCGCTTTCTTTATAGTCAGACTGCACGAACATCGAATGATGTTTGCCCTGAATTTCTGGCAGCGTGTAACCGAGCGCCGCGAGGAAATTGGCGTTGGCGGTCAGGATGGTGCCATCCATATTGAATTCGATCACGGCCTGCGACTTGCCGATGGCATCGATCTGGCTTTTAAAATTCGCCGCCTCGAGCTTCGTGCTTGTCACGTCGGTTGCGAATTTCACGACCTTGAACGGCTTGCCATGCGTGTCGAGAAGCGGATTATAGGATGCCTGAATCCAGATTTCCTTGCCACCCTTGCCGAGGCGCTTGTATTCCGCCGCCTGAAATTCGCCGCGATTGAGGCTCGCCCAGAATTCCTTGTATTCGCCGCTCTCCCTGTAGTCCGCTTGCACGAACATGGAGTGATGACGCCCCTGCACCTCGGCCAATGTATAGCCGAGTACAGAAAGGAAATTCTGGTTGGCGGTTATGATGGTCCCATCGAGTTTGAATTCGATGACCGCCTGAGACTTGCTGATCGCGTCGAGTTTTGACTTCCACTCGCGCGCTTCCGACGACAATGCCATAAACATGTCTCATCCTCCGTTCGACGTTTCGTCAACGAACCCTTGCTCATCAAGGCAGCGACATCGGCGCAATGTGCGTCCTCTGAAATCCATCCGTGTTCGGAGTGGATGGCGAGGCTTGCGAGGAGCGCTAGGATAGAGAATAGCCCGCAGGCGTAAACTTAAAGTGAAACTAGAAGTTCACTCGTAATTCGAAACTGTTTACCTTTGAAAACTGCAAGAATACTGACTTATGTGAAGAAACAAATTCCGTACACAGCCCATAAAATCGAGCCACAATCCTTCACATCAAGCCGCAGAAGGCTTCCATTTTTCTCGCAACGTCACCAGCTCTTCCGCCGCCGTGGGGTGGACCGCAACGGTCTGGTCGAATTGCGCCTTGGTCGCGCCGAACGTGACGGCGATGCCGACCGTCTGGATCATTTCGCCAGACCCCGGCCCCATCAGGTGAACGCCGAGAACGCGGTCGGTCTTTGCATCGACGACGAGCTTCATGAAGGTCTTTTCATGCCGTCCCGTCATCGTGTGTTTCATGGGACGAAAGCTCGTCTTGTAAATATCGACGTCGCCGAATTTTTCCCGCGCCTCATGTTCCGAGAGGCCGACCGTGCCAAGCTCGGGCTGCGAGAAGACTGCCGTCGGAATGATCGAATGATCGACGGCGATGGGATTGTTATTGAACACGGTTTCGGCAAAGGCCTGCCCCTCGCGAATGGCAATGGGCGTCAGCGCGACGCGGTCGGTCACATCGCCGACGGCATAGATGTTCGGCACACTGGTCTGCGAAAACGGATCGACCTCCACAGCCCCGTCCTTCTTCAGCGCCACGCCCGCTTCCTCAAGCCCCATCCCGTGCGAATTCGGCACGCGGCCCGTCGCATACATGATGAAGCCCGCCTCGATGGTGCTGCCATCCTTCAGGGTGGCGATCAGCAGCTTGCCCTTGCGCTCTATGGAGGCAATGTCGGCATTGGTGCGCAGATCGACGCCCTTCTTTTGTATCTCTTCCATCAGGCCGTCGCGGAGATCCTCGTCGAAATTCCGCAAGATCTTGTCGCGGCGATAGAGCAGCGTCGTCTCCACGCCAAGCCCGTTGAAGATACCCGCAAACTCGACCGCGATATAGCCGCCGCCCACGACGATGCCGCGCTTGGGCAATTCGTCGAGATGAAACGCTTCATTGGATGTTATCGCGTGTTCGATGCCCGGCACGCTCGCGGGCTTGAAGGGCGTGCCGCCGGTCGCAATCAAGATCTTGTCCGCCGTCACGTCGCGGCCTTCAGCGACCAGATGCACCGTATGCGCATCCTTCAGAACCGCACGCGTCTGGAAAATCTTGACGCCCGAATTTTCCATGTTGCGAATATAGATGCCATTCAGGCGGTCGATTTCGCGATCCTTGTTGGCAAGAAGTTTCTCCCAGGAAAAACTCGTCTCGCCCACGGTCCAGCCAAAGCCCGCCGCATCCTCGAACTCCTCGGAGAACTGGCTTGCATAAACAAAGAGTTTTTTCGGCACGCAACCGCGAATGACGCAAGTGCCGCCGACGCGATATTCCTCCGCCACCGCCACCTTTGCGCCATGTCCCGCCGCGATACGGCTGGCGCGTACGCCGCCTGAACCCGCACCAATCACAAAGAGGTCGTAGTCGTATTTCGCCGTCGCCACTTTTCCGCTCCCGCTTCTTGCGCCTTACTTCGGCTCTATCATATCGACACCCGTGGGTGTGCCGACAAGAGCAAGCTTTGCGATGCCGACGAATAAACCCGTCTCCACCACGCCAGGGATCAAGTTCAGCTCGCGCGCGAGAGCGTCCGCGTCCGGAATGACGTCGAAAGAACAATCGAAAATGAAATTGTTCGAGTCCGTGAAAAAGGGTTCGCCATAGCTATCGCCGCGCCGAACGATCTTGCCATGACAATCATAGATGCTGGCGATCTTCGCGATGCTCGCCGCCGTCGAGAGTGCGCCGAAGGGGATCACTTCGATGGGCAGCGGAAATGCGCCGAGCGTCTTGACGATTTTCGAAGCGTCGGCAATGACGATCATCTTGTCCGAAGAGGTCGCGACAATCTTCTCGCGCAGCAGCGCGCCGCCACCCCCCTTGATAAGCCGGAGTTGCGCATCAAATTCGTCCGCCCCGTCGATGGTCAGATCGAGATGCGGCGTGTCGTCGAGATTGGACATGGGCACGCCGAGTTTCGTCGCCAGCGCCAATGTGCGCTCCGATGTCGGCACGCCGATTATTTTCAATCCGCCAGCCACGCGCTCGGCCAGCAGCTTTACGAATTCCTCCGCCGTCGAGCCTGTGCCGATGCCGAGTTTCATTCCGTCTTCAACGAAATCGAGCGCGCGCCGCGCGGCGGCCTGTTTCTGATTATCAGCCATATAGTTCAGAGCCCCGCCATCGCGACATATTTAACTTCGAGAAAATCTTCGATACCCCAAGGCCCGCCCTCGCGCCCGATGCCGCTCTCCTTGATGCCGCCAAAGGGAGCAACCTCCGTCGAGATAAGCCCTGCATTGACGCCAACAAGCCCGGCTTCCAGCGCCTGCGCCACGCGCCA
>CAZLLB010000023.1:0-23804 GCA_964560165.1 uncultured Parvibaculum sp. | reverse complement strand
CGCATACCATTGGTTCGTCGGCTCGAGAGCGCCCGATAGCAGCGCCTCTTCCTCGATCGGTTGCGCCGCCATTTTCGGATAGATGCAGGACGAGCCGAGAAACAACAGTTTCTCCACGCGCGCGCGGCGTGCGCTTTCAATGACGTTCGCCTCGATCATCAGATTGTCGTAGAGAAATTCAGCCGGGCGTGTGTCGTTCGCCAGGATGCCGCCGACGCGTGCCGCAGCAAGGAACACCGCCTGCGGCTTCGCCTTCGCCATCCAGGTTTCCACCTGTTCCGACCGCCGCAGATCAACCTCGCCACGCGGAGCGGTCAGCACTTCGCAATTTTCGCGCGCGAGACGCCGCACCAGTGCCGAGCCGACCATGCCGCGATGCCCCGCCACCCAGACGCGCTTTCCAGCGAGGCTATACAGGTTCCTGTCACGCATTGGCTTGCCTCTCGCGCTGAAGCGATAGCAGATCGGCATCGACCATTTCAGAAACCAGTTGCTGGAAATTGGTTTGGTGCTTCCAGCCAAGTTTGGTCCGCGCCTTGGTCGGATCGCCGAGAAGCTGTTCGACTTCGGTGGGTCTGAAATAGGCCGGATCGACCTCCACAAGCACCTTGCCGGTGCGCGCGCATCGCCCCTTTTCTCCAATCCCCTCGCCTTCCCATTCCATCTGCCGGTCGAGATGGCGGAATGAGAGTTCAACAAATTCGCGCACTGTGTGCATTTCGCCGGTCGCCAGCACGTAATCGTCAGGCACCTTCTGCTGGAGCACCATCCACATGCCCTCGGCATAGTCGCGCGCGTGACCCCAGTCGCGTTGCGCATCGAGATTGCCAAGGAACAGCTTGTCCTGAAGCCCTAACTCGATCGCCGCCGCCGCCCGCGTGATCTTGCGCGTGACGAATGTTTCGCCGCGCACCGGGCTTTCGTGATTGAAGAGAATGCCGTTCGACGCGTGCATCCTGTAGGCTTCGCGATAATTCACGACGATCCAATAGGCATAGAGTTTCGCTGCCGCATAAGGCGAGCGCGGATAAAAAGGCGTCGTCTCGCTCTGCGGCACTTGCTGCACCTTGCCGAAAAGTTCCGAGGTGGAGGCCTGATAGAAGCGCACATCCCGCTCCATGCCGAGAATACGGATCGCCTCCAGCAAGCGCAGCGTTCCTATGCCATCTGCATTGGCCGTATATTCCGGTGTCTCGAAACTCACCTGCACATGGCTTTGCGCAGCAAGATTGTAAATTTCGGTGGGTTTGGTTTCCTGCACGATGCGGATCAGATTCGTGCTGTCCGTTACATCGCCGTAATGCATGAAAAAGTTGACGCCGAAATCATGCGGATCGCGATAGAGGTGATCGACACGGCCCGTATTGAGCGATGAAGAGCGCCGCTTGACGCCGTGAACAGTATAACCCCTGTCGAGCAGAAACTTGGCGAGGTAGGAGCCGTCCTGCCCGGTAACGCCGGTGATCAACGCAACTTTACGTGTCATGTTAGTCCTCTCTCAAATGTGCCGTTCAACACGGGAGGCATTTCCCGCCGCGCGCCACCCGTCATCGCGAAAGCCATCTGGCGCGCGACGCCGTCCCAAGAATAATTCTTCAGCACATGCCGCTGGCCGCTCAGCCCCATGCTGTCGAGACGCCCTGCATCTGAATGGGCGTCGAGCATCGCGGCGGCTATGGCGTCCACATCGGGTTCGGCAACCAGAAAGCCGTGCCGCCCGTTCTCGGTGATCTCGGGCAATCCATTGCGCTCAAGCCCGAGCACCGGCGTTCGCGATGCCAGCGCTTCGAGAAAGACCTGTCCCCACGGGTCGTTGAGCATCGGCTGCACGAGAAGCGAGGCGTCGCGGTAAAGTTTTGTCAGCGCGCCCCAGCGCAGATGCGTGCGAAAATCGACATGGCGATAGCGGCGTGGAAATTCCTTGTTGCGGCCATCCCAGATCACGATGAGGCGCAGATCTGGCCTCTCGCGCCGCGCGCGCTCAAAGGCTTCGAGCACGAGAGCCCCGCCCTTTTCGACAAAGAAATGTTTGGCAACAAAGAGCATCAGTCCGTTGCCATAGTCCTTCGGGCCGAAATAAGGGTCGATTGGCCCCATGCCTGAGCCGACAGCCGTGATGCGTTCAGGCGCGACGCCGTAATGCGAAATCAGATTGTCGCGGACGTAAGCACCGAAGGTAAAAATGTGGCGCATCTGCACGTAGCATCGCCGTTCATATTCATCAAAGACCGCGTTGGCCTTCAGCGAATGCTGGTCGCCAGCGCCGCGATGCCGAAACCAGAGATCCCAGGTGTGGTCGCAATAGAGATAGTGATCGACCTCATCGGTATCGCAGGCGGGAAGATCGAGCGTACCTGTATGCAAAACATGCCGAGCGCCTGCCGCTCTGGCTTGTGCGGCGAGCCGCCGGGCACGCAGCGCGCGCAATTGCGCGGAGCGGAACAACGACAGACTATCAGGCAGACGGCCATAGCCAGACAGCATGTAGCGCGCCGCATAAACCGTTTTCTCCAGCCACGTCACATCAGGAAAAGTGTCGACCACATCGACGCCGAGGCGCTCGAAGGCCGTCGCCACATTATTCGGCGCGCCGGACCATGTTTTCGGGTCAAATGATTGTCCGAATACGGAGCTGATCGCCAGCCGTTCGGGCATCTCGACAGGATCGGCCTGTCGTTGCACCGATTCCGAGAGAGCCTTGTCGTCCGGCGCGCTGGTGACATGCAGCATGGCGAGAAATTCCAGATAACGACGATCACAAAAGATCACCTCAACCGAGCACGGACGCCAAAGCGCAGCGAGTGATCAAAACGTGGCCGCGATCAGCGAAGCCGCTCAGCCGTTTTCGACACAAAAGTCATGTATCGGTCACACCTTCCCGGACTTGCGAATGTGAAAACTCAATTGCGCGATTAAATGTGCCGCGATGCCGCTTGGATCGGATCGACGCAGAAGATCGGGATGGAACTTCGCAAGAAAGGGTCGGGATGATGAAAATTGCCTACCTCATCAGCGAGGAAGATATTCACGCCTATATCGACAATGCCCTTGATGAAAAACGCCGCAAGGCCGTCGAGGCGCGCTTGTCGCAAGACAACAATCTGGCGGCGAAGGTCACTGTTTATAAGACGCAGAAGATGGCGTTGAAACTTCTCGACCGGCCTGCTGGCCCTTTGCCGCCGCCCATCCGCGCTTTATGCAGGCGTCTTGCAGAACAGCTCACACGACGGTCACAAAACTCTGGCATTTGGAACAAATTACCGCCCAAAAGAGCGTTTAGATCCTCGCTATGATGATAGCGGCTCAGCATTGCCCATGCGGGCCCGCCAACCAGTGCGAGGATGTCGATCATGGCCAATAAGAAAGACGACAAGCCTGGAAGTGTTTTCTCCTTCGCACCGTCGGTAGATCATGAGGAGCGGCGCGACGACACTTTCACCATTCCCTCCTTTCTGCGACGCGGCGCGAAGACCGAGGCAAAGCCGCATACTGAACCGACATGGAAAGACGATGATTTCGCTCGCATCGCCGCTACTGCTGAAGAGCCTCAATCGGTGGAGCCTGCGGCGGAACAGCCGATAAACGAAACGGCAGCCGAGAGTGCCCCCGCTGCAATAGAAGAAACGTCACCTGTTGTGGCTGAAACGCCCGTGCCCAAAAGCGCAACGCCGCCTCTGGCCGCACCTCTTCTCACAGGCGCGCCTTTCAAAGACATCCGGCCGCTCCTGCGCGACGCTTCGGAAAAATACGTGTCGGAAAACGAGGCGGCGCACCGATTTGCGGGCACACCGTTTCCGTCTGCGACGCCCGACATTCTCCTTCGGCCCGGGTCGGAAATACGGATCGACGCGAAGGAACGCTCAGCCGATTTCGAGCGCGTGGAACCTCGCCTGTCATCGGCCGAATCTGTCGATGATGCAGAGCCATCACAGCGCTGGCGTCTCGGCCCCGCACTTGCCGCCGGCAGCGTCGCTCATGATGGCATGGATTTGAACGCCGCGACCTGGAACGATGAAGAGCCGGCGGAGAGGCGAAGCATCGTTCGCTGGGCGCTGCTCGCCTTCGTCGTCGCGGCGGGCGGTTATGCGCTTGCGCATCAACTTGATCGCTCCGGCGACATGGCCGCCTTGTGGCCGACATCGCCGCGCGATGAGGTCGCGGCGCTCTCACCGGCGAGCCCTTCGACTTTCCCGCCAGCCGCCACCGTTGCTCCTTCTCCATCCTCTGCACCAACGACAGCAGTTCCCGCGCAGCCGACCGCTACCGCCACGACCATCGTTCCCGATATCAAACCTGCCGCCATCCCGGCGACCAAATCGGAGCCACCCGTCAAGGCCGAGCCTGAAGCGGTTGCGCCACGCTCTGTGCAAGCACGCACTGAGCCTTCCGCGCCCGTTACGCTTGCGCCGGGCCCGCGCACACTTTCCGCATCCGCCGCCCGCAGCGATGTGACCGCTGCGGGCGAGCTTGTGCTCGATATTCAGCAGCACCTCACCGCGCTCGGCTATGCCAATGTTCCGCTGGGCGGCCAGCTCGACGCACCTACGCGATCCGCCATCATGGCATTTCAGCGAAACAGCGGTTTGCCGGTAACGGGATCGATCGATCCCGAATTGCTCAGCCGCCTTCGCCAGACATCGCCTGCGAGCATGCGGCTTGTGAAAGGGCCGGACGCAATCACGCCGCGCTGATGTCACCGCTCGTGCCACTACAGCGACGCTTATGGGAACAGTCTTCGGGTTATGAAATAAAGAGAGATTTAGATGCTGCATGTGTTCACACTAGCGGAATAGAAACCTCCATTCGCCGATCCCCTATACGGGGGCCGACGAATGAGGACAAACATGACCACTGCCATGCCCGCTTATCGCCGTCAGCCAATTATCGCCCAGACGGGATGCGCCGTTCCTGGCATCGGCTATGCCGCTCGCACTGGCTGGCTCAAGGAAAATTCGCGCCACGCCAGCTCGTCATCGGCCTGGGCCGAACCGGAAACGAAATCCGCCGCTCCGCCTGACAGCAATATTCTTTTTCTCAACCCCAGCGCTCTCGATGCCGATGGGCGCGAAATGCTGGAGCGGTTGAGCGCGTTCGGTTTGCAACTCCCCATGGCCGCGCTTGCCGATGCGAATATGAACGGGTCGCCCGCAACGATTGACGAAAGCGCCGAAGGACATCTCGTTAAACGCCTGCACGCCATTGCCTCCATCCTGAAATCACACGATGCCGCTCCGGTCGATGCCGCTTCGCCTGTCCGTGCGAGCGAACATGGCGGCCTGCGCCTCGATTTCAAAACCTGTCGGGCTTATTGGCAGGGCGAGCCGGTCAATCTGACGATCACCGAATTCAATATCGTCCACCTCTTTGCCTCGCGCATCGGTGAAAATCTGTCCTATCGCGAAATCTATGATGTCGTTCATGGCATCGGCTTTTGCGCCGGTGATGGCACGCATGGCTACCAGACGAATGTGCGTTCTCTCATCAAGCGCATCCGCCAGAAATTCCACGCGCTGGACCAGCGCTTCGACGCCATAGAAAACCATCGTGGCTATGGCTATCGCTGGTGCGATCAGGGCGAGGGAAACCCGCCTTTCGTCACTGAGGTTGAAGCAGGCGTGGGGCGCGCGCCTGTCCTGATGGTCTATGTGGTGAACCAGGCAACGCCCTAAATCCTCTCGCCTCCCTCGCGCTGCCTCCATCTTCGCAACCACCGAATGGTCACGCGAGATGGAGGCCGTCCGTGCGCCACTATGGCGGCACATAGTCGGCGAGGATAAGCAATGAAGCACAAGAAATACGAGGCAACCCGGAGTGTTGTTTTCTTCACGCCCGATGTCAGCGACGTCAGCACGATCAAGCGCGCCGACGCCTTTCGCGAAAGCGGCTTTCACATCACCGTGCTCGGCTTCCGCCGATCGCGCTATAATTCAGACTATGATCCGCGCTGGCCCTATATCGAGCTTGGCCGCACATCCGATCTCAACTATCTGCGGCGATGCCTAACGCTACTGCGCGCAGTCTTTCTTCTCTTCATCGCGCGACGTTATGTGCAGCGCGGCGCGCGCTACTATGCGCGCAATATCGATCAGCTCTTGCTGGCGATCGTCGCCAAATTATTGTTCCGGCGCGATGCCGCCATCGTCTATGAGGTGCTCGACATTCAGCCCGCTTTCACAGGGTCACGTTTGCGCTCCCGCGTGCTGCGTCTTCTGGAGCGCCTCTGCCTCTCGCAAGTCTCCCTTCTCGTCGTCTCGTCACCCGCTTTCGTGCACGAATATTACGAGAGCGTTCAAGCCTATCGCGGTAACTGGTTTCTGCTTGAAAACAAGCTCCACCCCAGCGCGCTGACGGAGATCGGCACAGGCCGCGCCGTCGCGCCGCGTCCTGCACCCTACAAGTGGATCGTGAGCTATGTGGGCCTGATCCGGGGCCAGCGAACTTTCGATCTCATCACCCATCTGGCCGAGAGCCTGCGCGACGAAGTTCTGTTCAAGTTTCACGGCATCCTTACGACCGTTGACCGGGATACGTTCGATCAGGCGCTCGCGCGCAATGCCAACATGGTTTATTGCGGCGACTACGTGAACCCGCGCGATCTTGCCCATGTCTATCGCGATACGGATTTTGTCTGGGCGCTCGATCTGGAAAATATCGACAATAATTCGCGCTGGCTTCTGCCTTGCAGGCTCTATGAAGCGGGCGCGCTCGGTCTGCCTTGTCTTGCCGTGCGCGATTTCGAGGTCGGTCGCAAGATCGCAGCTCTCGATATCGGCTGGACTTTCAATCAGCCTTTTGAAAATCCGCTTATCGAGTTTTTTCAGAACGTGACGCGTGAGGAAGTTGAGGAAAAACGCAACCGCCTTCTCGATCTGCCGAAGGAGAGCTTCATCGCCCGCGACGATGCCGCCATTCTCTGCCATCTCGTTTCCGATAGTGCTATCGTGGCGAGGCGTACCCGCCACGAAAAAGCGCGCCGCATCACCGCTGCGCGCTCCGAAGCGGCGCTCTAGCCTCGCAACAGATCAAGTAATGCTGCGACCGTCGCATCCGGCGCTTCTTGCGGAATATTGTGCCCGACGCCCGGCAGGACGCGGCGCTCATAGCGTCCGGTAAAGCGACGCGCATCGCCGTCACGCGACGCGGGCGGGCTGACGCCGTCGTCCGCGCCCCATAAGACAATCGTCGGCACGGCGATGGGTGGCTCGGCGGCAAGCCAGCGTTCCACATCTTCCAGCGCCGGATCGCCCGGCGCATTGGCGCAGCGGTGGCGATAGGAATGGACGACCACATCGACAAAATCGGGATTGCCGAATGAGCGCGCCGTTCGCTCATAAGTCTCATCGTCGAAACGCCATGATGGCGACCAGAGCCGCCAGAGAAATTTGCAGAAAGCCTCCCGGTTCACGTCCAGCCCGTGCCTGCCACGCGCGGTGTTCAGATAGGTCTGATACCAGAGCCGATATTCAACCTCGGCGGGAAGCGGCGCAGCGAGGCGCGCGATGCTCTGGATATTGTAGCCCCCGCCCGAGACGAGGCAGCGCACGCGTTCCGGCCAGAGCGCCGCGACGATGCAAGCGGCGCGGCCGCCCCAATCAAATCCCATCAGCGCCGCACGTGGCAGCGACAGCGCGTCGAGCAGATCGAGAAGATCGCGCGCCAGTGCCGCCTGTTGTCCCGAGCGCATCGTCTGCGATGATAAGAACTGCGTCGGTCCATAGCCGCGCAGGTAAGGCACGATGACGCGGAACCGCGCCGCCGCAAGTTGCGGCGCGACCTCGTTAAAGCAGCGCGGATCGTAGGGAAACCCATGCAGCAGCAGGATCGGCTCGCCATCGGGCGGCCCGTATTCCTCATAGGCCACGTCAAGCGTCGCCGTCTTGGCGTTGCGCAGCACCGGCCCGGACGTGCTCATCGGCTTCAATCCATCAGCAGCACGACCTTGACGCAGTCACCGCGATGTTGCTCGGCAATGGCGCGGTTGATCTCGGCAAAGGGATAAGTGCGGATCAGCTTGTCGAAGGGAAAGCGCCCCTCCTTGTAGAGCTTCATCATTTGCGGAATGAAGACATCGGGTTCGCTATCGCCTTCGATAATACCTTTGATCGTATGGCCGAAGGTCATCACCGTCATCAGATCACCGGGCACGGGCGTTCCGGGCGGGCTGATGCCGACAATGCCGAGCGTGCCATGCGGCGCAAGGCTCGCCATCACCGCCTGCTGAAGTGCTGGAATGCCTGTCGTGTCGAAAGCATAGTCAACGCCTTCGGGCAAGATCGCGCGCAGCGCGGCGGCAAGGTCGGGCGAGGTCGCCGGATCGATCACATGGGTCGCGCCGAATTCCTTGGCGAGCTTGCGGCGCACTTCATGCGGCTCAAGCACGATGATCGTGCCGCAGCCCTGCACCACAGCGCCCATGACGGCGCTCAAGCCCACAGCGCCGCCGCCGAGGATCAGCAGCGAGCTTCCCGCTTCGCAAGCCAGCGAACGCATGATGCCGCCCGCTCCTGTCTGCACACCGCAGCCGAGCGGGCCCACCAGTTCCAGCGGCACGTCGGCAGGCACCTTCACCACATTGCGTTCATAGGTCAGGCAATAGGTCGCGAATGAAGACTGACCGAAGAAGTTGCTCGCCAGCGCTTCGTCGCCCTTGCGTAGCGCTTTCGATCCGTCGGGCCGCATGCCGATATAGTTGAGCATTGGCATCGACAGGCAATAGGCCGGGTCGCCGCTTTTGCATTTGCGGCATGTGCCGCAGGAGCGGAACGAAATCGCCACGCGGTCGCCCGCTTTGACCTTGGTAATGCTCGCGCCGACTTTCTCGACGATGCCGGATCCCTCATGGCCAAGCACGATGGGTAGACCGCCGATAGCGCCGGTCTTGGCCACCACGTCGGTGTGGCACAGGCCGACGCCGACGATCTTGACCAGAATCTCATCGGCGCGCGGCTCGTCAAGCTCGACGGTTTCGATGCTGAAATTATCCTGGCCCTCGCGCGCCACAGCCGCCGTGATCTTCATCGCATGTCCCTTCGAGCTAATTCGCAGTCAGGCCGCAGCTTAGCCGAAAGAAAGGTCTGAGTTGAAAGCTCAAAATGGGCGATTGGCGAAGAAAATATCCACCTATTTTTCGAGAAAGCCCTTTAACGCTACGGCATTGTTGTGCTCTTCATCCTTGGCGGCATAGAGCAGCGTCACAATCTTGTGGCCCTTCATCGCCTCGCGCAGGGCGGTGGCGGCTTCAGCGTTTTTGGTGAACTCGGCGTGGTAGCGTTTGCGAAACTCCACCCAAAGCTCGGGATCGTGGCCGAACCATTTGCGAAGCTCGTTGCTCGGTGCGATTTCTTTCACCCAGGCGTCGATTTTCGCCTTCTCCCGCGTCACGCCGCGCGGCCAGAGGCGATCAACCAGAATGCGCACACCGTCATCTGCCGATGGCGTTTCATAAGCGCGCTTCAAGTGAATGCGATTCATGGCGGCCTCCTTCAGGAGCGCTTGGGCAGTACCGCTTGCGCCACCTTATTGGCGAGAGCGATGTTGGCTTCGTGCGAAACCAGCATCTCAGACAGGTCTTTGTGAAGTTTGTCGTCGCGCGTGCGGGGAATGATTTCGCGCAGCTTGCGCACCACCCATCCCTGACCGCGATTGAGAAAGGAGAGGCGCTCGCCGATATCGGCAATCGCCATCGCCTTGCCGTAGAACACGCCGGTTACCGTAGAGGGCGCGCCGCCAAGTGTCTTGACGTGCCCAAGCAGCATGGCGCACCAGCGCGCCTCATCTTTCTGGATCGTGTGCATCAGCTCGGCGATCTCGCCGGTGCCCGATGCGCGGGCGCTTTCGAGGGTTACTCGCGCGCCCGCGCGTTCGGCTTCCAGCAGTTCGTTGAGGCTGACGATCAGCTCGTCCTTGCCGGCATAGCCCATATAGGCATCGTCGGCTTCATGCATCGCGCAGGCCGGTGAGCTGACCTCCACGGGTTCGTCATCACGATCTTGCGCCATTGCATGTCCTCCATTGCCAAGTGCAATGCTATGAGCGGCGCATCACGCCGATGCGCGCTCCAGCCTCTCGTTTGCGCCCTTCCAGTTGGCGAGCTTGTTCAAAAACGCGTCGAGGAAGCTCGCGCGGCCATTCTGATAGTCGAGGTAATAAGCGTGCTCCCACACGTCGGCGGTCAGCAGCGGCACCACGCCATGAACGATGGGCGTGTCGGCATCATGAAATGACGTGACCTTCAGCTTGCCGTTCTCCACCACCAGCCAGGCCCAGCCGGAAGCAAAATGGCCAACAGCTTCCGCCTTGAACTTTTCCTTGAACTGATCGACACCACCGAAATCGCGCTTCAGCCATTCCGCCAGCTTGCCCGTCGGCTCGCCGCTCTTGGGCGCCATCGACTGCCAGAAGAAATCGTGGTTCCAGGCCTGAGCGGCGTTGTTGAAGAGCTTCTTGTCGCCGCTCTCCTTTGCCGACTTGATGATCGTTTCGAGATCGGCCTTCTCAAGCGGCGTGCCTTTGATCGCGGCATTGGTGTTATCGACATAGGCCTTGTGATGCTTGCCATAGTGAAACTCGAATGTACGCGCCGACATATGCGGCTCGAGAGCGTTCGTCTCGTACGGCAGGGGGGCTTGGATCACTGACATTTTTTTGTTCCTACGTCTTATGGATTGAACCGATTACCGCGGCGAAGGCGCACCTCCACCAAGGCTTGATAATGCCTGCTCCAGATCGGCGCGAAGGTCGGCCTTCGCCTCAAGGCCGATCGAGAGCCTCAATAGTGTATCGCCTATCCCCGCCAGATGCCGCGCCTCTGCGCCCATTCCCACATGCGTCATTGTCGCAGGGTGGGCGATCAGGCTTTCGACGCCGCCAAGCGATTCGGCCAGCGTGAAAACGCGAACCGCCTCAACCATGCGGCGCACATCATCAACACCGCCATCAAGTTCGAAACTCAGCATGGCGCCGAAGCCCCGCTGCTGGGTTTTCGCAATCGCATGGCCTGGATGCGTTTCGAGGCCCGGATAGTGAACCGCCCGGACCCGCGGATGGGCTTGCAGAAAAAGCGCCAGCGCCATTGCGGTGCGCTGCTGCGCCTCGATGCGTGGGAAAAGAGTACGAACACCACGTAGTGTCATATAGGCATCGAAAGGCGCTCCGATAACCCCTGTCACGTTCGCCCAGGCGGCCAAGGCCTCAATATCCGCTTTATCGGCCGCAATAACCGCGCCACCGACCACATCGGAATGGCCGTTCAGATATTTTGTCGTCGAGTGAATGGAAAAATCCGCCCCCAGCGCAATCGGGTTCTGGAGCGCGGGCGAAAGAAACGTGTTGTCAACCGCCACCTTCGCGCCCACCGCCTTGGCGCGGGCGGTGATGGCGGCAATATCGACGACGCGCATCAACGGATTGCTCGGCGTCTCGATCAGCACAAGTGCTGGCACACCCTCAAACGCTTTTGCCAGCGCCTCCTCGTCTCCCTGATCGACGAATAGAACATCGAATTGACGCCGCTCCGCGCGAGCGGCCAGCAGGCGATAGGTGCCGGAATAGCAGTCATGCGGCGCGACGACGAGATCGTCGGGCCCAAGCAGCGAAAGAACGAGATCGACCGCCGCCATACCGGAGGACGTGACGACGGCGCCAGCGCCGCCCTCAAGCTTTGCCAGCGTATCGGCCAGCATGTCGCGGCTGGGATTGACAGTGCGGGAATAATCATAGGCTCCGGCGCGCTCATAGCCCCTGAAGGCAAATGTGCTGGTCAGGTAGAGCGGCGGAGCGACGGCGCCGAAAGCGGGATCGTTTGCGATCCCGTTCGACGCCGCCACAGTCTGGGGCGCTTTGCGCTCAGGCATGCGATGTGCCTTCTTGAAGACAGCTCAGCCGCGAAGCTGAACCAGACGCAGATAGGGCTTCAATTCCTTCCAGCCCTGCGGGAAGCGTGCCTTGGCCTGCTCGGTGGACAGGCTCGGCGAAATGATCACCGGCTCGCCCGGATTCCAGTTCACAGGCGTCGAGACCTTTTCACCATCGGTGAGCTGCAAGCTGTCGATGGCGCGCAGGATTTCGGCGAAGTTGCGCCCGGCGCTCGGCGGATAGGTGAGGATCAAACGGATCTTCTTGTTGGGGTCGATCACATAGACCGCACGCACCGTATAGGTCGGATCGGAATCCGGGTGGATCATCTCGTAAAGGCCCGAGACTTTCTTGTCGTCGTCGGCAATCATCGGGAAGTTGAGCTTGTAGCCCTGTGTTTCCTCGATGTCCTTGTCCCAACCGTTATGCGCATCGACCGGATCGACCGAGAGGCCGATGGGCTTTACGCCGCGCTTGTCCCATTCGGGCTTCAGGCGGGCGACTTCGCCCAGTTCCGTCGTGCAGACCGGCGTGAAATCCTTCGGGTGGCTGAAGAAGACGCCCCAGGAATTGCCAAGCCATTTGTGAAAGCTGATCGGACCTTGCGTGCTCTTCTGTTCAAAGTCCGGGGCGATTTGACCGAGTAGAATTGACATATTTCTCTCCTCTTTGAGTGTCGATCCGGTGAGGGTCAGTCGTTGAAGTGACGGCCTTCCTTGACCTCGGCGACATAGCCGGTGCGGATGGCGAAATCGCCGAAATGTTCGCCCGGCTGACGTTCGCGGGCGAAATGCGCGACGACCTTTTCGAATGCGCCGAGGATCACGTCCTCGCCTACATTTTCGAGATACATTTTATTGAGCCGCTGGCCGTGAAAGCCGCCGCCGAAATAGAGATTGTATTTTCCCGGTGCGCGACCCGTCAGCGCGATCTCGCTGATATAGGGACGCGAGCAACCGTTCGGGCAGCCGCTCATGCGGATGGTAATCGGCTCGTCGATCAAACCGTGGCTGGAAAGGATCGCCTCCATCTTGATCAGCAGATCGGGCAGATAGCGTTCGCTTTCGGCCATGGCAAGGCCACAGGTCGGCAGCGCCACGCAAGCCATTGAGTTGAGCCGCAGCGCGCTATGTCTGTTGGCGCTTCCAAGCCCGTGCTCGTTGAGCAGCTTCTCAATCGCGGGGCGGGCCTTCGGATCGACATCGGCGATGATGAGGTTCTGGTTCGGCGTTACCCGCAGCGTGCCCTGATGAATTTTTGCGATGGCGCGCAGAGCGTCCATCAGCGGGCGGCCCTCATGATTGATGACGCGGCCATTTTCGATGAAGAGCGTGTAGTGCTCACGCCCGTCTTCGCCACGCTGCCAGCCATACTGGTCGCCGTTGGAGGTGAAGGTCGCCTCGCGGGCTTCTTCAAAAGCGAAGCCCTGTCGCGCTTCGATGCCTGCCTTGATCGCATCGAGCCCTTTATCGTCGATCGTATATTTGAAGCGCGCATGCATGCGGTCGGCGCGGTCGCCGAAATCGCGCTGTATCTCCATCGTCGCGTCGATCACCTCGGTGATACGGTCGGGGGTCACGAAGCCGATAAGGCTTGCGAGGCGCGGATAGGTTTCTGGTGCCTGATCGGTCCGCCCCATGCCGCCACCGATGACGACGTTGAAGCCTTCGAGCTTACCCTTGGGCGCAATGGCGATGAAGCCGAGGTCTTGCGCATAAATGTCGATATCGTTGAGCGGAGGCAGCACGAAGCCGATCTTGAATTTGCGCGGCATGTAGCTGCGGCCGTAGAGCGGCTCTTCGGGCTTGGCGGGATCGCGCGCTTCGGGCTCTTCTTCGTACCAGATTTCGCGATAGGCACCGGTCTTGGGAATGGCGTGATCGCTCGCGGCCTTGGCCATCGCGTAGATCTGGGCATGGAGCGCGGAAAGCTGGGGATGAACCGAGCACATGACGCCGCGCGAATCGTCGCCGCAAGCCGCGCGCGAGTCGAGGCCCACATCGCGCATGCCTTTCATCAGCGGGCGCAGGTGCTGTTTCAATACGCCATGAAACTGAAAGGTCTGGCGCGTCGTCAGCCTCAGCGTCTCGCCGCCATAGGCGCGGCTCAATTCGTCGAGCATCAGCCATTGCGCGGGCGTCAACACGCCGCCGGGCAGGCGTACCCGTATCATGAAGGCAAAAGCAGGCTCCAGCCGCTGGCGGCGGCGCTCATCGCGAATGTCGCGATTGTCCTGCTGATAGATGCCGTGAAACTTCATCAGCTTGATGTCGGTGCCCGGCACAGCAGCCGTCAGTTCCGCTACCAGTCCCTCGGCAATGGTGCCGCGAAGCTGGTTGCTGTTTGCCTTCAGCGTCTCGTCGTCGCTGAGCTTTTCCAGCGGCTGCGAAATGTCGCGGCTACGATCCGATTCTTCAAGAAGCGTGGTCATACCGGCCCTCAATAGACGTCGAGTTGATAGCGATGCTCGCGTTGCAGCGTGCCCAGATATTCGTCGGCAGCGGCGCGTCCGCGTCCGCTTTCCTGCTGGATAATGGCGCTCAACGTCGCGTGAACATCCGGCGCAAGATTGGCGGCATCGCCGCAGACATAGATATGCGCGCCCTCTTCCAGCCACGCATAGACGTCGCGTGCCTGCTCGCGCAGCTTGTGCTGGACATAGGTTTTTGAGGCATTGTCACGCGAGAAGGCGACGCTCATGCGCGAAAGCACGCCATCCTTCATCAAGCCCTGCCACTCGGTCTGATAGAGGAAATCGGAATGGAAGTTGCGCTCGCCGAAGAACAGCCAGGACTTGCCGCTCGCGCCGCGCTCCTCGCGCTCCTGCATGAATGCGCGGTAAGGCGCAACGCCAGTGCCCGCACCGATCATCACAATGGGCGTGTCGTCGTCGGCGAGGCGGAAATGGGGATTGGCCTGCACATAGACCGGCACTGTCGTATCGGGTTCGGCGCGGTGGGCGAAATAGCCAGAGGCAACGCCGCAACGCGGTTCACCATGGAGATCGTAGCGCACCGTGCTGACGGTCAGATGCACTTCATCGGGCGCGGCGGCCTGCGAGGAGGCGATGGAATAGAGCCGCGGTTGCAACGGCCTCAACCCGGCCACGAAGGTCTGTGCATCGATGCCACCGACAGGGAAACGGCGAACGACATCGATGACGTGGTGGTTGCGCAGAAAAGTCGTGCGCGCATCCACTGCGCCGTCTTCCTTCAGTTGTTCCAGTTCGGCAGCGCCGCTGAGCTTTGCCCAATGGTCGATGATACGGGGCGTCGCCAGTGTAATTTCATAATCGGTCGCCAGCGCCTCACCGAGCGTCGTCGCGCGATCCTTCAGCGTGATAGGCGCATCGGCGCTGAGCGAAAGGCTCGTCAGCAGCGCTTCGACGATGGCCGGATCATTGCGCGGAATGACGCCGAGCGCATCGCCCGGCTGGAAGGTCAGGCCGCTCTCTTCCAGCGACAATTCGACGTGGCGCGTCTCCTTGCTCGATCCGCGCCCCGTCAAAACGAGATTGTCGATGACGGTCGCCGCGAAGGGGCGACGCTTGTCGTATGCGGTCGTGGCCGGAGCCGCGCTCGCCTGCGTCGAGACCTTGAGGCTCACGCCCGCGCCTGCACTCGCCGCAGGTGTGATTTTTTCAACCACAGCCGCGATCCAGGCGGCGGCGGGATCGTCATAATCGACATCGCAATCGACGCGCGCTTCGATCTGTGTCGCGCCAAGCTCGGCAAGGCGCTTGTCGATCTGCTTGCCGGCCTCGCAAAAGCGCGCATAGGTTGAATCGCCCAGCGCCAGCACGGCATATTTCAGGTCCGGCAGCTTCGGCGCCTTGCGGCTCGCCATGAATTCAAAGAAGGCCAATGCCGATTGCGGCGCGTCGCCCTCGCCATGCGTGGCGGTGATGACGATCAGCGTCTGCTCGTCCTTCAGCTTGCGCGTCTTGTAATCGGCCATGTCGGAAACGACGGGCTGAAGCCCGCGCGCGCGCGCCGCCTCGGCAAGCGTCTGTGCGAGCGCCGTGCTGTTGCCGGTTTCGCTGCCATAAAGAATAGTGAGTGTGCGCGCCGCGCCGCCAGCGTCCGGCACACCCGCCAGCGCGCCTTGCGGAGCGGCAATGTAATCGGCATCGGCGGTAGCACCGCGTACGCCACGGTCAAATCCGGCAAAATATCCGCTGAGCCACAGCGCCTGACCGGGCCGCAATGATTGGGCGAGCGCGTTGACCTGCTGCCACTGCTCCGCGGTCAAGGCGGTGGCTGAAATTTCCAATACGCTCACGGCAGGCGCGACCCTTCGGATTAGTTGCTGATCACGGTCGCGCTCCACCGCAGTCCAACATAGGACTGAACGGCATCGGCTTACTCAGCGCGCCGAGGGGCAATTTCGCATTTGCGATAAGTGCAGACAAACGAATGATCTTGTCATTTAAGATGAAAAATATTAATACAAAAAAATGGACATAAATCTCGCTCGTACATTCCTCGAAGTGGTAAATACGGGCAGTTTCGTCGCCGCGGCCGACCGCCTGCATCTGACGCAGACGGCGATCAGCGCCCGCATCCGGGCGCTTGAAGACCAACTGGAGCGGCGGCTTTTTGTCCGTAATAAAGCCGGAGCGCGCCTCACGCCAGCGGGCGAGCGCTTTCTTCACGATGCCACCACGCTGGTTCAGGTCTGGGAGCGGGCGCGCCAGCGCGTCGCCCTGCCGCCAGGCCGGGCCAATGTCGTCAGCATCGGTGCCGAATTGAGCCTCAGCGGCCCTTTGCTGGCCGATTGGCTGATCTGGATGCGCCGGGAATGCCCCGAAATCGCGCTCCGGGCCGAAATCGGCACACCGAGCCATCTGCTCGACCGGGTCCAGACCGGCTCGCTCGATCTCGCCGTTCTTTATAGTCCGCCGCCGCAAACCGATCTCGCCGTCGAACTCGTGACCGAGGAAAAGCTGGTCATGGTCACGACCGCGCAGAGCGGCCAGGCCGATCCCAGCGACTATATCCATGTCGATTGGGGTCCGGCCTTCAATGCGAGCCTTCAGGCCGCCTTTCCGGCGCTGGCCAATCCCGCCGTCTCCATTTCGCTCGGGCCACTCGCCCTCACTTATATGTTGACGGTTGGCGGCAATGGCTATTTCCGCCTCAGTGCCGCCAAGCCCCATCTTGATGACGGCCAGCTCCACCTCGTTGCCGATGCGCCGGAATTTTCCTATTCCATCCACGCCATCTATTCGACGCGCGGCGAATCCGACCTCATCGACCGTATCCGCACCGGCTTGCGCGCCTCCGTCGCCTGACGCGTCACAGCTTGGGGCCAAAAATGCGCCTCCAGCGCCCGATCCGTCTTGATCCGCGCCTCCGCCACGGCGTCCGGCCCGAGGCCCGTTCCTTCGACGGAGAAGAAGGTCAGATCATGCAGCCCTATCATGCCCAGAATGGCCTTGAGATAAGGGGTCAGGAAATCCGGCTGGCGCGCTCGCTCTCCTGAATATCGCCCGCCCGAAGCCACGGCGACAAAGACCGGGCGGTCGTGCAGCGCGCCTATTTTCCCATCCGCCGTCAGATTATATGTCCGGCGATCCCGGACGATGTGATCTATCCACGCCTTCAGCGCAGAAGGCACCGTGAAATTGTGCATGGGCGTTCCGATGACCACCAAATCCGCGCTATCCAATTCCTGAATGAGTTCCTCGGACCGGGCAAGAGAGCCCCGCTCCATAATTTCAATCGGCACCTCCCCCGTGCCGCCGAGAGCCATCGCGTGCTCTGCATCAATATGCGATAGCGCGCCGCCGCCGATCTCCCGGCTCATAACAATTGCGGAAGGCTCGCTCTTCAGCAGAATGCCGATGATTTTTTGAGCGAGCCTGTCGCTCTCAGCCGCCTGCCCGCGCGGGCTGCAACTCACATGCAGAATTTTTGTCATCGCCCGTTTTCCAGTTTGAAGCGCCGGTAGGGCCCTCAACCTAGAAACCACATGGCTCAGACCCAAGATCCATGATCGGGCTTTAGACCTGATCCATGATGCGCGCCCGTGCTACGATCCAGTTGAACGCCACAGCAGATCGCCGAGCCCATGGCCGCCGCAAAAACCAGCCAGACCTCACCGCTAGACCCCGCAGCGGATGAACCTTTCTACCGGCAGATCTACCATCGGTTTCGCAGCGCCATCGAGAGTGGCGTGTTGAAGCCCGGCGACCGCATCCCCTCAGCCCGCGCGCTCACCAAGGAACTCGGTCTGGCACGTGGCACCATTGATGCCGCCTATTCTCTCCTGGCCGCCGAGGGCTACATTCAGGCCCGTGGTCAGGCGGGCACCATCGTGACGCCGGGCCTCAAGGCGCAACCGCCCATAGCTACAGCGCCACGCAAAGCCAGCAGCAACCTTGCCGCCGCCAGTTTTCGCCCGGATTCGATCCTGCCCTTTCAGATGGGCCTTCCCGCCCTCGATGCATTTCCCCGGAAAATATGGGCGCGCCTCGGCGCCAGATGCGTCCGCGCCACCCAACCGTCCGACATGGCCCATCCATCCGTTTACGGATTGCATGACCTGCGCGCCCAGATCGCCACCTATCTCAATGTCTCGCGCGGGATCGACTGTTCTCCCTCCCAGATATTCGTCACGTCGGGCTATCGCCACACGATCGAGCTGATCGGCCATGCCTTGTTGAAGCCCGGCGATCGCGTCTGGCTTGAAAATCCGGGCTACCCACCTACGCGAGAGCTATTGGCGCATATGCAAATCGCCTCCGTCCCCGTGCCGGTCGATCAGGAGGGCATGGTGGTTTCCGCTGGCATCAAGGCAGCGCCACGGGCACGCGCCGCCGTGGTCACGCCCGCACATCAAAGTCCGCTCAGCGTCTCCCTCTCCCTACCCCGGCGTCTGGCGCTACTCGATTGGGCCGTGCGCAATAGCGCATGGATCGTCGAGGACGATTACGACGGCGAGTACCGCTATGTCAGCCGCCCCCTGCCAGCGTTGAAGAGCCTTGATCGCGACGGGCGCGTGCTCTATGCGGGCACGTTCAGCAAAGTGCTTTTTCCGGGCATCCGCCTCGCCTATCTCGTCGTGCCGGAAACAGAGGTCGAGCGGTTCGAGCAGATCGCTCAAATCTTCACGGGCGGCAGTCCCGTACTCACGCAAGCGATCACCACCGCCTTCATCACGGAAGGCCATTTCGCGCGTCACATCCAGCGCATGCGGAAGCTTTATGCCGAGCGCCGCGAGATGGCGATTGCGGGCCTCGAAAGCGTGCTGGGAAAACATATACGCATCGATCCCCAGCCAGGCGGCATGCACCTGATCCTCAGGCTGCAAGGCCGACGATCAGACCGGCGGCTTGCCGCACGCATGGCGGAAGAGGGCCTCTACGCCGAAGCGCTGAGCGATTGGATGACGGAGCGCGACGGAACCTCGGCTCTGCTTCTTGGCTTCACGAATATCGCGACGCCGCGCAGCGCCGAGGATCTGGCAAAGCGAATCCTCAAACTGATGTGATGATCATGGCCCATCCGTAAAGCCCGATCATGGACCTTCCAGACTAGGCCAAGACGCCACACGTTACAGTCCTTCAAACGCGCAATAGAGGGACCAAATCATGAGCAACCGCATCGACTACACCAAGGCCGCGCCCGCCGGTTACAAGGCTTTCGGCGGCGTTTACGTCTATGTCCAGAATAGCGGCCTGCCGCATGAGCTGATCAATCTCGTTTATCTCCGCGTGTCGCAAATAAACGGCTGCGCCTATTGCATCGACATGCATTCGCGCGATCTGCTCAAGCTCCAAGTTCCGGTCGAAAAACTCGTTCTAGTGTCCATCTGGCGCGACGCAGGCGAACTTTTCAGCACCCGCGAACGCGCCGCGCTCGCCTGGGCGGAAACGGTCACGCGCGTCGCTGAAACCGGCGTTCCCGATGCCGACTATGAAGCCGCCGCCGCCGAATTCGACGACAAGGAACTCGCCGATCTCACATATGCGATCGGCCTGATGAACGCCGTCAACCGCTTCGGCATCGCCTTCCGCACGACCCCAGCCGCTGTCGCTACTGCGGCGGCAACTGCCGCACAGGTTTGACCGTCACATCTCAACCAAGGTTCACGCACATGGCATGGGCGCTTCTGGGCATTGCCGGTATTTTCGAAATCGCCTTCGCCTTGGGCATGAAATGGTCCGATGGTTTCACGCGATTGATGCCCGCTCTCTTCACGGTCGTCACCGGCTTATCGAGCGTCTTTCTTCTCTCCTTTTCGCTCCGCACCCTGCCGGTCGGGACTGCCTATGCAGTCTGGACCGGCATCGGCGCGGCAGGCACCGTCATTCTGGGAATGGCTTTTCTGGGCGACTCCACCGAGCCGCTGCGGCTGTTCTGCATTTTCCTCATTCTGGCGGGCATTATCGGGTTGAAGCTCGTCTCGGGAAATTGAGACAGGCGCTCAGCCATAGCTCTTGGCAATGCTCGCCATCGGCGATTTATCAAGGCCGTGATTGGGGATCGGATAGCGCAAGCCATTCCGGCTCAAGGCGGCGAGGCCCTCCACGATCTGCGGCAGAAAGCTCGGCGGAAGCGCAATCAGAAGCTCGTCATCCTGTACGCCGCCAAACTTGCGTTCGGCATAGCAGGGTATCGAGAGCGAGGGCTCGCCGGTCTTCAGCGCGTTGCCCCAACTATCCGCACACGCACTTTCACCAACGCAGGTGAACGAATATTTCTTGTAGTTCTTCCACTGCAAGCCGTTCATCAGCGTAATCATCTGGCCGGGTGTTGCATAAATCAGGCAGATATCAGGGTTGTCGATGCGGCCCGCCGTCAGCGGCGAAACGACAAGCGCCTGATAGTCGCCATAGGAGGCGCAAGACATTTCCCTCTGATGCTCGGCGCTGCCTTCCAGCTCGCCATACCACACACCGTGAAAGCGCTTGCCGTTCAGGAACTCCTCATCGCGTGGCGCGAGGCCAACAACAGCGCCGCATTGCTGCCCCATCAGATTGCTCATGGTGACGCCGATCGTGTAGCCGAGCCAGCGCGCCTGCCCAACGATCTGGTCCGTCGCCATCAACTCGCCTTCAGGCGGACGGCGAAGGCGCTCGATCCGTTCCATCTCGGCTTCGGTCTTGAAGCGCTTCATGCCAACCGGCGTCGCGCGCAGCCGCAGATACTGATTAAGCCCGGCAACAAGCGCCGCATAGTCGTACACCGCCGCATCGCCCCAACAATTCGCCTGCACGTCCATCGTCACACTCCCCGGAGATTTTTATCGTTGAGCGATAAGTCTGCCGACGAGCGGTTCGAATAGGCAAGTTTTTTCGAGTTTGCCGTGCCCTCTGGCCGGGCGCGCTACTTCGCTTCGCGCACAGGGTCAGTACCGTCCCAGTCGAGCGCCGCACGTTTGATATGTTCAAAGAATTTCCCCTTGCCGCCGCTGATGTCGGATATTTCGACAACAGTGCCCGGATGCAGCTCGGTATCGAAATAAGCAAAGCGGCCCAGCGGGCCACCGATCTGGCCTTCATGGCCGACCTTATAGCCAAGCGACAGAGCGCGGTCATAGACCGCCTGATATTCCTTGGTCCAATAGGCCATATGCTGCAAACCTTCGCGGCCGCTATCGAGAAATTCCTTGTACATCGAAGGCGCGTCATTGCGCTGCTGGATCAGTTCGATCTGAAGATTGCCGGAATTGGCCAGCGCGATGCTCATCTCCACGGGCGAGTCCGCGCCGCGATGACGAAAATAATCGGTCTTCACGCGATCCACGTAAAACCACGGCCCGACGCCCAACACGTTGATCCAATGATCCATGGCCGCCCGAATATCGCGCACGACATATCCGTTCTGCGTCACGGCCCCAAAAATCCGGCTCATCTGGTCTCTCCATTGTCGGCCTTGCCTTGGAAAGCTGGCATCAAGCACCAAGGCGGAGACTGCACTCGTCACATTGGCAGATGTCTGTTTATCACTTTCAGAAAACATCAGGATGCGGGACCGGCAGATATAATTGCTTGCGCGGTTTTCCTTGTTGCTCCGATGTGGACGAATGGGATGACGGGCCCTCGCTATTTACCTTGCTAATGGCGATCTTTTTTCGTTAATGATCAACATTACTGCCTGTCAGCGAAAATAGCCTGCGCATCGCGGCCCAACGGACCGAATTTCCAAACATGTCAGACATCAGCCGATTGGCGTGCGGCCCCCGCCGCCGCAGCGTTTTTGTGCGTCTTGGCCTCAAGGTGCGAGGCTTCCAATCTTTCTTGCTAAGGTCGGTGGCCGGGATTGCTCTGTCGTTCGGCGCACACAGCGCCATTGCCGACGAGTTCAACTGGGGTGGCGCCACAGGCCATTGGAGCAATCCGGGAAAGTGGGATGAAAACGCGGTTCCGACAGCTTCGGACACGGCGAATTTTTCGTCCGGAGATGGCTCGATCGAAGCGGAGCATTCCGTCGATACGCTCAATGTGAGCGGAGGCTTTTTGGAAATTAATTCCAGTGGCGTCCTTAATGTGTCCACGCTGCTCAATCTCACGTCCGGCTGGTTCGTCGGCGACGGAAGCGTCAATGTCAGCGATGACGGTACGTTCACCCATTCTGGCGGTACGGTGAGCGATCTACATATCTCGACGCCGACCTACACCCATTCCGGTGGCAGCATGGCCGGCAAGCTGATTACCGATACCTATAATCTGACCGATGCGTCGGCGAGCTCGACCAACGGCTCGATTGAGGCCTCTGTTCTCTTCGCGCTGTCACCTGCAAGCGGCACGGCCACAGTTGACGCGCATCTGACGGGCACGGGCGCTCTCGTCAAATCGGGCGACTCGACCGTCGTACTCACCAATTCCGCCAACGACTTTACCGGCACTGTCTCGATTGAGACCGGCACGCTTGAAGTGGTGGACGATGCACTTCCCGACGACGCCACGGTCAGCATCGACGGTGGTGCAACCTTGACGATGAAAACCGTCAACTACACGGTGTTCACGGGATCGATGACCGGTGAGGGGGCGCTGACCAAGGAAGAAGGCGGCACCCTGACGTTGGGCGGCGAAGTCTCGCTCGGGACGCTGTCGGTCAATGCCGGTACGCTTGAGATCGGGACGGGCGAGAGCGGCAACACTGCGTCCTTCGGTTCAGCCTCGGTTGCCGAGGATGGGATGCTATATGTCGCCATCGGCGCGACGTTGACGATCGACGCCGCAGGCGGCCTCACCAACAACGGCAACCTCGCCAGCAATGGCATCGTCAACGGGGTGCTCGATAATACCGGCTCTGTTGACAACTATTCTGAATACAATGGCGATGTCATCAGCAACACCAACAACATCCGCAACCAGGCTCCCGGCGTGTGGACCGGTGACGTCACCAACGATGACGGCACGGTCAATAATTATGGAAGCTGGATCGGCGACCTTTTGGCCAATGCCGGTGCAATCAGCAATGAAGGTGAAGACGCCGTTTGGACCGGCGATGTGCTGGCAAGTAATGGCCAGATTTCCAATCAGGACGGCGCCGTCTGGAATGGCGACGTGCATGGCAATACCAACATCATCTTCAATCGGACCGATAGTACCTGGAACGGCAACGTGGTCGCCATGGTTGGCGGTACCATCCAAAATTTCGGGACCTGGAATGGTGATGTTGAAAGCAACAACGGCTGGCTCTATCAGATCGGCGGCGCGTGGGAAGGTGATATTCTCAGCAATAGCAACGCCATCCTGATCCTGGACGGCACCTGGAAGGGCGACGTTGTCACGAATGACGGCAACATCGGCAATGTCGCCGGCAACTGGACCGGCGACATACTGGACAATAAAGGCAGTATCGATAACGACGCCGGGGCGAGTTGGATCGGCGATGTTACCAATAACGGTGGGCTCACAAACCGCGGGAGCTGGACGGGCGCCGTCGCCGGAAATACCGGTGTCCTCTTCAACAACGGCAGCGAAGCCATCTGGACCG
>CAZLLB010000022.1:0-24097 GCA_964560165.1 uncultured Parvibaculum sp. | reverse complement strand
TGGCTGTGACGCCCATCGCATATCTCGCACAATCCAATGCGCCTGCGGGCTCGATGCCGATGGCGCGGGCGCGCGACGTTGTAAGCTTTGCGCGGATGCTGATGGATGATGGCGTTGCGCCCAATGGAACACGTATCCTGTCGGAAGCAAGCGCGTGTGCGATGCGCGAGATGAACGTGGCCTGCCCGAAACATATGAATATCGACGCCATAGGCCTTGCGACATTTCTCTGGGATTGGGACGGCGACGGAAAACACGACACGTTCGGGCATGATGGCTCGACCATCGGACAGGCGGCGTGGCTGCGCTATCATCCGGCAAGCGGCACCGTCGTCGCGCTGCTGACGAATGGCGGCAATGGAAAGGGACTTGCGCAGGAGGTGCTGAGCGAGATTTTCGGCGCGGCGACAGGCTTGACGCCGCCGCTGCCGCCCGGAGCGACGCCGGGTTTCAGTTTTGACGCGCGCGCGTATGAAGGCCGCTATGTCAACATCATGGAGACGATCGACGTGACGGCGGAAGACGGAAAGCTGATTGCGACAACGACGCCTTCGCCTTCTGCCGCAGTCATTTCCGGCACGAAGCGTGTGCCGATTGAGCCTGTGGATGGCGAGCTATTCATCGGCGTGACACCCGGCTTTACTGAAGCGGCGACCTATCACTTCATCACCCATGGCACGGAACGCTATCTCTATAGCGGCGTCCGCGCGCATAGGCAGGTGGAAGCGTGATGCCGAGCGCAGAAACATTGGCGCGCATGAAGGCGGTCGTCGGCCCCAAGGGCTACATCGACGATGCCAATGACATGGCGTCTTATCTCGTTGAGAGGCGCGAGCTTTATGTGGGACGCGCGGCGGCGGTGCTGCGGCCACAATCGACGGCGGAGGTTTCGGCGCTGATGAAGATCGCGTTTGAAACGGGAACGCCCATCGTGCCGCAAGGCGGCAATACCGGGCTTGTCGGCGGACAGGTGCCGTTTGAGGGTGGCGATGAAGTGATTTTATCACTGTCGCGCATGAACCGGATCGTTTCGAGCGATGCCGAAAACAACACGCTGACGGTTGAGGCGGGCGTGACGCTGGCGGCTGCGCAAGAGGCGGCGGAGAAGATGGAGCGGCTCTTTCCGCTGAGCCTCGCATCGGAAGGAAGCTGTCAGATCGGCGGCAATCTTTCGACAAATGCCGGCGGCACAGCAGTTTTACGCTATGGCAATGCGCGCGATCTAGTACTCGGGCTCGAAGTGGTGCTGGCAAACGGCGATATATGGGACGGGCGAAAAGGTCTGCGCAAAGACAATACGGGCTATGATCTCAAGCATATTTTCATGGGGTCGGAGGGCACGCTCGGCATCATTACCGGCGCGGTTCTGAAGCTCTTTCCGCGTCCGCGCGGCATCGAAACGGCGCTCGTGGCAGTGCCCAGCGTTGAGGCGGCGGTGCGGCTTTTGCGGCTTGCGGAAGCCGCCAGCGGGGGGCTTGTGACCGGGTTCGAGCTGATGCCACGCATCGGCATCGAATTTGTCGTCAGGCACTTGCCGGGCGCCGCCGATCCGCTCGGCGCGCCGTCGAAATGGTATATTTTACTTGAGCTTAGCTCCGGTGACGCGGATGGACGCTTGCGCGAAACGCTCGAAAAACTGCTCTCGTTGGCTGTTGTCGAAAATGTAGCCTCAGACGCCGTCATTGCGTTGTCAGACGCCCAAAGCAGGCAACTCTGGAAGTTGCGTGAAAGCATGTCGGATGTGCAGCGGCTCGAGGGCGGGAGCATCAAGCACGATGTCTCGGTTCCGGTGTCGTCAATTGGGGATTTCATCGAAAGAGCGACAAAAGCTGTTGAAAAAGAAATACCCGGAATCCGGCCCGTGCCTTTTGGGCATGTCGGCGACGGAAATATCCATTTCAACCTGTCGCAGCCCTTGGGCGCGGACAAGGCTGCGTTTCTTGCGCGCTGGGATGAGATGAGCGGCATTGTCCACGGAATAGTCCGTGATCTGAATGGATCGATCAGCGCCGAACACGGCATCGGACGGATGAAGCGCGACGAGATCGCGGCGACGAAATCGCCGGTCGAGATGGAGATGATGCGGGCGTTGAAACGAGCGATGGACCCGAAGGGGATTTTGAATCCGGGCAAGGTTGTGAAGATTTAAGGAAGACCCCCACCCTACCCTCTCCCAAGGGGAGAGGGTTCCTAGTCCGCCGTACGCGCCAGAGACGTGCCGATAGGGATGTTCTGCGCAGGGACGATCATCACCTTGTCGATACGGGGGCCGTCCATATCGACGACTTCGAAGCGGTAGCCGTTCCAGCCGAAATAATCGCCTTCGCGCGGCAGGCGGCCGAACCAGTTGAACATGACGCCGGCCAGCGTGTTGACTTCGGCCTGCTCGTCGCCGGGCAGCTTGTTGAGTTCGAGCGCGCGGCGCACCTCGTCCACGGAGACGAAACCGTCGATGATGTAGGAGCCATCGTCGCGCACGGCAATGCCGGGATGTGTGTCTCCAATGTGATCGGAGAGGTCGCCGATCATGGCGAAGAAGATTTCGCTCATCGTCAATGTACCGACGACATCGCCATATTCGTCGATGATGAAGCCCATGAACATGCTCTCGGCCTGAAGAATGCTGAGCGCCTTCAGGGCGGAAGCCGTGCGTGGAATATAGAGCGGCGGCGATTTTTTGCGCAGCAGCTCTTCATTGGACGTAGGCGCAAGGAACAGATCTTCGAGGCGGATCATGCCGATGGGCTCGCCCGTCGCGCCGCGCCGGATCGGATAGCGCATTCGCTGTTCGGAGCGGACGAGCGCCAGATTTTCCTCAACCGTGAAATCCGTGTCGAGCCAGACCATCTGCACGCGCGGCGTCATGATTTCGCTGACGCGCGTGTCGCCGAGGCGGAAGACGCGATTGACGATGTCGCGCTCGACGCCATCGATGGCTCCAGACGCAGCGCCCTCCTCCACCAGATGCTTGATCTCGTCTTCGGTGACGCTCGGCACCTGCTGGCCGGTGATGCCATAGATGCTGACGACCGCTTCGGTGGACCATGAGAGGAAAGTGACGGCGGGGCTCAGCACTTTGGCAAGGCCGCTCATCGGCCGGGCGATGGTCGAGGCGATGGCTTCGGGATTGGTCAGCGCGATGCGCTTGGGGACCAGTTCACCGAGGATCAGGGTGAGATAGGTGATGGCGACGACGACGATGGTGAGCGCGATGCCTTGCGCGTAAGGCGCGGCCCAGGGAATTTCGGCGATGACGCCCGCCAGTGGCTCGGACACGGTGGCGCCGCCGAATGCGCCCGTGAAGACGCCGACCATGGTGATGCCGATCTGGACCGACGAAAGAAAGCGCCCGGGTTCGGCATGGAGGGAGAGCGCGGTCTCGAGGCCCGCCGTCGGACCGTCCGTGCGTTTGCGCGCCGAGAGCAAGGCTTGCAGCCGCTGCCGGCGCGACGAGACGATCGCCATTTCCGACAAAGAGAAGAACCCGTTCAGAAGGATCAGAACGAGCAGGATGATGATGTCAGACAGCATGTCGTTCCCAGAACCTTATGGAGCGACAGTATATAGGAGCGCGCAGGCCTTCGCGCTAATATCCTTTAACCCGGTTTGGGGGTGTGATTTCAAGCGGAGGGCAGCGGTTATGCTAGGCTGCCGCGCTTTCCCACCCGCTCCTTTGCGCCGGAGAGCCTCATGAAAGACGCCGCTTCCAACACCCCCTCGTCGGCCCCATCCGAATCAAGGTCCGCCATTAAAGTGCGCACCGCCGAGGACGCGGACGTGGAGGCGCTCGTCGCGCTGTGGGAGGCCTGCGGGCTGACGCGGCCATGGAACGATCCGCGTGAGGACATCGCCTTCGCGCGAGGCAAACCCAATTCCGACGTGCTGGTGGCCGAGCGCGAGGGCCGTCTTGTCGCTTCGGTGATGGTCGGCCATGACGGACACCGGGGCGCGGTCTATTACGTCGCTGCGGAGCCGGGCCTGCGCGGACTGGGCCTCGGGCGGCTCATCATGGAGGCCGCGGAGGAATGGCTCATTGAGCGCGGGGTGTGGAAGCTCAATCTGCTGGTGCGGAAGACGAATACGGGGGTTGTCGGGTTTTATGAAAGTATGGAGTACAAGGAGGAAGATGTGGTGGAGATGGGGAAGAGGTTGAGGTGAGGGAGATAGGGGCCGTTTTGCTCTGCGGTCAATGCCTCTCCTATTTTCACGGTAGTAACATATTTCGGGTGGATATCGGCATTTCTGGAAAGGTTCAGATTTCCTATAACCCCGGCAAACAGCATCGATGATCCGATCAATCCCTGATCAAATCGGGGACGGCCATGATGGTTGAGGGTGAGGGCGCTCTGAAAGGCTGGATTGCCACGGTCCTTTGGGCCTCGCAATGACGTGGAAGGAGGATGCGTGGCGGACTATTCGCTGCTGAATGAGGGCGAGTTGCGGAGGCTGGCCACCGAGTTTGGCGTGACATTCACGCGGAGCGCACAAATCAAAGGCGGGATGGCGAATTCGTCTTATCTGCTGGATGACGTTTACGTCCTTTCGGTGCTGAACAATCACGATTGGGCGAGTGCGAATGAGTTGGCGGGCATCGTCGCGCATGTGAGCGCGCATGGCGTGAAGACGCCGGGCCTGATGGCGCGGCTGGACGGCGGGACCGTGGCGCGGTTCGGCGGCATGCCGGTGATCCTGCGGCCTTATGTGGCCGGTGTGCCGCTCAGCGAGCGCGGGAATTTGCGGCTCGGCGATGTCGGCGCGTTGCTTGCCAGCATACACATGGTTCCACCGCTTGATGGCTTCCGGTCGCGGTTGAGGCGCATTCCGGCGTCGTGGCGTAACGACCTTTCCGGGCAGTCATGCGCTGACCTCATTGCGGCGATGGAGACGGCGGAGGTGTTTGAGGCCACGGGCATTTTCGAGCGCGAGGCATTTGTCTTCACGCATGGCGATTTCTTCCCTGACAACATTATCGAGCGACCCGACGGGGAGCTGGTGCCGATCGATTGGGAGGCGGCGGCGATGGATTCGGCGCTGTTCGATCTTGGCATCGCTTTGGTGACGGCAGCGACGCCGGAGGATGGATTTCGCGGCGCAAGCGTTCAGCAGATGATCGAGGGCTATCTGCGCGTTCGCCGTGTCGCATGGGATGACGAGCTTATTTTCGGTGCGGCACGATATGCGGCGGTGATGCTCGGATTTGCGCGTTTCGTTCGGCACAATGTGCGGTTCCCGAATACGGCTATGAAAGACGGCTATAAAGAGATGCTGGCTTTAGCGCAGTGAGGAAAGCCTCTCACCCTGCCCTCTCCCGGAGGGAGAGGGTTCAGGAAGGCGCGATGTGCGGAACAGGCCCGCGCATGACGGGCGGAGGGATGATAGGCTTGGGGCAAGGCTGGATGGGAGGCTTCGATGCGGTGGCTCATTTCGGGTACTATTCGCGCGGCGGTTTTCTTCATCGGATTGGCGGCGGTAATGCCGTCGATCTCTCGAGCGGAGACGCTATCGGCGGAGGCGTCCGATCCCGGCAAGCTTGGGTGGATGGTTGGTTCGCCGCCGCCTGCCGATAAGATCATCCGGTTTTCCGATCCTGATTATTTCAGCTTTCCCAAGCTGCGCTGGACGGTTTGTCATTTTCGCGAGTTGATGCCGACGATGGGCGTGAGCCGGGGGCTTGGGGCGCCGGTACCGCTTGCGCGGAAAATCGATGCGGGGATCGACGCGGTGACGTTTACGCCGCTGGGCGGTGGCAAGGCCATGACATGGGCGCAGTCGCTGGCGGCCAATTACACCGATGGCATTATCGTTCTGCACAAGGGCGTTGTCGTTTATGAGCGCTATTCGGGATGTCTGAATGAGGCGGGGCAGCATGGCGCGATGTCAGTGACGAAATCGCTGACCGGATTGCTTGGCGAGATGCTGGTGGCGGAAGGCAAGATCGACGAAAGCGCGAAGGTCGGGACGATTGTGCCGGAGCTTGCGAAAAGCGCTTTCAGCGATGCGACGGTGCGGCAGGTTCTCGATATGACGACGGGGCTCGCATATAGCGAGGACTATAAAGATCCGAAGGCGGATGTGTGGGTCTATTCGGCGGCGGGGAATCCTTTGCCGAAGCCTGCGGGTTATAAAGGGCCGCGCAGCTATTTTGAATATCTCGAAACAGTGCGCAAGGAAGGCGCGCATGGCGCGGCGTTCGGCTACAAAACCATCAATACCGATGCGCTGGGTTGGATCATCGCGCGCGTCACCGGCAAATCCGTGGCGCAGCTTTTGTCAGAGCGTATCTGGAGCCGGATGGGCGCGGAGCAGGACGCATATTTCACCGTCGATTCCACGGATACGCCCTTTGCGGGCGGCGGCTTCAATGCAGGCTTGCGCGACATGGCGCGGCTCGGGCAGTTGCTGCTTGATGACGGCGTGGCGTACGGGCGGCGGCTTGTGCCTGCGGCGGCGATTGCGCACATAAGGGCGGGTGGCGACAAGGTGGCTTTTGCCAAGGCGGGTTACGCGCAGCTCAAGGGCTGGAGCTATAGCGGCATGTGGTGGGTGACGCATAATGCAGACGGCGCTTATATGGCGCGCGGGGTACACGGACAATCCATCTATATCGATCCGAAAGCGGAGATGGTGATTGCGCGGTTCGGCTCGCATCCGCAAGCAGGCAACGGTGCGAATGATCCGACGACCCTGCCGGCTTTTGAGGCTGTGGCGGCGTATTTGATGAAGCGGTAGGCGCGCTCTGGTCAGCCATGACGGCTCTATTTTATTCGGGCGCTAGAACAAATCCGCTTGCCGGTCGTCGGCGGGCTTTTCCTTTTTCTTCGACGGGGCAGCGTCGAGGGGCATGAGGAAGGGATCGAGGAGGTGTGGGCCGTCATTGGCCACGCGGTTGACTGATTGGCTGACGGGGATCGCTTCCATCAGATCGTCGGGGGCCGGGACCATCAGGGCGGCGAGGTCTTTGGGCGCGGCGGCGGGATCGAGCCAGCGGGCGAGATCTTCGCGCGCGAGGATGACCGGCATGCGGTGATGGATCGGCTTCAGGGTGGCGTTGGCCTCGGTGGTGACGATGGCGCATGTTTCGATTTCGCTGCCATCGGCTGGCATCCAATTGTCCCAGATCGCGGCCATGGCGAAATTGGCGCGGTCGCGGCGGCGAATAAAAAAAGGCTGCTTCTGCCCTCGCCCCATATCCTTCCATTCATAGAAACCGTCGGCGGGCATGAGCGCGCGGCGATGGCGGAAGGCGCCACGAAAAGATGGCTTGTCGGCGATCGTGTCGGCGCGGGCGTTGATGAGGAGGGATTGCGGCATCTCCTTTGCCCAGGACGGGATGAGGCCCCAGCGGACCAGCGCAAATTCGCGCGTCGCGCCGTTCATGCGGATGACGGGCACGGGCTGGGTGGGTGCCACATTGTAGCGCGGCGGGAAATTTGGCTGCGCCATATAGAGGTAGAGGTCGCGCATCGCCTGGGGCGGCGTGGTGATGGCGTAGCGTCCGCACATGAGATGGTACTCGTGTTGAGGGATGGCACTTGTGCTGGGGGCGACAGATAGACTGTTATGTTGTATCATTTTTGGCATGGCTGACCAGAGACAAGCGGCACATAAAGCGCTGACACGCGCGGCCCCGCCGGAGGCGCATAATCACGGCGACTGCGTCGACACGGCGATGGCGCGGGCGCGCGCGCTCTGCACCGAGCGCGCGGTGCAGCTCACGCCTATTCGCGAGAAAGTGCTGGCGATTGTCTGGCGGAGCCACAAGCCGGTCGGCGCTTACGATGTGCTCGACGCGCTGGCGCGGACGCATAAGGCGGCGCGACCACCGACCGTTTATCGCGCGCTGGATTTTCTGATGGCCGAAGGGCTGATCCACAAGATTGAATCGCTCAACGCCTATCTGGGCTGCGGCGAGGCGGGCCACCCACATGAAAGCCAGTTTCTGATCTGCCGGGACTGTGGCACGGCGGAAGAGATCGTCGATGGCGGATTGGACAAGGCGCTGGAGGCCGCAACCCGGCGCGCGCGTTTCACGGTGGAGCGCAAAGTGGTCGAAATCGCCGGGCTATGCGCGCGCTGCGCACAGTGAGATTGCAGCGGCGCTCCGGTTGAACCGGCTTGCACTTTCGATAAGATCGCCGCGCGTCACTGGCCGGAGGATTTTATGAATTTTCGTTTTGCGAGCGTCTTTGTCGTCGGCCTGCTTGTGGCGGGGTGCCTGTTTGCGCGCCCGCTTGGGGCTGCGGAAACGAAAGACCCGCTGGCACCGGGCGCACGCTCGGGGCCATTCGTCGTTTCGACACGCACGCTCGGCGACCTTGCCAAAGACGGCTATGAGATACGCGGCAATCTCGGCACGGCGCTGGTGCTGCAAAAGGCGGCATCGATCTTCACCTGCTCGATCCCGCCGGACCCCGAACATCTGAGCTATCGCTCCTATTTCGTCTGCTCGGAACTGAGGGAAGAGCGCCCGGCGGCATCGGCCCTGCTGCCGCGGGAGCCACGTCTGAAACTGGATATGCCGCGCCGCTGAGAGAGCCGCGCCCTCGCCTCGCGCTGTGCCGGTGCTATAGTCCGGCCATGGATATTTCTATCGCAATGACACACCCTTCGGAGAGTGAAGATGGCTTACAAACCTTTCGACCTCAGCGGCAAAGTGGCGCTGGTCACAGGCGGCAATGGCGGTATCGGGCTCGGCATGGCGGATGCGCTGGCGCAATCGGGCGCGGGCATCGCCATCTGGGGCACCAATGAAGAAAAGAACGCCAAGGCCGAGGCGCAATTGAAGGCGCATGGCGTGAAGGTCTATACGCGCAAAGTGAACGTCGCCAATGAGCAGGAAGTGGTGGACGGGATCGGCGAGACGGTAAAGGCGCTTGGCCGCATCGACAGCGTGTTCGCCAATGCGGGCGTCGGCTTCGGCTCGCCATCGTTCACGGAGATGAAGACCGAGACCTATCGCAAGACGCTGGCGGTCAATCTCGACGGCGTGTTCTTCACCTTGCGCGAGGCGACAAAGCACATGGTCGATCGCGCGAAATCGGGCGACACAGGCGGATCGCTGGTCGGCGTTGCGAGCCTCGCGGCGATTGAAGGCGCGGCGCGCAATCAGGCCTATGCGGCGACCAAGGGCGGGGTGATCTCGATGATGAAGAGCTGCGCGGTCGAATTCGCGCGCTACGGTATTCGCGCCAACGCGATTTTGCCGGGCTGGATCGCCACCGATATGACGGCTAATGCGCAAGAGAACAAAGCCTTTGCCGAGAAGGTGATCCCGCGCGTGCCCGCACGGCGCTGGGGCGAGCCGGGAGATTTCGGCGGCGTCGCGGTTTATCTCGCGTCGAACGCGTCTGCCTATCATTCGGGCGATACATTCGTCATCGACGGCGGCTACGCTATTTTCTGATCATGGACGAGAGCGAAGACAGCACGATCGACCGGCGGCTCATTTTGATGGCCCGCACGGTCGTCGTGCTGTTTCGTGAATTCGAGACGATTGCGCGCGAACTGGATATCACCATTCCGCAATATCGGTTTCTGCTTTATCTGAAGCGTGGGCCGAAGCGCGCGGGCGAGCTGGCGGTGGAAGCGGCGATCACCAAGCCGACCGCAAGCGGACTTATCGGCGATATGGAAAGGCGTGGGTTGATCTCGCGCGCGCCGGACGCCGAAGACGGGCGCAGCGTGATGCTGAAGCTGACGGCGAAAGGCTTGAAGAAACATCGTGAATTTGAACTGGCGCTGACGCGGTTTCTGCCGTCGCTACTGGAAAAGGGCGATGCAGAGCGGATGCTGGAGGCGTTTTCGGAGCTGGCTTACATCATCGACGGGCGGCGCAGCGAGGGGCCGATGGATGCGGCGGCGCTGGAGGTGGATTAGAGGCCGAGTTCGATGCAGACGGCGGCTTTGAGCAGCGGCAGCCGCTCCCGAACCGATTCCCATATACGGTCAGATATGATGGCATCGTAATCATGTCGCAACATCGAGCCGAAATCCCGTAGCTTATTGAATTCGACTTCCGGGTATTTTGAATCGTATCTGTCACCCACCTTTCGAGCGGCTTCGCATATTCGCTCAAGACAACGCTCCACAGCATCTTGGGTCTTTTGATCGTCAATGAACGCGTCGTGACTCATCCCCACGATGTGAGACTCGATCCGGTTAATTTGTTCGAAGATATCCTCGAGCCGTTTTTCAGGCGTTTTAGAAGACATGAATCTGATCCTTCTCGGCTTTGATCTTCATGTCGGCTTTCAAACTTTTTCTCTCCAGCACATCGACGTGAATGCCGAGCAAACGCGTGAGATCGCCTGCGATCCCGGCAAGATCGAAAATGTCGAAGCGACGGTTCGGATCGATTTCGACAATCAAATCGAGATCGCTTTCCGGCCCGTCTTCCATGCGCGCGACTGATCCAAAGACGGCCATGTGTTCGACGCCGTCTTTTTTGAGCTTGGGTTCAAGCGCCTGAAGCGCGCGGAGGACGCCTGCGAGGCGGCTTTGTGATTTCGTCCCTGCTTCCCCTGCTCCGCCTAATCCTGCGCGGATGGCCGCGACGCTGGCGTTGAGCGGTTTGCCTTTTCCGGCTTCGAAATTGATGAGGGTGGCGCGGGAGATACCGGCGCGGGCGGCGAGCGCTTGCTGGCTCAGGCGCGCGCGGGCGCGGGCCATGCGGCAGGCTTGCGGGGTGAAATCCGTGTTCATGGGCAAAGAATGTACAATATTCGACTTTTTGTCAATTATTGTACATTTGGGAAGACGCAGATGGCGCATTCTTGACGGGCGCTGTTCGAACGATAATAGTTAGGAACACGAACTAAATACGCCGCGAGTGCCGCGACATCATCAGGGAGAAGCCCCATGACCATCCGCACGCCGCTTTGCGATCTGCTTGGCATCAAATATCCGATCATGCTCGCGGGCATGGGCGGGGTTTCCTATGCCGAGCTTGCCGCCGCCGTTTCGGAAGCCGGCGGCTTCGGGACGTTGGGGATGGCCGGGCATGACTCGGAATTCATCCGTGCAGAGATGAAGAAAGTACGCGCGCTGACCGACAAGCCGTTCGGCGTCGATCTGCTGGCCGCCGTGCCAGAAAGCCTGGAGCGCACCGCCGATGTGATCATCGAGGAAGGCGCAGCGGCGTTCATCTCGGGCCTTGGCGTGCCAACGAATATTCTGGCCAAGCTGCAGAAGGCGGGCCTCAAGGTCATGAACGTCTGCGGCACGGTGAAACACGCCGTCTCGGGCGAGAAGGCCGGGCTCGACGGCGTGATCGCTCAAGGCACGGAAGCGGGCGGGCATACGGGCAAGGTTGCCGGCATGGCGCTCATTCCGCAGATCGTGGATGCGGTGAAGACGATCCCCGTGATCGCGGCCGGGTCCATCGTCGATGGGCGCGGGCTTGCGGCGGCGCTGGCTTTTGGCGCGCAGGGCGTGTGGATGGGAACGCGCTTCATCGCCTCGAAAGAGGCGCATGCGGGCGACATGTACAAGCAGGTGATCATCGACGCGAATGAGACGGAAACCATCGTGACGCGCTGCTATTCGGGCAAGACGATGCGCGTCTTCAACAATCCTTACGTGCAAGATTGGGAGAGCCGTCCGCAGGACATTCAACCCTTCCCACAACAGGCGATCATTTCGACCAGGGCGAATGTGATGGGCGGCATTGGCGGCCAGATCGAAGGCCTTGAGCGCGACCGAAGCTGCTTTGCCATGGGCCAGGGCGCGGGTTCGATCCGCTCGGTGCTGTCTGCGAAGGAGATCGTGGAGAACACGATGGCGGAAGCCGAAGAGGTTCTGGCGCGGCTGCGCAAGTTCGGCTGACGAAGGGCATGGGTCTCGTCCTTCGAGACACCGCTGCGCGGCTCCTCAGGTGAGGGTTCGAGACGCGGCTCCGCCTCTGCGGGAAAGGCATGGCTTGACTCCTGCAAGAGCTTTCTTCTGATCGGCTGCCGCCGGTGGAAGGAAGATGATGCGGAGCGGAATGACACGCGGATCGTTCGGATTCGGGACAGGCGCGAGGCTGGCGATGGCGCTTGTGCTGATGCTTGGCTGCGCCATGGCTTCCGTTCCGGCGCATGCCGACAATTCGCAGGGCGGCTTGATGGCGGGCCTTGTGCGGCTCGCCGAGATACTGGGTTCAGTTCACCATTTGCGCGAGGTTTGCGGGGCCGATGAAGGCGCACTTTGGCGCAATAAAATGATCGACATGATGAATGTCGCCTCGCTCGACACAGAGACGCGGCAACGCATGATCTCGCATTTCAACGAGGCCTATTATCAAGCCCAGCGGGCGTTCCCCGAATGTTCAGCAAGCGCAGCGGCAAAATCCAATGCCCTTTTCGACGAAGGCCACAGGCTGGCGGCGCGCCTTGCGGGAGCGAACCGAAGCGCGGCGGCGGAATTTTGACCTCCCGTCCCAACCCGATCCCGTTCGAGTACCGGCGTTAACCTCTGCTACACGAAGGGCGGGACATTCGCGGCAGATATGTTACAAACACAGCGGGTGGGTGTGTTTGGGCGATTTGACGGGCGGGTTTCAGACCTGCTTGTTGTTCGCCTTCGGGGTCTCCAACCGGAGACAAAGCAGAGGGCGTGATGGCCGATTCCGATATGCCGGGCGACGCAGCGATCGACGCTGTGGACGAAGACGGACTTGATCCGATGGAGCCGACCGAGACCGATCAACGGCGCATGGCGCTCCAGAATATTCTGGATGCCTGGGATGAAGCGCTGAGCGACGGTGTGTCCTCCGATATTCTCGCCACCACTGCGATTTTTGCCGCGCTGTCCGATATGGTCGAAGCCTATGGCGAAGAAGCCGTGGCGGAGATGGCCGCTGGTCTTGCCGACCGGGTGCGCCAAGGCGAATTCACGCTCAATCGCGTGATGAACTGATTTTTCTTTTCAGCGCGGGCGGCTCGTTTTTCTGAATCACAAATGCTTGTCCCGAGAAACGAACCGTGAGGTTTGTGTCTTGAAGGATAGCTGCGTGCGGGGCCTCCCCCTTCGAGACGCGGCTTCACCGCTCCTCAGGTGAGGGTTCAATACAAAAATTCTTCGGACGCTTGACAAAAGTAGTCTGGCGGCTTCACACTTAACCACATGGTTAAGTTTCAAGAACTCCAACTCGATCGCACTTTTGCAGCCCTTGCCGATCCGACGCGGCGCGCGCTGCTGGCGCGGCTCGATGCCGAGGCGTCGCTCTCGGTGAGCGAATTGGCACAGCCTTTCGCCATGTCGCTGCCCGCCGTGATGAAACATCTCGATGTGCTGTCGGAGGCCGGATTGATCCGGCGAACGAAAACCGGGCGCAGCGTGGCCTGCGAACTGACAGCGGCGCCCATGGAGCAGGCGCTGGGATGGCTCAACCATTACCAGCGCTATTGGTCCACGCAACTCGACCGCCTCACCGCTTTTCTGGAGGAAGAAGAATGTCCACCAAGCCAAGCATCGCTGTCGATCCTGCCACACAAACCGCGCCGAGCCTCACGCTCAGACGCCGCCTCAACGCGCGACCGGAAAAAATCTATGCCGCCTGGACCGACCCGGAAAAAATGATGCAGTGGTGGGGGCCGAAGGGCCACACCGCGACGAGCATCGAAACGGATGTGCGCGTCGGCGGGCGCTTCCGCGCCGTCATGTTCGGCGAGGGCGAACGACACGAGGTGAGCGGCATCTATAAGGAAGTGGTGCCGAACCAGAAACTCGTTTTCAGTTGGGCGTGGATCTCGACGCCGGAGCGGGAATCGCAAGTGACGATTTCGCTGAAACCCGATGGCGACGCGACATGGCTGACGCTGACGCATGAGCAATTCTTCGACGAGGCGGCGCGCGACGGCCACAATCATGGCTGGACGAGCGCGCTGGACAAGCTGGAAGAACTTTACGCCTGAGCGAGAGGTTCGCGGATGCAGACGAGCGAACTCGACTTCTACAGACAGCCCACCGCGATGACGAGTGGCGGCGCACATGCGGCGCTGCTCGACGGGTTGCCGTGCGACCTCCCTGCCCTTGCGCGCATCGTGCAAGGATTGCTGCTGCATCAGCATTGGGCGGAGGCTTATGGATCACCGCTATCTGAGGCCCGTTTGCAGGAGGCGCATATACGTTCGTTCGCTCAGATGCTCGACCGGATGCTCGCACATGACGCGCGGCCGCTTTCCGAGACGCGGGCCGCCGGGAAAAGATTTGTCGGTAATTGCCGCCACTTCTCGCTGGCCTTCGCCTCCTTGCTGCGCGCGCAAGGAAGAGCAGCGAGAGCGCGCTGCGGATTTGGCGCTTACTTTGAGGCGGGGCGCTTCGTCGATCATTGGGTCTGCGAATACTGGAACGAGGATGAGCGCCGCTGGGTGATGGTCGATGCGCAGCTCGACGAGTTGCAACGCAAGGCGCTGAAATTGCAATTCGATGTTTTCGATGTGCCGCGTGATCAGTTTCTGGTTGCAGGTCAAGCCTGGGCACTGGCGCGCGGGGGCAAGGCTGATCCGGCGCTATTCGGCATATTCGACATGCACGGGCTCTGGTTCATCGGCGGCAATCTGCTGCGCGATGTGGCGGCGCTCAACAATATGGAAATGCTGCCCTGGGATGTCTGGGGCGCGATGAGCGAAGCCGACGCGCCGCTCGATGGGGAGAGGATCGCCTTCTTCGATCGTCTTGCGGCGATGACGCGCGGGGCGGATGTGCCCGTCGCGGCGCTGCGCGATCTCTATCAAAACGATGCCCGCCTGCGGGTGCCGCCGGTGGTTTTCAATGCCGTGCTTCAGCGCGACGAGACAGTTTGATTTTTTCGAGAGGGCCTCCACCCGACCCTCCCCCTCAAGGGGCGAGGGCTTTAGAGGGAGATGAAAATGGAACATCAGGTGGTTTCGCGGGACGAATGGCTGAAGGCGCGTATTGCGCATCTTGTTCATGAAAAGGAATTGACGCGGGCGCGGGATCGATTGCACGCCGAACGGCTTGATCTGCCCTGGGTGCGGATCGAGAAGACTTATGTTTTCGATACGCCTCACGGAAAGAAGACGCTGGCCGATCTCTTTGCCGGACGCAGTCAGCTCATCGTCAAACATTTCATGCTGGCGCCGGGGCAAGGTGCGGGCTGCGTCGGCTGCTCCTTCGAGGTCGATCAGGTGGAGGGCGCGCTGGTGCATCTGGAGCATCACGACGTTTCATATGTCGCGGTGGCACGCGCGCCGCTTACCGAGATCGAGGCGTTTAAGGCGCGTATGGGTTGGGATTTTCGCTGGGTGTCGTCCTTCGGCAGCGATTTCAATTATGACTTCAATGTCTCGTTCACCCCGGAACAGATGACGAGCGGCAAGGCTTTCTACAATTACCGGATGGGTCCGGTGCCGCTGGAAGACCTGTCGGGCCATAGCGTGTTTTTCAAGGATGAAGCGGGGCGTATTTTTCACACCTATTCATCGTTTGGACGTGGCGGCGAGGAAGGGTTGACGGCTTACGCCTATCTCGACATCACGCCGAAAGGACGCAATGAAACCGGGCCGTCGCACAATCTGAGCGACTGGGTGCGCCACCACGACAGATATGACGCAGGCGGATATGTCGATCCGTCAGGGCGTTATCACGAGGCGGAAGCGGCGTGCTGCGGATGTGAAGCGGAGGACGCCGCGCGCTCGCGATGATCCGCCTAGAGCATCACCTCGATAACGCGGGGGCCCTTTGCCTTGATGGCGGAGGCAAAGGCGTCGGCGAAGTCTTCTGCCGTATCGACGCGCACGGCTTCAACACCCATGCCATTGGCGAGGTTGACCCAGTTCAACGACGGGTTGTGCAGGTCGAGCATGGAGAGCGCCTTGGGGCCGGGGTTTTCGGCACCGACGCGCATCAACTCGATGTTGAGGATTGCATAGGACTGGTTGGCGAAGATGACATTCACGACATCGAGCTTTTCGCGCGCCTGCGTCCAGAGCGATTGCAGCGTGTACATGGCGCCGCCATCGCCATGGAGGCAGACGACCTTGCGGTCGGGGCAAGCGACCGCCGCGCCGGTGGCGACGGGAAGGCCCTGACCGATCGCGCCGCCGGTGAGCGAGAGATGGTCATGCGGCTTTGCCGTAGCAGTGGCGATCTGCGAGCCAAGGCCGGAGGTTGCCGCCTCATCGGAGATGATGGCGTTTTCGGGCAGGTAATGCGCGATGATCTGCCCGGCGCTGAATTGATCAAGCTTGCCTTTGGGCAGGGCGGGAATTTGCAGCGGCGCGACGTGCGCTGGGTCTTTGGGCGCACCGAGCGCTTCGGCGACCGCTTCGAGGGCGGCCACGCCATCTTCATGCGCCTGTGCAAGATAATGGATGCTCGCGGTTTCGGGCGTGCACCAGCTTGCCTTGCCGGGATAGGCGAAGAAGGAGACGGGCGGCTTGGTGCCGACAAGGATCAGTTCCTCAGTGTCTTTGAACGTATCGACCATCTGTTCGGCGAAATAGGGAATGCGCTCGACGGCAACGATCCCTGCGCCGCGCTCAAGGCGGGGCGCGAAGGTGTCGCACATGATGCGCGCGCCTGTCTTGGCGGCAATGCGACCGGCGGCGATGAGGCCGCGCTTCTTCAGCGCCTGCCCGCGCAGGATGATGGTGGATTTGCGGCCCGACTTCAGCGCCTGCGCGGTGATATCGACGGCGCTTTGCGAGACGGGCGCGTAGCCGGGCAGCGGCAGTGGATCGGCGGGGCCATCAGCTTCGAGCCAGGCGGTGTCGGCGGGGAGGATCAGGGTTGCGATCTGGCCCGGTGCGGCCATGGCGGCCTGCACGGCACGCGCGCCGTCGGCAGCGACCGTCTTGGGGCTCGGGCTTGAATGGACCCAGCCGGAGACGGGGCGCGCAAAGCCCTGAATGTCGGAGGCGAGCGGCGCGTCGAACTGCGCATGATAGGTCGCGTGATCGCCGACGATGTTGACCAGCGGCGTCTGGGCGCGGCGTGCGTTGTGGAGATTGGCGAGGCCATTGGCGAGGCCCGGCCCGAGATGGAGCAACGTGCAGGCGGGCTTTTCGGCCATGCGGCCATAGCCATCGGCCATGCCCGTTACCGCACCTTCAAAGAGGCCGAGAATGGCTCGCATGCCATCGACCTTGTCGAGGGCGGCGACGAAGTGCATTTCGGATGTGCCGGGATTGGTGAAGCAGACTTCGACCTTCGATGCCACCAGTGTGCGGACCAGACTTTCCGCGCCATTCATCTTAGACATTGCCGTCTCCCGGTTTCGTTTATTTGTTGAGGCGACATTAGATGGTGGGTGCGGAAGCGACAAGGTTGGGTTTGCCGTCCGTTTCAGTTGTCATCCCGGGCTTGTCCCGGGGTGACAACATCAAAAAAATTTCACCAGAAAAACTTCCACACGACACGCGCCAGAACCAGCACGCCGAAGGCGGCGATGAGGCCGCCCGAGACGCGATTGACGATCTCGAGCAGACGATCGTTCATGCGCTGGCGGAAGAGGCTGACGAATTGCGAGAGGCTGAGCCACCAGACCATCGAGCCGGTGATGACGGAGGCGACCAGCGTGGCGGCATGGCCATAGCCCTGCCCCGTCGAGCTGAGGCTTGCTATGCCGCCGAAGATGGCGATGAAGCCGAGCATGGTGGCGGGATTAGTGACGGTGAGCACGAAGGTTGCGATGAAGACGCGGGCAGCGATGCCGGAAGTATTTTCCGGTTCTCGATCATCGAGATGGGGATGCGTGGCCAGTGTGCGCAGGCCGAGCACGACCAAAAAAATGCCGCCGATGAGTTGCAGGCCCAATTCGTATTTCAGAAAGAAATCGATGGCGGCAGTGAGGCTGAACGCGGCCATGGCGGCAAAAACGCCATCGCCCAGCGCCGCGCCCGCGCCGGAGATTAATCCGTTAAACGAGCCAAAACGCAGCGTGCGGCGGATGACGACGAGATTGACGGGACCGATCGGCGCTGCAACTGCAAGGCCGACGGCTATTCCGCTCGCAACGAGACCAAAATCCAGCATTTACCCTTTTTCCGATCAGGCCAGATCAGGCAGTGACGATGTCATTGCCCGACGGATCGGCATAGAGCTTTTCCACGAGTGCGGCGCGACGCCCAAGGGCGACAGCCTGATTGATATAGCCCTTGTCGGTCAATTCGCCCGCATCGACGCTGGGCGGCTCGACCATCAAAAGCGCGCGCTCGATGCGCGTGCTCGATCCGGGATTGGTCTTGTTGTAGAGGCGCAGACCTTCGGCAAGGCGCTCCAGCACGGCGGGGTGGCGCACGAGGTCTTCATCGGCAAGGTTCTGATCACCCGCGATGAGGCGGCAGGCCTGCATGTTGGGGAAACCAAGCAGGCCGATATAGGAGCGATCAAGACCCGCGACCAGCGCGTCTTGCAGCACGCCGTTCGAGGCGGCCAGCGCATCGACGCGGAGCTTGCCGGCGCTGACCCATGTGCCGGTCGAGAGTTTGAAATCCTCGGCGACGCGACCATCGAAGACGAGACCTTCGAGCGGGTTTTCGGGATCGACGAAACGCGCGCCGTCGCCGAGGCGGTAGAAGCCTTCCTCGTCGTAAGCCTCGCGGGTCTTTTCCGGATTTTTGTAATAGCCCGGCGTGATGCAGGCACCGCGCACGCGCACTTCCATTTTGCGGCCGACCGGCGCGAGTTTCAACTCGATGCCGGGCAGCGGCAGGCCGATGAGGCCCATGCGCTCGGTTTCCCAATGCACGTTCATGATGGTGGGCGCGGTTTCGGTGGCGCCATAGCCGGAGCTGAAAACGATGCGTTCGCCCACGACGCGCATGGCGACTTCCTGAATGCGATCGTAAAGCGTCTGGCTCATCGCCGCGCCGCCATAGGCGAGCGACTTCAGGCGCGAGAAGAAATTGGCGGCGAGCGCGTCGTCCTTCTCAAGTTCCTCAACCAGCATCGTGTAGGCGGAAGGCACGCTTGAATAAGCGGTGCAGGCGATTTCGCGCAGATTCTGCACAGTCTCGGCAAAGGCGCCGGGAACGGGACGGCCACCGTCGATATAGAGTGTGCCGCCAGCGGTCGTCAGATTGTTGAGGATCGAATTGCCGCCGAAGCAATGGTTCCACGGCAACCAGTTCAGCAGCACCGGCGGCTCTTCATAGGCGGCGGGCAGCGTCACGCTTTTCGGCATGACGGAATTCACGCACATCATGCCGACTGTCAGAATGACGGCTTTGGGCATGCCGGTGGAGCCGGAGGTAAAAAGATATTTAGCCACCATGCCGTGATTGAGCGTGGCGTAATTCTTTTCCACCGCATCGGTCACGGGGGTAGCGAGGAGATCGGCATAAGCCGTGCCGAGCGAGGCGTCGGCGGTGACGAGTTCGGCGTCTTTCAGATCGAGAGCGGCGAGAGTGCGCGTGAATGGAGCCGCGCCCTGCATGAAGATCATCTTCGGCTCAATGAGGGCGACGACATATTTCAGCTTGTCGAAATCCGTGCTCATCGTGCTGTAGGCGGGCGAGACGGGCACGACGGGAACGCCCGCGAGCAATGCGCCATAGGTCATCAGTGCATGTTCGATCGAATTGCCCGAAAGGATCATCAGCGGCGTCTGCTGGTTCATGCCGCGCGCCAGAAGCGCCTGCGCAATCGCGTTGATGCGCAATGCCGCTTCGCCGTAGCTGAGCTTGTCCCATTCGCCGAACTTGCCTTTTTCGGTCGCGGGCTTGCGGATGGCAAGCCATGTGCGATCGGGCGCTTCGACCGCCCATTTGCGGATCGGCGCGGCAAGATTTTTCGGCGCTTCGAGCAGCGGATGCGGATTGCGCAACAGGATCGAGCCGTCGGGACGGTGCTCGACCTCGATCTTGCGTTCGACGTAATGCGCCTTGCGGTAAGGCGGTTTTGCCGTGTTCACGGGCATGTTCATGTTCGGCCCTCCCCCGCTTTGCTCAGGCGTTGACGTCGATGACGACGCGGCCACGAACCTGCCCGCCGAGAATTTTCGCACCGAGGTCGATGACGTCTTTCAAATTCGCGCGCGTGGTCATGGCGTCGAGCTTGCTGAGATCGAGATCTTTGGCCAGACGCGACCATGCGGCGACGCGCTTTGCCATCGGCGCTTGTACGCTGTCGATGCCTGCAAGCGTGACGCCGCGCAGGATGAAGGGCGCGACGGAGGCCGGAAGGTCCATGCCTTGCGCCAACCCACAAGCTGCAACCGTGCCGCCGTAGCGCGTCTGCGCCAATGCGTTGGCGAGCGTGTGGCTGCCAACGGCATCGACGACACCGGCCCAGCGTTCCTTGCCGATGGGCTTGCCGGGGGCGGAAAGCTCGTTGCGGTCGATGATGTCGGCGGCACCGAGAGATTTCAGATAGTCGGCCTCGGAAGCCCGGCCCGTCGAAGCGATGACGCGGTAGCCGAGCTTGGCCAGCAGCGCGATGGCGACCGAACCCACGCCGCCCGCAGCGCCGGTGACGAGCACATCGCCCTTGTCCGGTGTCACGCCGCCATGCTCAAGCGCGAGGACGCAGAGCATTGCCGTATAGCCCGCCGTGCCGATGGCCATGGCGTGGGCGCTCGAAATATTGTCGGGCAGTTTCACCAGCCAGTCGCCCTTGACGCGCGCCTTCTGGGCATAGCCGCCATTGTGCGTTTCACCGACGCCGTAGCCGTTCAGCACGACGCGGTCGCCGGGCTTGAAATTCGCGTTGGTGGAGCTTTCGACCTTGCCCGCAAAGTCGATGCCGGGGATCAGCGGAAAGCTGCGAATGATCGGAGCCTTGCCGGTCAGCGCCAGCCCATCCTTGTAATTGACGGTCGAATAATCGACGGCGACGGTGACATCGCCTTCCATCAGATCGTTCAAGGTCAGATCGACCAGTTCTGCTGTCTGGCCGGTTTCGGCCTTCGACACACGAATAGCCCGGAATTTATCGGTCATTTGGCTCCCTGCCGGCCCTTTTCGGGCTCAACTTAATGATGCTGCGCACAAACGAACCCAAAACCGGGTTCGGGTCAAGGCTGGCGGGTTGATTGGGGATTTGGGCGGGATGCGCCGTTTTGCGGCGCGGCAGCACTTGGGCGATGCGAGTGCCAGAATTCAGGTCACAGTTTTGAGAAATCATGTCTTAAGCGGATTGCAAAGATCGACCGTCAGACTTTCCATTCGTTAGGATTCTTGTATCGGCGCGACGGGCCGAATGTGAGTCGCAAGAGGCCCTTGATCACGCCGGCTGGTGTCGAACGCAGCAGGAGTGAGGGATGTTGAAAAAGCAAAGTGAATTTCAGCAGATGCTCGACGGTTACAGGCTGGTGACCGCCGAAATCCTTTATCGCATGCCGGACCATCGGGACGTTCTCCAGACATTCATCTGGCAGGATTACGACCTTGAGCCGCGCTATCCGACGTTAGCCAAGTTTCTGGCTTTCTGGGAGAAGAATCTCGACGGGCCGCTCCATTCAGTGCGGATTGCGACGAAGCGGGTGATCAGTCCGGCGGAATTTCCGTATGCGGAGTTTGTCGGGATGGTGCATTAATACCTTCGTCATTGCGAGCGAAGCAAAGCAATCCATCTTTCTTTAGCAGGCTGGATTGCCACGCCGCCTTCGGCGGCTCGCAATGACAGGATAAAATTCAAACCCTCGGCAAAGCTTCAACGAAAGTGATCGGCTCGCCGCCTGCCGCACCAGTGATCTCGTCGTTCCACATGACGCGGCGGCCGCGGATGATGGTGCCGACGGGCCAGCCTTTGACCTCGACGCCGTCGAAAGGCGTCCAGCCTGCACGGGTGGCGATCCAGTCGTTGGTGATGGTGCGTTTGGCATTCATGTCCACCACCGTCAGGTCGGCGTCGTAGCCGACCGCGATACGGCCCTTGCGCGCCATGCCGAAGATGCGCTGCGGGCTGGCGGAGGTGAGGTCCACAAAACGCTGAAGCGTCAGACGTCCGGCATTCACATGATCGAGCATGATGGGAACGAGCGTCTGCACGCCGGGCATGCCTGACGGCGTGTTCGGATAGGTCTTGTCTTTTTCTTCGCGCGTGTGCGGCGCGTGGTCGGAGCCGAGCACGTCGATGATGCCTGCATTGACGCCTGCCCAGATGCCCGCGCGATGTTCGGCGGTGCGGATCGGCGGGTTCATCTGCGCATAGGTGCCGAGGCGCTCATAGCATTCGGGCGCGGTGAGCGTGAGATGCTGCGGCGTCGTCTCGGCGGTGGCGATGTCCTTGGCGGCGGCGAGAAGCGGGATTTCATCCGCCGTCGAGATGTGGAGCACATGAATGCGCTTGCCCGCCTGACGCGCCAGCCGCAACAGGCGCGTGGTGCAGAGGACAGCGGCTTCGGCATCGCGCCAGACGGGATGCGTCTCGACGTGGCCTTCAAGCGCCAGCTTCTTGCGCTCGACCAGACGCGGTTCGTCTTCGGAATGAAAGGCGGCGCGGCGGTTGATCGCACCCAGCACGCGGGCGACATCTTCGTCGGTGGCAACAAGCAGCGTGCCGGTGGATGAACCCATGAAGACCTTGATGCCGCAGCAGCCGGGCGAGCGCTCGATCTCGGGCAGGAGGCTCACGTTTTCGGTGGTCGCGCCGCCGTAAAAGGCGAAGTCGCATTGCATACGGTGATGGGCGCGGCGAACCTTGTCGGCCACGGCGTCGGGCGTCGTGGTCGGCGGGGCGGTGTTGGGCATTTCAAAGACGGAGGTGACGCCGCCGAGAACAGCCGCGCGGCCGCCGGTTTCGAAATCCTCTTTATGTTCGTTGCCGGGCTCGCGCATATGCGTCTGGCTGTCGGTGACGCCGGGCAGAATGTGGAGGCCCTTGGCGTCGATAACTTCGCCAGCGCTTGCAGTTTTGAGATCGCCGATAGCGGCGATGCGGCCTTGTGTGATGCCGATATCTGCGAGGCCGATGCCGTCCTGATTGACGACGGTGCCGCCCTTGATGATGAGATCGTAGCTCGCGCTCATGCGGTGGCCTTTTCGGTTGGTGTCGTTTCGGTGCGCGCGAGAAGCGCCACGGCAGCGTCATAGACCATATCGACGGTCAAATCCTGCATGGCGTTGGGGCCGCTATAGCCATCGCCAAGATCGTCGAGAATTTCTTCACGCGAACGTGGACCGCGTATTTGCGCGGTTCTGGTGCCCCAGGGATCGTAGCGGCCATCGGGCGTCGGGCCGAAAAGGCCGAGCGTCGGCGCGTCCGCGGCGGCCGCCATGTGCATCAGCCCGCTATCGTTGCCGATATAAAGGCGGACGCGCTCAAAGCAGGCGGCGACGAGGTTGAGATCTTCACCGACGAGCTCGATGCGGCGCTCATCAGGCACGGCGTCGATGATGGGTTTGGCCAGCTCGCGTTCGCCCGGCGCGAGCGCGATCAGCACATGGGCGCCCGCGAGCGGGCAGCCCGGGCCGGTGAGGCGGGCGACGAGTTCGGCGTGGCGCTCGACCGGCCACATTTTGCGCGGCCATGAGGCAGAGGGACCGAGCGCGAGGACGGTGCGGCCATCGGGGATCAGGTCGCGCGCGCGGGCGCGGGCGGCCTCGCCCGGCCAGACGCGCGGCCAGGGAGCGGGATCGAAGCCCGCGACAGAGGCATTGTGAATGACCCGGTGCAACGTGTGGTTGGCGCGCAGGATGTGGCGTTTTTTCGTCCAGAGCAGGAAGGCGGTGGCCGAACCGCGTAGATCGACGACCGCCTCGAAGCGGCGAAACATGGTCGCCTTGAGCAATTTGCGCCAATGACCGGCGCGGGGGGCCTTGCGCAGCTCGATGATGCGCTCGACGCCGGGCGCGTGGCGGAAAAGCGGGGCTGCCAGCGGGCCGCAGGCAACCCAGAATTTGGCTCCCGGATAGCGTTCCATCAGACCTGCGAGGAGGCCCGTGGACAGGACGGCATCGCCGATGCGGTTCGAGGTGATGAAAAGAATACGCATTCGGCGGGTCGCGGCCTTGCTGACGGGGGAAAAGGGTGCGGAGTATAGGTAAGCGATCCGGCGCGGACAGGAAAGGCCGACTTGTGGCCCGCGCGCGGCGCTCCTAAATGTGCCAAACTGTGATATCAGGCCGGACCGTCCGGTCTTGTGGAAAAACGGGTTTGAGAAGCGGAGCATGAGCTTTAAAGCGTCGATCCTGCCCGAGCGGGGGGTCTT